>NZ_JANXUQ010000101.1 GCF_025356155.1 Rhodoferax sp. | reverse complement strand
GCTGCAGCCGCATTGGATGAAGACGTTGCCCAGATGACTCGGTCAAAGGCCCGTCCGTCCAGCAACCAGTGCGGCGCCTGCCAGTGCAGGCTGGTCGCGCGCTGGCCCAGATGCACCTCACCACCCCGATGGGTGACCCATTGGGCGGCAGCAATCGGAAACATCGCGCTGAGGTCGGTACGGGGCAGCAGCAGGTGCGAGCCGCCACGCACGCCAAACAGCGCGTCCTTCATCACCCGCAAAAATACCTGGGCACTGGCTTTAGACGCTGGCGTGTTCAGGGCAGACACGCAAAGCGGCTCGATCAGCTCGTGCAGCACGCGCGGCGCCATGCGCTCGCACAGTTGCGCGACGGATAGCTCGGGCGTGCAGGTAAAGCGCTTCAACTGCCAGCCCAGCGAGGCCCGTATCAACGATAGCCGCTCGCCCCAGGTCCAGCCACGCGCGGTGGCAATGGCTGCAATTGCATCGAAGGGCGCAGGCCAGTTGGCGGCATAGGCCGGCGTTTGCAGGCCGGTGCCATCGGGGAAAGGCAGGGACAAGGCCTGGCGCAACAACAGCGCGTCCGGGTCCAGCCCCACCAGCCGCATCAGGCGCAAGGTCTCGGTGTAGGCGCCGATCAGAATGTGCTGGCCGTTGTCCAGCGTGACGGGCGTGCCGTCGGGCAGCGTGCCCTGCAAAGCCCGCGCCCGGCCGCCCAGCGTGCGGGAGGCTTCGAAGACGGTGACAGTGTGGCCTTGTTCGCACGCAGCGACTGCGGCGGCCATGCCGGCCCAGCCTCCGCCGACGACCGCGACTTTCACAGCGCGAGCGGCGCTGGGCCGCCCCAAGCCGCGAGGGGCCCCTTGGGGGGCAGTGCAGTACGCGCAGCGACAAGCGTGGGGGTCATAGTCTGCCCAAGGCTTGCACCTTCCAAGCCAGCCACATCTTGCGCAGTGGCGTGAGGCTGACGCGTTGGTGCAGCACCTGGAAGTTGTCGCGCTCTATCTCGCGCAGCAGCGCACGGTAAATGCTGGCCATCATCAGGCCAGGCTTTTGCGCGCGAAAGTCCTCAGCAGGCAGCAGGGCCAGGGCCTCGTCGTACAGGCCATGGGCGCGCTGGGCCTGAAAGCGCATCAGCGCGGTGAAGTTGTCGGAATACGTGCGCTTCAGAATCTCATGCGCCTTCACATCAAACTGCTTGAGCTCATTGACCGGCAGGTAGATGCGGTCACGCAGCGCGTCTTCGCCCACGTCGCGGATGATGTTGGTCAGCTGCAAGGCCTGGCCCAGCTTGTGGGCGTATTCGGTGGTCTTGGCCTGGGTCTGCCCGAAGATGCCGGCCGCTACCTCACCCACCACGCCGGCCACCAAGTGGCAATAGCGCTGCAGGCCCGGGTAGTCCAGGTAGCGGGTTTGGGTCAGGTCCATCTGGCAGCCTTCGATGACGGCTTGCAGGTGGCGCTGTTCGATGCGGAACTCGGCAGCCAATGGCATCAGTGCCTGCATGACCGGGTGGCTGGGCTGGCCGGCAAAGGCCTTCGCCACTTCGGATTGCCACCAGGCCAGCTTGGTCTGGGCGATGCTGGCATCCACCATCTCATCCACCACATCATCCACCTCACGGCAGAAGGCGTAGAAGGCGGTAATGGCGGCGCGCTTGGGAGCGGGCAGGAACAAAAAGGCGTAGTAGAAGCTGCTGCCGGATGCGGCGGCCTTCTCTTGAACGTATTGCGCTGGGGTCATGGACTGTATTGTTACATCCACGGCGTACCCTCAAACGGCTCGCCACCGGCCTGCAGCGGGGTTTCAAGAGCCCTGGCGTGCCCTTGCTAAGGCCGTGCGATCCAGAAAGGGTGCGTGGATCAGCGCAATGCTGAACCACACGGCCACGCTGAAGTACAGCGTCATCCAGGCGATCTCGCTCTGCCAATCCTGCCAGCGGTGGGACACCACCCAGCGCCCAGAAGCGTCGGCAATGCCCTGCAACACTCCCAGGTAGTGGCGCCCGCTGGCCTCGTCGGCCACCCAGCGCGACCAGTACATGGGCACATCGACCATGAACATGAACCCCACATAGGCCACTGCCATCACGCCGCAGGCCAGCAGATAGGGGCGCAACGCCCGTGTGCTGCGTGGCCAGATGCTCACCAAACCCAGCACCAGCAGCGCGGCGCTGGTGCCCCACAGCGATTCCTCGACCACGTGGCCGATATTGGACGTGGTCAACACCGAGTACCACGAGAAAGTCTCGGCAACCACGATCATGGGCACGATCATCCAGGCCACCGCCTTGCCGATCCGGCTGTCGGCGGCGCGGGCGGTTTCGTGCAACAGCAGCGCCCATTGGGTCACAAAACACAACTCGGCAATGGTGGCTACGGTGCGACCCACGATGACACTGGACATCCAGGAGTCAAACAGGCACAGGCGCTGCACGTCGTACACCGGCAGCGCGGAGCGGTAAGCGCAGCCCAGCACATAGCCGGCAGACAAAATGAATTGCAGCCGCCGGGTCGCGTACACATCGGGGGGGAGTAGTGGGTGGCGCCGCTTCAGCGCCGGGGCCGACAAGGACAGGCCCAGCACATTGACCAGGCTTACGGTACACAGCAGGAACCACCACACGAAAAGTTCAATCGACATCAGGCAGCAATATTGCGCTCTGCGGCCTTGTTTTGTCAACGGTATAAACAATATATACCGTTTACAAAATGTAATATCGGGCCACTCTTACACATAAGTCATTTCAGTGACGAATTCGTGTCCTGTGGACCTGCGCCACAGTGTCACAAAACTTTCGCAATGCGTGGACAGACTGGGAAGGTCTTCCAAGGAATCCACGCATATGAAAATCTCTGTCATTGGAACGGGCTATGTCGGCCTGGTCACCGGTACTTGCTTGTCCGAAGTAGGCAACGACGTGATGTGTTTTGACACCGACGCCGACAAGGTCAGCCGTCTGCAAAACGGCGAGATACCAATTTACGAGCCGGGCCTGCAGGACATGGTGCGCCGCAATGCCAGCGCCGGGCGCCTGCACTTCACCAGCGATGTACAGGCCGCCACCCACTTTGGCACCGTGCTGTTCATTGCGGTGGGCACCCCGCAGGGCGAGGACGGCAGTGCCGATGTGCACTACGTGATGGAGGCGGCGCGCAATATCGGCCGCTACATGAACGACTACAAGGTGGTCGTGGATAAGAGCACGGTGCCGGTGGGAACGGCCGATGCCGTGAAGGCGGCGATCCAGCAGGAGCTGCGGGCACGCGGAGTGGATACACCCTTTAGCGTGGTGTCCAATCCGGAATTCTTGAAAGAGGGCGCCGCTATCGACGACTTCATGCGCCCGGGCCGCATCGTGCTGGGCTATGAGGACGAGCAGGCCGCGCTGAACATGCGGGCGCTGTACGCGCCGTTCCAACGCCACCACGAGCGCATGGTTTTGATGGACATCCGCAGTGCCGAGTTGACCAAATACGCGGCCAATGCCATGCTCGCCACGCGCATCAGCTTCATGAACGAGTTGGCCAATCTGGCCGAGAAAATCGGCGCCGACATCGAGAGCGTGCGCAAAGGTATTGGTAGCGATCCGCGCATTGGCTATGACTTTTTATACGCTGGTGCCGGCTATGGAGGCTCTTGTTTTCCCAAAGATGTGAAAGCCCTGATCCACTCCGCGGCGCATGCGGCCGATATTGAGTTGAAGGTGCTCAATGCCGTGGAGTCTGCCAACCAAGCGCAAAAACATGTACTGGGCAATAAGGTAAAGGCGCGCTTCGGTCGCGACTTGCAGGGGCGACACTTCGCGCTATGGGGCTTGGCCTTCAAGGCCAATACCGACGACATGCGCGAGGCCAGCAGCCTGGCAGTCATCGACGATTTGCTAAAGGCTGGTGCGACAGTGACCGCCTACGACCCGGTCGCCATGGATGCCACACGGCGCATTTATGGCAACGAGCCGCACCTGCGCTTCGCGGACTCACAAACCGAATGCCTGAATGGCGCCGATGCATTGATCATCGTCACCGAGTGGAAAGAATTTCGCAGCCCCGATTTCGATGCCATTAAGGCTACGCTCAAGCAGCCGGTGATATTTGATGGCCGCAATCTCTATGACCCGCAACTGGTGCGCGGCATGGGGTTTGAGTATTTCGCCATAGGCCGCTAGCATGTTCAGGGGGCGATTTCATTAGGCATATTACGCCCCACTGCACTTTCACCGAAGTGTCATACCGTTTGTCACAACACCGCCACACACCGCCACTAAATTGCCGCAGAGGAGCGAACCATCCATGAATGAATTTTTCAAGCAATTGGCTATCCAGCGTTGGGACGACCACCGCTACTACCACCACAGTCGCATCAACCAGTCGCTGCATTTGGTCAGCGCCATCAGTTTTGTGGTGGCTTATGCAATGCTGTTCAAAGACCCCGCCGTTGCGGCGCTGATCGCCTGGCTGGTGTCCATGACGACACGCCAATCGGGCCACTTCTTTTTTGAGCCGCTGGGCTATGACGAGGTTAACCAGGCAAGCCAGGAGCACAAGGAGGCGATCAAGGTGGGCTACAACCTGCGGCGCAAGATCGTGTTGCTGGCGATCTGGGCCGCTGCTCCGCTGGTGCTGATAGTTGACCCCAGCTTGATAGGACTGGTTGAACCCCGGCCCGGCCTGGAAGGATTTGCCCACAACACGGGCTTGGTCTGGCTGTGGATCGGTGTGGGTGGGCTGTTGTTCAGAACCATCCATCTGTTTTTCATCAAGGACGTGGTGTCGGGCCTGGTTTGGATGACCAAGATTTTGACCGATCCTTTCCACGACATCTACCTGTACCACAAAGCGCCACTGGCTTTGCTGCGGGGTGAGTTGATAGAGCCGCGCAAGGGCGTGCACCCGGTCTGAAGCCCTTCTACCGCAATGATGAATCCGGCCCCCGGGCGGGGCCGGTGGGTTCTTCTAGAACTTCGCGTTCCACATCTCACGCAGGATGCGGCGCTTGATGGACTGGTTGCTCAGCTCCGGGTTGCTCCACCACCAAGCATCTTGCTGCATTGTCTCGGCGGCCCGTACAAAGCGATCCGCCACCGCGTCAAAGTCTGCATCGGTGTAGTTCAAACTGAAAATGATCCTGCCCGTGCCCACCCAACTCAAGGCCAAGCCTTCCAGGCGCAAATAGTGCTGAAACAACCAGTTGTAGCAGGCGGGCTGCGTGTACAGCACCGTCCAGATGGAAGACAGATGGGCCACTTGCACGGGCAGACCGGCCTGTTGCAGGCGCAGGTTCAGTGCTTGGGCGCGCCGGTCCCAGGTATCGTCCAGATTGGCGTACAGGGTCTTTATGGCGGGGGTGTCCAGGCGTTGGAGGAATGCGTTCATCGCCCCCATCACATAGGGGTGCGAATTGAAGGTGCCACGCGCAAAACAAATGTCGGCAGGGGCCGTGTTGTTGAAGCGCTGCATCCAGGCGCGCTTTCCGCAGACCACGCCAATGGGCAGGCCACCACCCAGCGTCTTGCCATAGGTGACCATGTCGGCCTGCACGCCGAAGTATTCTTGCGCGCCGCCCGGTGCCAGGCGAAAGCCCACAAACACCTCGTCAAAGATCAGCGAGATGGACTTTTCGTCGCAGATTTTGCGCAGCTCTTGCAGCCACATGGTGTAGGCAATACGCGAGAAGTTGGCCTTGCGCGAACTGTCCACCAGCGACGAATCGCCCGGTGCCGACGCATTGGGGTGCAGGGCCTGCAACGGGTTGACCAGGATGCAGGCAATGTCCTTGCGTTTGCGCAGCACGCGCAGGGTGGCATCTCCCATTTCCTTCAAGGTAAAGGTGTCTCGCTCGGTGGCGGGGTTGCCGATGCCGGGTTGCACATCGCCCCACCAGCCATGGTAGGAGCCGCAGAAGCGCACGATCTTGGCGCGGCCGCTGTGGTAACGGGCCAGGCGCACAGCCTGCATCACGGCCTCGGTGCCCGACATGTGGAAGGACACTTCGTCCATGCCCGAGATGCGCTTCAGGCGCGCCACGTTGTCGGCCACCACGGGGTGGTAGGAGCCCAGCACCGGGCCCAGGGCGCCAACGGTCTCGGCGCCCTGGGCAATGCATTCCTTGTAGAAGTCGTTGCCAAACAGGTTGACGCCGTAAGAGCCGGTCAAATCGTAGAAGCGGTTGCCATCCAGATCGGTGATGGTCACGCCGCTGGTGGACTGCACAAACGAGCCGGTCTTCAAGCCCCGCTCAGCCAACGCACGGAACTGAAAGGGAATGCGGTAGGCGCTGACAAATTGCAGGTCCGACAGGCCGCTGGCCACATCGGCACTGGCCTTCAGGCTCTTGGGAAAACGCTGGCCGATCTCCATTACCAATGCCTCAAACGCCTTGCGCCGTTGCGCCACCACTTCGGGCGGCGCGCCATCCACGGCAAAGGCCTGGGCCTCGTCATAGCGGTAGCTGGGCAGCAGTGCGGCCACGCGGCGCGCCATGCGGGGGTGGCCCGCCAAGGAGCGGTGCTTGGCCAGCGACAGTTCGGCGCGTTGCGCAACGCGCTGCAGGCCCAGCACAAAGGCGGCGGTGCTGACGCCATAGAGCAACAGGGTATTCATACCAATCATTTCATTCACGGGACACACCTTTTTTCATGACAAACACACTGCGAGATTTAGAGACATGAGCCTGCGCCAACAGATCCATTCCGTCCTGAACCAGGAGGACCTGAATTTCTTGCTGACCAACCGCCTGCCGCGCCGCTGGCTGACCCAGTTCATGGGCTGGTTCAGCAAGATCGAGCAGCCCTGGGTGCGCGACCTGTCCATCGCGATCTGGAAATATTTTTCGGCGCTGGACTTGAGCGAAGCCCAAAAGAGCCGCTTTACCAGCATGCACGACTGCTTTACGCGGGAGCTGAAGCCCGGCCTGCGCCCGGTGGCGATGGACCCGCTGGTCATGAGCAGCCCGGTGGACGCCATCGTGGGCGCGCACGGACCGATTGAGGGCACACGCGTGTTCCAGGCCAAGGGCTTTCCGTACACGCTACAAGACCTGCTGGGGGAAGAGGAGAACATCGCCGACTGGGTGGATGGCAGCTTCGTCACGCTGCGGCTGACGTCCAGCATGTACCACCGCTTCCACGCGCCCTTTGATTGCACGGTGGAACGTGTGCGCTATTTCTCGGGCGACACCTGGAACGTCAACCCGATTGCACTGCGCCGTGTCGAGAAACTGTTTTGCAAGAACGAGCGCGCCTTCATCCGCACCCGGCTCGGTGGCGACGGTCCCTGTGCCGGGCAACGCGTGGCCCTGGTGCCGGTGGCCGCTATTCTGGTGGCTAGTATCCGTCTGCATTTTCTGGATGTGCTGTTCCACCTGCGCTACCAAGGTCCGACGACCGTGGCCTGTGACGCACCCTTTAGCAAGGGGCAGGAGATGGGTTGGTTTCAGCACGGATCCACCGTCATTGTGTTGGCGCCCAAGGGGTTTGGCCTGTGCGAGGGGCTGGTCGATGGCGACCACGTGTGCATGGGTCAAGCTCTCATGCGCTGGAGTGGCTCAGGGGTGTAGGCTGAGCCGGGGCGCGGGCCGGGCCAAACTGCCGGCCATGGCGCTCCAGCACGCCCGACAGAGTTTCGACAAAGCTGTCGTAGACGGCGTCCCACGCCAGGTGGGCTACGCTGGGTGCGGCGGCCTGGCGAAGCTGTTGTTGCAGGGCGCGGTCTGCGGCCAAAGACACGGCGGCGTTCACAAAGTCCAGCTCATCGGTACCCTGCACCAGCACACCGTTCTGGCCGCTGACGATCAGCTCTTTGGCGGCCGCATGCGCATAGGACACCACGGCCAAGCCGCTGGCCAATGCTTCTGGCACCACATTGCCAAAGGTCTCGGTCAGACTGGGGAACAGGAACAGGTCGCCCGATGCATAGTGCTGCGCCAGGTCTTCCCCCTTGCGCACACCGGCAAACACGGCCTCTGGGCACGACTCCTGGGCTTGCTTGCGCAGCGGGCCATCGCCGACAAAGACCATGGTCGCCGTGGGCACCCGCGCCTTGATGGCGCGGAATGCTGCAATGACCAAGGCGATGTTTTTCTCCTTGGCCAGGCGGCCTACATGGAGTACGACCAAGCTGCCGTCTGCCACGCCCCAACTGTGGCGCAACTCAGCCGATCGCTTCGCCGGGCTGAACTGTTCAATCGCCACGCCGCGCGACATCAATCCGACGTTGTGGTAGCCCCGGGCTTCCAGCTCCGACACCATGGCACGGGTGGGCACCAGCGTGGCCTGGGTGCGGTTGTGCAGCTTGCGCAAATAGCCTTCAATCGTTTTCTTGAACAAGCCAATGCCGTAGTGCGTGGAATAGCTTTGAAAATTCGTGTGGAAGGAACTGGTGACGGGCAGGTGGAGCGCCCGCGCTGCGGCGACCGCCGACCAGCCCAGCGGCCCTTCGGTGACCACATGCACGATGTCGGGGCGCTTTTCGCTCCAGAGCTTGACCAGGCGGTTTTTGGACGGCAGGCCAAAGCGCAACTCACCATAGGCCGGCACCGGCACTCCGCGTGACAGCACCTCGTCCAGCCCACTGCGCGGGGTCGTCGTCAGCGGGTTCTCCTTGGCTTGGCGCGGTCTGACGACCTGCACCGCATGCCCACGCTGCAGCAGGCCATCGACGATACGCCCCAGCGTCATGGCGACACCATTGACTTCGGGGGGGAATGTTTCGGTCACGACCGCAATGCGCAAGCTGGGCGGGCGCGCGGCGAAGGACTCTACAAATAGTTCGTTTGGATGGTTCACGCCCCAGAGGCTACTGACCGCACATAACAGTTTGATGATGCTTTGTTGACAGTTTTAAGACGTGAGGCCCCCACGCTCCGCCGTTGCGCGGGTCGCTGCCCCGGGATGGCGTGTTTCACCTTGGGGCGGCCCGGCGGTGAAACTGGGCGCGGTACTGGCTGGCCATGATGATGGCCATGCAGCCAGCCACCAGCAGCCCAAAGCTCCAGATCAGCGTGTGCAGTGAAAGCTGCAGGGCGGTCGCCACGGCATAGACCGCCAGCATCACCAGCATGCCGGCGTTTTCATTGAAACCCTGCACAGCAATGGAGCGCCCCGCGGTCAGCAGGCTGCAACCGCGGTGCTGCAGCAGGGCGTTCATGGGCACGATGAAGAAGCCAGCCAGCGTGCCCAGCAGTATCAGCAGCACCACGGCGACCTCGATGGAGTGCACTGCCAGCATCACCGGAAACAGCAGGCCCATGGCGAGCCCCAGGGGCAGCACGTTGATGGCTTGGTGCAGTGACACGAAGCGACTGGCCAGGGCGGCACCCGCAATGGCGCCAAACGCAGTCACGCCCTGCAGGTAGGCACCCTGGGCCAGCGTCAGACCCAATGCCTCATGGGCCCAGCGCAGCACGATCAGTTGCAGCGTGGCGCCCACGCCCCACAGCAGCGTGGTGACCGACATCGAGACGCCACCCAGTGGATCCCGCCACAGCACGGCGTTTTCGTCAAAGAAACGCCGAACGATGCGCACCGGGTGGAAGGAGTGGTGGGGGTAGCGCTTGCCGCTGTCGCTGACACCAAAGCTCAGAGACAGTGCCAGCACGGTGAGAGCCAGCAGGCACAGCATGCCGGCCACGAGATCGGTGGGCGCGCCGTTGACGTGTGCATAGTCCGTCGGCAGGTCGATGTGCGGCATGACAGGACTGATGAGCACACCACCCAGCACCGTGCCGAAGATGACGGCGCACACCGTGGTGGCTTCGAAGAAGCCGTTGGCACGCACCAGGTCTTTTGCGGGCAATAGTTCAGTGATCAGACCGTATTTCGCCGGGGCGTAGATGGCGGCGCCCAGTCCACCGAAGAGCAGCGCCAGTATGGGGTCTACGCCACCGATCAACAGCGCCACCGAGCCGACCTTGAGGGCATTGGCCAGCAGCATGACCCGGCCTTTGGGAATGGCGTCGGCCAGCGGCCCGACAAACGGCGCCAGAAAAACATAGAACACGGTAAAACCGATCTTGAGCATGGGCGTGACCCAGTCCGCGGCGGACAGCTCGATGACCCTGGCAATGGCAATGATGAGAAAGGCGTTGTCTGCGATGGTCGATATGAATTGCACGATCAAGAGCAGATAGAAAGTGCGATGCATGGGCAAACTGGCTTCCAGGGTGGCAGCAGAGGGCCGCTTCATTGAGGATGATCGGCCGCGATGCTAAAAGGCCAATAAGTCAGTTCAATGAAATGCCAAGCGGCGCGGCGCCGTGGCCACTACATCCAGATGGCGCGCCACAACATGACCGGGAAATCCCACCAGCGCAGTGTGGGGCGCTGGGTCAATGTGGCGTAATGCAGCGCCTCAATGCGGTCCAATATGCGCAAGCCGCCTTGCACGACCAGGCGCAACTCCCAACCCGCCCGCCCGGGTATCTGGTGCACGAGGCTTGAGCCAAACTCCATGCTAGCCCTCGCCGATGCTGAGCATGCAGCTATCAATTGTGTAGCGGATGGTGTTTGGCGCAGTGCCAGTATGTCGGCCTGCGGCACGCCAAAGCGCGCGCACTCTTCACGCGGCAGGTAGTAGCGACCGCGTGGAATGTCCACGCTCAGGTCTTGCAAGAAGTTGATCAGTTGCAATGCGCTGCAGATCGCATCGCTTCGCTCTAACGCCAGCGCGTCGGTCACGCCGTACAGGTGCAGCAGCAGGCGGCCCACAGGGTTGGCGGAGCGGCGGCAGTAATCCAGCAGCTCGGCATGCGTGGCATAGCCCTCGGCGGCGGCGGACTTGCGGGTGTCTTGGACAAAGGCGTCGAGCAGGTCGTGCAGGAGTTGGACGGGGAGGCGATGGGTCCGTAATACGATTTGCAAGGGGCCGAAAACTTGGGGCCAGCGTGTGCTTGAGGAGGTGATCGCGGCGGAGCCAGATGTCGCCGACGCGCAAGTTGCGCCCAGGTCATTGCGATAGGCCTGCAGTTCATCCAGTCGCTGCGCGGCGCTTGCATCCCCTTCGTCGGCAATGTCATCGGCCGTGCGGGCAAAGTGGTAGATGGCGGCGATGGGCGCACGCAAATGCGCGGGGCACAGGAAGGACGCGACCGGAAAGTTTTCGTAGTGGGTGATGGGGGCGGGGCTGACTGGGGAAGCATGCATTCGGAGATTTTAAGAGGGCACCCGGCACACTGATGGCTGGCCACGCAGGTTTAGTTTGGGGCACGGTCTGAGTGGCAGCGTGCTGTAGACTGCTTTCATGAAACCCACCACCCCAGGTCAGCAAGTCTTGCTCTTGGTCAGTTTGCTGGCACTCCACCCGTTTGCTGGTGCACAGGATACGAGCATAAAAAAAGCCATTGCTCCCGAGGCATTTCACGCGGCAGCTTTGAAGGACGGGGAGCGCATTGTGTCGTTTCAGTCGGTCGCTACTGGGCTAGCGGACGGCAGTGTTGTGTTGATCGACTTGCGCTCCCCTGCCGCATTTGCAAAGTCGCACATCGGGGGAGCGAAGAACCTGCCTGCCACCGAGCTGACGGACGAGTCGTTTGCAAAGGTGATCCCGTCCAAAGCCTCAAAGGTTGTCATTTACTGCGACAACAATTTCAGCATGACGCGAAGAGTGCCACTGACCACTATCGCCTATCCTGTGTTCAAGCAGTTGGGGTACGCGCAGACCCAGGTTCTGGCTTCCAGTTTTTCAAATGAAATCGCCCCTTTGGTGCTTGAGGGTTCGTACCCCTAATCCGCGGTTGCCAGAACCTGCCCGTCGCGGCGATTCAATCACCGCTTCTGAACGGGCTGCGCTGCTTGAGGTCGTCCAGATACTCACCGATCCCTTCACCCTCGCGCTCCAGAAACCGCGCCACCGCATCGGCAAACGCCGGATGCGCCAGCCAGTGGGCGCTGGTGGTCTTGACGGGTAGCAGGGCACGCGCCATTTTGTGTTCCCCCTGGGCGCCGCCTTCAAAGCGGTGGTAGCCGTGGTCTATGCACCATTGCAGGGGCTGGTAGTAGCACGCTTCAAAGTGCAGGCAGTCCACGCGTTCTAGTGCGCCCCAGTAGCGGCCGTAGGCTACTTTGGTGTTGTCTCCTTGGGTTTTCGTGTCTGTAGCCCTTGTGGAATATTGGTCAAGCGCTATCAAACTGCTAGCAATCGCTTTACCGTCGCGCTCTGCGATGAAGAGCAGCCAGTGCTCGGGCATGGTGTCGGCCATGCGCTGGAAGAAGTCGCGGCTCAGGTAGGGGGCGTTGCCGTGTTCGAGATAAGTGCGTTCATAGCAGCGGTAAAAGAAGTCCCAATCGGACAGGGTGATGTCTGGGCCCAGTGACCAACGGAAGCTGACGCTGGACTCTGCGACTTTGCGCCGCTCCTGGCGAATTTTCTTGCGCTTTTCTTGGGAAAGCGATGAGAGGAAGTCATCGAAGTCTGAATAGCCGGGCTCTGTATTCTTCCAGTGAAATTGCACGGTGTGGCGCAACATCAGGCCCGCTTGTGCGCAGGCAGCCGCATCGTCTTCGTTCACAAACAGCAGGTGCAGGGACGACATGCCGTTTTGATCGCACCATGCAACCATCGCCTGCACCAGCGCCGCACGCGCCGCTGCATCGCACGCCATGAGCCGCGCGCCGGGCACGGGCGTGAAGGGCACGGCCGCTACTGCTTTAGGGTAGTAGGGCAAGCCGTGCTGTGCGTAGGCATTTGCCCAGGCCCAGTCAAACACGTATTCGCCGTAGGAGTGGACCTTTTCGTAGAGGGCGCAGGCGGCGACCAGTTCGTTGCCGATGCTCAGCATGATGAAATGCGGCGTCCAACCCGTTGCCGGCGCGGCGCTGCCGCTGGCATGCAGCGCGGCCAGGTAGGCGTGGCGCATGAAGGGGCTGGGGTTGGGCTGGGTTTGCAGCAGCGCGTCCCACGCGCAAGCGTCCACGTCCAGCGGCGAGTTCAGCACCCGAATGACATAATCCTCAGCCAAGGCGTACCCTGTGCGCGAGGCGCGCTGCGCCGGCGCGGCGTTTAACGAAATTCTCGAAATATTCCTGGTTCATGACTCTCAAACTGTGCGTTGCGCAACTCAATTTCATCGTGGGTGATCTGGAGGGTAATGCCCAAAAAATCATCACTGCAGCCAAGGATGCCTACGCCGATGGCGCGCGCCTGCTGCTGACCCCCGAATTGTCGATTTGCGGGTATGCCGCCGAAGACCTGTATCTGCGCCCGGCGTTTATCCAAGCTTGCGATGATGCCGTGAAAATGGTGGCCCATGCATTGGCCGGGTTAAAAGATTTGGCTGTGGTCGTCGGGCACCCCATGGGTGGCGACAGCCGCACACGGTCGGTCGCTGTGCAACAGCGCTTCAATGCCGCCAGCGTGCTGCGTGAGGGCAAGGTGGTAGCCACCTATGCCAAGCGCGAACTACCCAATTACCAGGTGTTTGACGAGCGGCGCTACTTCACCCCGGGTGATGGTGTGTGTGTATTCGAGGCCGGTGTTGAGGGGCAGCGTATCCGCGTGGGCTTGTTGATCTGCGAAGACGCCTGGTTTGAAGCGCCCGCGCAGTTGACCAAAGAAGCTGGTGCGCAGATGCTGGCGGTCATCAACGCATCGCCCTTCCATGTGGGCAAGGGTTATGAGCGTGAGTACACCATGCGCCTGCGCGTGCAAGAGACTGGGCTGCCCCTGGTCTATGCGCACCTCGTGGGCGGGCAGGATGAGGTGGTGTTTGAAGGCCACTCGTTTGCGCTGAATGCCGACGGCTCGTTGGCTGGCCGAGCCGAGAGTTTTAAGGAAAATAGCTTTGTAGCCCTCTTGAAATATGGACAAGGCGCTATCAATATAGAAGCAACCGTAGAACCAGTGCGCACGCCGGAGCAGGATTTGTGGGACGCGCTGGTGTTGGGCGTGCGTGACTACGTGGGCAAGAATGGCTTTCCTGGCGCGCTGCTGGGTCTGTCGGGCGGTATTGATTCAGCGCTGGTGCTGGCGATTGCAGTCGATGCGCTGGGCGCCGACAAGGTGCGCGCGGTGATGATGCCTTCGCCCTATACGGCCGACATCAGCTGGCTGGACGCTCGCGAGATGGCGCAGCGCATGGGTGTGCGGTATGACGAGATTTCTATCCTGCCGCAGTTCGAAGCGTTCAAGGCTTCTTTGGCAACCGAGTTTGCTGGCCGCGCAGAAGATACCACCGAAGAAAACATTCAAGCCCGCATCCGCGGCACGCTACTGATGGCTTTGTCCAATAAGTTTGGCAGCATCGTGCTGACAACGGGCAACAAGAGTGAGATGGCGACGGGCTATTGCACGCTGTATGGCGACATGGCAGGCGGTTTTGCCGTTATCAAGGACCTGGCTAAGACACTGGTGTTCAAGATGGCGCAATGGCGCAACGCCAATGACCCGTATGGCACGGGTGCCAGCCCGATCCCTGAGCGCATCATCACGAGGCCTCCCAGCGCCGAGTTGCGCCCCGACCAGAAGGACCAGGATAGCCTGCCACCCTACGAGGTGCTGGATGCCATCGTAGATCGCTATATGGAGAACGACCAGAGCATTGAGTCCATCATCGCCGCCGGGTTCGAGCGGGCCGATGTGGAGAAGGTCACGCGCCTGATCAAGCTCAACGAATACAAGCGCCGCCAGTCTCCGGTAGGGATTCGGGTAACCCACCGCAGCTTTGGCAAGGATTGGCGGTATCCTATTACCAACCGCTTTAGGGCGTGAGACTTTAAGGACAGGCGCAAGGGACGCGCGACGCTGTCCCCCATTGACTATTTAGGAAGCATATGAAACAAATCACCGCCATCGTCAAACCGTTCAAGCTGGAAGAGGTTCGAGAAGCATTGGCTGACTGCGGTGTGACCGGGCTCACCGTCACCGAGGTCAAGGGCTTTGGCCGTCAAAAAGGGCACACTGAGCTTTACCGCGGTGCCGAGTACGTGGTCGATTTTTTGCCGAAGGTCAAGGTCGAGGTCGTCGTGAAGACCGAAGACGTCGACCGCTGTGTGGATGCCATCGTTAAGGCCGCGCATACCGGGAAGATCGGTGACGGCAAGATTTTTGTTACCAGCGTGGAGCGCGTCGTACGCATCCGCACGGGCGAGCAGGACGAATCCGCCGTCTAGCCTAGACAACGAAGCGGTGGAACAGCGCCGCCGCCCAAATACCTGCACATACCAGCAGACTGAGTAAAACGGCTGCACTCCCCATGTCTTTGGCGCGTTTGGACAGGTCGTGCCACTCAGGGCCTATGCGGTCAATGGCTGTTTCCACCGCCGTATTGAGCAGTTCGACAATCATCACTAAGACCACGCTGGCGGCGAGTAGGGCGATTTCTATCCATGTGCGGCCCAGCCACAGCGACAGGGGGAGTAACACGATTGCAGCAATCGCTTCCTGCCGGAATGCTGTCTCGTGCCACCCCGCCCGCAGGCCAGCAACCGAATAACCTGCGGCATGCCAGACGCGGTTTAAGCCCTTACGGTCTTTTTGCGGGTTGGCTGAAAGGGTGGATGTATTGGATTTCACGGGCGGGACTACGCGTTAGCGGCTCAAGGGTTGTGAGCTGATCAGGCGCGTGCCAGCCCAGGCATCGTGCCAAAACTGGCCTTGCGGATGGAAGCGGCTGAGCAAGGCCCACACCACGATCCAGCCAATGATGATGACGGCCGATTCGCCACCACCCAACTG
Source organism: Rhodoferax sp. (assembly GCF_025356155.1). Lineage (GTDB taxonomy): Bacteria > Pseudomonadota > Gammaproteobacteria > Burkholderiales > Burkholderiaceae_C > Allorhodoferax. The sequence continues at coordinate 1,231 of NZ_JANXUQ010000101.1, read as the reverse complement.
AAAAGGCGCGAGTGCCATCAGCGGTGGCAAGAACCACATCCAGCTCAGGGCGTAACGACCTAGCGCACGGGTCTGGGTGATGGGCTTACCTTCAAGGCCTACGATGCGGATGTGCCATGTCTTCATGGCTAAGGTCTGACCTTTTGCCCAGAACCACACAAAGTAGATGCCGAAGATGACAAAAACAAAGGCCTGTAAGGCGTGGCGGTTGTCCATTGCATTTCGGGTTTGGCTTAGCGTGCCGAACAAATAACCCGACAGAAAAACGACGCCAAACAGCAGCATGCCTTCGTACAGCCAGCACGCCATGCGGCGCCACAAACCAGGGGTCGTCATTTCAATGTGCATTGTGTGTGGATCTAAAACCGACGACGATTGTAGGTCGAGGCCACGACTGAAAGCCTGCCTGCGCGACGCAAGACGACCTGACCTAATTTGGAGAGATGGAGTCGGAGCTAACCGCAGGTACTGATGGGCTCGGTGTGGCTATCGGTGCGGGCGCCGGAGCTGGCGCAGGCGCAACAGGTGGTAAAAGCAGCAGTGTATTGGGATCGATACGGGGCTTGACGGCAGCCGCAGCCGCATCGTCGGGGGAGGTATGGCGCGTGATGGGAACGGCGATCAACTTGCTGGGCGGAACCGGCGTGACGGCAACCGCCGCACCGGTGGGTTTGCCTTTGCCTTTGGTTGCAAGGTCACGCTTTTCCTCACTGCTCAGCCCTTGGTATGTTTCCCACTCAGCCGCTCGGGTTGAGGGGGGTACTTTTTTGGTCTCCGCAAAATTAAGGCGCGCCCGTTCACGCTGGCTGGGCGTTAATGCGGCCCATTCGACCATACGGCTTTGCATTTTTTCCTGTTCGGCAGGGGAGCGCGTAGCGTAGCTTTGCGACAGCGCGATCCACTTGCCCTTGTGGCCGCTGCTCAACGTGTTCCATGTACTGGCAAGTGGCTGCAGAATTTTCTTTTGCGTTGCAGTGAGGTCCTGCCACTGCTGCCCAGACGCGGGCGCAACCAAGACAGGCACCGATGGTTTGCTGGCTGTGGGCTTAGCCTGCCCTACAGCGATGCCCACAGCACCGATCAGCATGCATCCAAGTACTGCGTGGCGGACTGAGAGATGCTGACGAATGCGGGCAAACAGATCGGTTACGGGCATGGGTATCAGAAAACGCTAGTCGCGGCGGTTAATGCTCAAGAAGTGGGCAAAACCGGGGTCTGTATAAGCTGCAGG
>NZ_JANXUQ010000087.1 GCF_025356155.1 Rhodoferax sp. | reverse complement strand
CGCATGGCCAGCCTGCCCGCAGATCAGACACCAGCTTGGGCTGCTGACCATCAAATTGCCAGACAACTGCTGCCGTTTCTGTTTACTGGTGCTTGGAATTCAAACAATGCCTCTGACCAAAAGATGTTGGCACGCCTCGCGGGTGCAGAAACATACGACGCTATCGAAGTAGCCTGCCAAGGCATGGTTGCCATGCCTGACCCGCCGTTGTGGTCGACGGGTACTTACAGGGGTGTAGTATCAAAGATGGATCTGCTCTTTGCTATAGCTGGCGCAATCACCGCCAATGACCTGAACGAGTACTTCGAGGTGGCCAAGCTCGTATTAAGCGAAGATGATCCTAAACTGGACCTACCTGACGAAAAGCATTGGGCTGCGGCGTTTTATGGAAAATCTCGCGAGTTCTCAAGGGCATTGCGAACCGGCATCGCGGAAACTCTTGTGTTGCTTGCGGTTCACGGGCACTCCCTGTTCTTTGCCCGCCTTGGCTTCAACTGCGAAGCTGCAGCTTCGCAACTCGTCCGGCAGCTACTGACGCCGCTAAAGGCCAGGATTCTGGAAGCCAATGATTCCGACCTCGCGGCCTACGCTGAAGCCGCCCCTCTTGAATTTCTTTCAGTCATCGAGGCCGACCTAAGTACTGAAAGTCCAGCAACCCATAGACTCATGCGCCCAGCCGGATCGAGCTTTGGCAGTGGTTGCCCTCGTTCCGGACTTCTCTGGGCTTTAGAAACCTTGGCGTGGAATCCAAACTTACTGCCTCGCACCGCGCTCATCTTGGCACAGTTGGCAGAAATCGAGATAAAGGACAACTGGGCAAACAAGCCAATCGAATCACTGAGGGCGATTTTTCGGGCCTGGATGCCGCAGACCGCTGCGCCGTGCGCCGCGCGCATTCAGGTCCTGCATTTGATTGCAAGGGACCATCCGGCCGTTGCGTGGACATTGTGCACAGACCAAATTTTCAGCGGCTCGCAGACGGGCCACTACAGCAACAAGCCACGCTGGCGCAACGACGGTTACGGCTATGGCGAGCCATTTCAATCGCATCAACCGATAGCCGAATTCATTGCGGCGGTCGTCGCAAAGATTCACGACTGGGATGGCGGGTATACGCCGAACATGCTTTGCGATCTGATCGCCCACTTACATGAATTGTCAGAGGCAGATCAAGAACGTGTGTGGGAGTTGGTTAAAACTTGGGCCGCAAGCGATGCTGCTGATGCAGATAAGGCGCTCGTGCGCGAGAGAATTCGAGTCACAGTTTTGACACGGCGCGGAAAATATCGTCCCACGCGAGGTGACTTCGCAATCATGACGCAGAAGTCCAATGCTGTGTACCAATCACTTGAGCCAGCTGATTTGCTCTGCAAGCATTCTTGGCTGTTCAGCAAATCTTGGGTCGAAGAGTCTGCAGACGACATGGATGGCGCGGTCGACTTCGATGCTCGGGAAAAACGCATTTCAAATCTGAGAGCTGAAGCGCTGCGCGAGATTTTTCAGGCTCTCGGGCTACGCGGCATTATCGAGTTGGCCGAAGCTGGTCAAGCAGCAGCGCAGATCGGCTGGTTCATGGCCAAAGAGCTTCTTAGCGATCAGGGCATCGTCGATTTGTTGAAAGCGGCGATGCCACCGGAACCCGCGCAAATGTCGTGGGCTATAGGTAACCTTGTCCGAGGAGCAGTGCGCAGCATCGAGGATGATGCACAACGCTTTTCGCTCCTGGAACTCACTCGCAAATCCGTTCCGTCTGATGCATTTGTCAAGATAATGCTGCAGGCACCTTTTTCCCGAAGGACTTGGCTCCAAGTCGACTCGCTCACGGATGCAGAGCAAAAGATGTATTGGGAAGAAGTGACGCCTGACTGGATGCGTCCAGATGCAAGCGGCGAGGCTACCGAAGCCGCAATTAGGCTGCTAGGCGTTCAGCGTGCACGCGCTGCCTTTGCCTGCCTCCATGGTTGCCTTAAGACTGTCGAGCCTGAGATTCTCTTTCGGATTTTGACGGCGATGGTCAAGGACGGCAACGATCGCCCGGATCAATACCGACCGGATCAACACTACCTTGGCAAAGCCTTCGCACAGATTGACAAGAGCTCGGTGATCACGCTTGAACAAAAGGCGATTCTTGAGTTCGCCTACATCGACATCATTGGTGGTTCATTTGGTCGCCGCATTGGTGCCGGCATCCCAAATCTAGAAAAGTTTATCGATGCCAATCCGAACTTCTTCGTGCAAGCAGTTACGTGGACCTATCGCCGCAAGGACAAAGGCGAAGACCCGTCCGAAGTTCAGGCTCCCATAGGACAGGAGCGCGCCTATCGAGAGAGTGGCTTCAAGCTTTTGGATGCACTGACCAGAGTTCCTGGCCAAGATGAAACCAGCACTATCCGAGCCGAAAGATTGGCATCATGGGTAAATTCCGTAAGACAGGCGTGCGATGAATTGGATCGCTTGGAAATCGGCGATGTATGCATAGGCAAGCTACTCTCGAACGCTCCACCCAGGACTGATGGCATCTGGCCGTGCGAGCCAGTTTTGCAAGTCATGGAAGATATCCATTCCAAGGCGATGATGGAAGGCGTCCACACCGGCTTGTTCAATTCGGTCGGAGCCACTTGGCGCGGTGAAGGGGGAGACCAGGAGCGCGAAAAAGCCGCAAAATATCGGTCGTGGGAAACTGCTATCAAGTACACGCACCCCTTTGTGGCCTCCGAACTTTTTGGGGGCCTGGTGGCGACCTACGAAAACCATGCCCGTCATGAAGATACGGAAGCTGGAGTCCGCCGTCGACTACAGATGTGAAAGGGCTGCGCTACTGGGCTCTAGCTCCCGTGGAATATGCGTTACACGCTGCGTAACAATAACAATTATTTATGTGCCCAGTTGCCACTGCTAGCTACTACGGCTTCTGAAGCAAACGGATACCGCTAGAAAAATCCAGCCCCCCATTCCCCGCCAAGCTATGCGCCGCATACAAACTGCGCGCCAGCCCACCCAGCGGCGTGGTGGCGCGCACCTCTGCGGCGTTCTCTTGCGCCAAGCCCAAATCCTTCAGCATCAGGTCCGTACCAAAGCCACCCGCATAACCCTTGGACGCGGGCGCAGTCTCCATCACACCGGGCACGGGGTTGTATTTCTCCAGCGCCCAGTTGCCGCCAGAGCTGCGGCGCATGATTTCGGACAGCACCTTGGGGTCCAGGCCGTTGGCCATGCCCAAGGCCAGGGCTTCGGATTTGCCCAGCATCAGGATGCCCAGCAGCATGTTGTTGCAGATCTTGGCGGTCTGGCCGGCACCGGCATCACCGGCGTGGAAGATGTTGTGGCCCATCTTCTCCAGCACGGGGCGTGCGCGGTCCAGGTCTTGCCCGCTGCCGCCCACCATGAAGGTCAGCGTGCCGGCCACGGCGCCACCGGTGCCGCCGGATACGGGCGCGTCTATGCACGCGATTTGCGCCTGTGCCGCTGCCTCTGCCACCTTGCGGGCGCTGGCGGCGGCGATGGTGCTACTTGACGAACAGGTCGCCTATCAGCAGCTTGACGTTGGGATGAATGAGGTGGTGGGCATGGTCGTTGTCTCCGGTTGGTTATCAGATGGCTATGAATGTAATAGCGTAACCGTCATATCCTACGAGGGCTAGAGGCCTATTTGTCATATGGCCTCCCCCTTGCGCGTCACCACAACTCTGGTTGGCTTTCCAAGCCAGCCAATGCGGTGCGCAGCGGCCATCGGGCTAGTGGGTGGTAGTGGTAGTACGGCTCCGTGCGGGCCTCGACAAGCACCAACTCGTCGATCCGCCGGGGGATGGGGCGTATCGAAACAGTCTTCAGAGGGTTGGGCGCCCCGATAGCTGATGGTGACATGCGGGCTGTGTCCCCCCATGTCCTCGATGCCGTCCATGTTGCCCACACCCTCTTGCAGCATGGCTTCTCGCACCCAATCTGCAGGTTGCGCCATGTACAGCAGTGCGTGTGCGGGCACGGCCCGTTCTGTCGCAGACTGCCTAACCCAGCGACGCGGCCAACTCCCGCAGCACCTGCCGCGGGTTGTCCTCGATGATGTCGCCGTGCGAGACGATGATGCGCGTCAACGTGGGTATGGCGGCCCATTCGATGAGTTGCAGGCGCAATGCCGCCGTGTCATCGACCATCATCGTCTTGACCACGGTGGGAACCCTCGGCTCATCACCGGCAAAGCCGGTCAGGCGTAACAACCAGCCGCCAAAGCCCATGGCGTCGCGAATATTGCCGACGACGTCGTTTAGGATCAGCGTGCAACCACCGGCCGAGCGCACCATCAGAGCGGCTTCATGGCCACGCGTGCCGGGCACCACCATAAAGTCCACGTCCAGGTCTTTGCACTCTGGCGCAACGGTGTCCACTGTGAGCAGCTCTTCGACCTTGGCCCGCGCACCGTGCGGAGCTACGACCTGCATTTCGGGCATGTTGCCGGCAATCCGCAAGGGCTTGCCATGCGGCTGCACCTTCCAGGCTTGTAGGGGGGCAGTCATGCCAGGCTCCTGGTGGCGCCGCCGTTTACCATCCACGGTGTGCCGAAACGGTCCACCGTGTGGTGTGCCTCTTGCGCTGTGGGGTAGCTCAGCGACAAGGAAAAATTCTTCATACCCTCGTAAGGCTGGGGCATGGCGTCTGCACAGGTGCCGTCGAAGAATACGTAGCTGCCGAGTTGGAACATGGGGCTTCCTTTCAAGATAACCCACAGCCTAGGTACGCTGCCGGGCAGCGTCTGTACGATGTCACGCACACCAGTGGTGGCAGCCTCTCAGGCGGGTACGCGCAGTGCCGACAGCGGCCGCTCCACAAAGCGCTCAAACAGCATGGAGACGGCGACGCACACCACCCAGGTGACCGCGCTGAACCAGACAGCGGCACCCGGCTGCGTCCACGCGAACCGCGCCCACAGCACATTGGCGAATAGCACGATGCAGAAGTGCGTCAGAAACAGTGCGTAGGAGCTTCGGCTCAGCACCCGCATCAGCCGGAACGCAAAGGAACGGAGCACGGGTTTCTGGTGCGCCTCATGACCCAAGTGCCAGCGCGCCACACCCAGCCCAAGGGCCACGACCAGTGCCAGCGCAATGCGCAGCCTGAAATCCCACACCAGGGCAGCAACACCAGCGGCAGCCAACAGCGCCAGCAGCTTGCCCGCGTGGCGCGAATGGCCTGCCCACCAGGCAAAAGCCCCCATGCCGTAGGAGCCGAAAAAGTACAGCGCCCAGACGTCACCCGTCTGGTGCAGGTTGAAGAAAAACAGCGATCCCAGCATGGCCAGCGCGACCAGCCACTGCGCCGCACGCCCACCGACCCACAACAGCATCGCCATGACGGCAAAGAGCTGAAAATCAATGGCTACATACCAAACCCCGCTGGACAGCGACTCATAACCCAGGATGTCAAACAACAGCGCAAAGTGCGCTAGCAGTGCGAAGGGGCTGGGCGCGGCGGGAATGAAGTCCGCATGCAACCAGTGCCGGGCGATGGCGCTGCAGGCCGTCACCAGCAACAAGGCGACACCAAACGGCAACACCAAGCGCATGTAGCGCTGTGCAATGCTGCGCCACGGCCATTTGCGCTGGAAGTAGCCGTGGGGTGCCAGCGTGCCGGCTGCCAGGTAGCCGCCAATCACCAGGAACACCTGCACCGCCATGCGCGCGTACTCGAAGAACCAGTCCGTCAGCGTCGGCACGGCAAGCTCCAGCGCATCGGACAAAGGGCCGTATGCGGTGAAGTGGTGGAGAACGATGAGGTGCGATGCCAGCACCTTGGCGGCATCGATGTGTGTCTGGCGGCGCGACATGGGTTCCTAGCGCGGTGTCTACGCAACCGCGGGCCGCAGTATAGAGCCCACCCGGGCAGGTTCGAGTCGCATTTGCGTAACAATGCGCAACACTTCGCTACCCCCAACTACCGGCCTCTGCATGAAAGTCCTCGCAATCTCTGGCAGCCTGCGCGCCGCGTCCATCCACTCGGGCGTGCTGCGCACGGCCGCGCGCTTGGCGCCACCCGACATCGAAGTCTCGCTGTGCATTGTCGTCGGCGAGCTGCCACTGTTTAACCCCGACTTGGAATCGCACCGCATCGCTGACCATTCCCCTGCTGGGCGCCAGCCTTACGGAGGCGGATATGGCCGAGACGCCAGCCATTGCCCATGCGATACGGGAGGCGCTGGCGGCTTTGTGTGGTGCCGTGGTGTTGGGGCGGGCGGATGGCGGCCAAAAGGATTTTTTATACCCAATTTAGGGTTTTAACCAAGGTCCTAAGGCAAAATAGGCCTCTAGCCCTCGTGGAATATGCGTACTACGCTATCAAAAGGTGAGCGTTTTGTTCTCATACAGCCGCCACCTGCACCAGTACCCCACCATCCGACGGCGCGGTCACAAAGCGCAGCGGCAGAAGCTGCTCAATCACCTTGGCATTGGTGCGCGTGTGCTCAGACAGCGTGGTTGCCCAGTATTGGCTCGACTTTCCTCTCTACAAGACCTTGGACGTCAAGGCCACCACTTTGGACAAGCTGGAGTGGGACGTGTGGTTGCGGGTTGACTGTATAGCCAGCCCACCAGTTGATGGTGGGCTGGCATTCATAGACTGCGCGCCAAGCTTACTTGGGCAACAGCACCTTGTCGATCACATGGATCACGCCATTGGACTGGTACACATCGCCAATCGTCACGGTGGCCATACCGCCTTTTTCATCCGTCAGCATGATCTTGGAGCCATTGGTCTTGGCGACCAGGGTACCGCCGCTGACAGTCTTGATGCTGGCCATGCCCTTGCCGTCCATGATCATTTTGCTGATAGCAGCAGCGTCGAATTTTCCGGCCAGGACGTGGTAGGTCAGGATGGCGGTCAAAGTGCCCTTGTTTTCAGGCTTGAGTAGCGTGTCTACCGTGCCAGCTGGCAAGGCGGCAAAGGCGGCATTGGTGGGCGCGAATACGGTGAAAGGACCCGTGCCTTTCAGCGTTTCGACCAAACCCGCGGCCTTGACGGCGGCTACCAGCGTGGTGTGGTCTTTGGAATTCACGGCGTTGTCAATAATGTCCTTGGACGCCAGCATGGGCGCACCGCCCACCATGACATCGGCCATGGAGGCCAACGAGACGGCCGACATGGCGATAGCCAGGCTGATGGATGCAAGCTTTCGTGTTGTTTTAATCGAGATCATGAAGTGTTCCTGGTAGTTGATAAGAAGCCGAAACGTTGCGGCTACTATCAATACGCAGCGTTAACATTTTTGGATGTGGGAACACTGTGTCAATATGTAAAGTAATTTGGAAGCAATCGCATCGGAGACAGCAGATCAACGTTCAAGCCCTCATGGCACCGTAGACTGGGTTAGTCGTTTTCTTCCCCCCTATTCGAAACCAACATGTCCTCCTCATCATCGCTTTTCCAACCCTTCTCGCTCAAATCACTGAACCTGCCAAACCGTATCGTGATGGCGCCGATGACGCGCTCGTTTTCTCCGGGTGGTGTGCCCAACGATGCCGTCGCCGAGTACTACCGCAAGCGTGCGGCATCAGCCGTGGGCCTGATTGTTTCGGAGGGCACCGTCGTGGAGCGTCCGGCCGCGTCCAATGACCCCAGCGTGCCGCGCTTCTGGGGCGACGATGCGCTGGCGGGCTGGCAAAAGGTCATCAACACCGTGCATGGTGCGGGCGGGTTGATGGCGCCGCAGCTGTGGCATGTGGGCGCGGTACGCAACCGCCGCTCCGAGTGGCAGCCGCCCATGCCGTGGGATTCGCCATCGGGATACTCCTCACCGGGCAAACAATTCTGCGAGCCGATGTCAGATGAAGTCATTGCCGACACCATTGCCGCCTTTGCCCGTGCAGCGGGTGCCGCCAAGCGGCTGGGCTTTGATGCCATTGAGCTGCATGGTGCACATGGCTATTTGATCGACCAGTTCTTCTGGGACGGCACCAATTTGCGCAGCGACCGTTATGGCGGCAGCGACCTGGTGCAACGCGGCCGGTTTGCGGCTGACATTCTGAAAGCCGTGCGTGCGGAAGTCGGGCCAGACTATCCGGTCATCATCCGGCTGTCGCAATGGAAGCAGCAAGACTACACAGTGCAGATGGCAAAGACGCCCGACGAGATGGCGGCCTGGTTGCAGCCACTGGCCGACGCAGGAGCCGACATCTTCCATTGCTCACAGCGCCGTTTTTGGGAGCCCGAGTTTGCAAACTCCGATCTGAATTTTGCAGGTTGGGCCAAGAAACTCACCGGCGTCCCCACTATCACCGTGGGCTCCGTCGGTTTGAGCGGCGAGTTCATCGCCGCGTTTGGTGGCGAATCGTCCAAACCCGCGTCATTGGACGAACTGCTGCGCCGCTTTGACCGTGGAGATTTCGACTTGGTGGCCGTGGGCCGCGCCCTGATCAGTGACCCAGACTGGGCACTCAAGGTGCGTGACGATTGCCTGGGAGAGTTGTCGGACTTTTCACCAGCGGCCTTGGCCAGCCTGGTCTGATCGCAAAACTTCCGCACCCCAGGCCTTGGCCCGCTTCAAAAACGCATCGGCCAAGCCTCCAAAACGTGCTACCGGGCTCATGCAGTCGCTGAGTAGCACGATGCGGGGTCGTGTGCCCGGTTGCTGGTCCAGGTGGCGGGTCAACTGGTCAAAACTGGCGGCAACGCAGTGGCTGGAGGCCTCGCCCGTTATCTGATGGAGCTTAACTGCGCTTGGTGCTTCTGGATGAAGGCCGTCAGGCGCAGCATGTCCTGGTTGGCGCCGGTCACGGGCAGCGCCGCACCGTCAATATCGCAGAAGTCGTTTTGGGGATCGATGATCAGTAGCGTGGTGGCCGATGGCATAGTCCGCGCAATTTACACCATCAACAGCAACGCAGCGCAACGGTGCGCTGCACGGGCCTGCCGCCGATGGCCCTGCGATATCCCTCGGTGTGTTGTCGCACAGACGGTTGGGGCGGAAAATTCAACAATGGCAAATCGTTTACTCACAACCGAAGAGGTATTGCCATGTTGTACACCATCGCCGTCATTTTGATCATTTTGTGGTTGCTGGGAGTGGTGACATCCTTCACACTGGGTGGCTTCATCCACATCCTGCTGATTGTTGCCGTCATCTCCGTGCTGCTGCGCATTATTGGATAGCTTTGGCTGGCACTCTCTCATTCCATCTGCTACGTTTTTGGTAGCTGCATACGCAATACCGACGAGGGCTAGAGGCCATTTTTACTAAACCCCTGTTGAGTAATACCCAATCTGGGTAAAATTTACCCACTATGGTCACCAAACCCAAATCTCTACCTCCCCGCGCCAGCCTGGCCGATGCTTTGTTCCCCAAGGTCCGCCAGCGGGTGCTGGCCGTGCTGTTTAATGCGCCGGATCGCAGCTTTTTCATGGGCGAAGTAATTGCCCTCGCCAACTCCGGCACCGGGGCTGTGCAGCGCGAGCTGGCGGGCTTGGCGGCGGCGGGCATTTTGAGCGTGCACAAGCAGGGAAAACAGAAGCACTACCAAGCCAATGCCGATGCGCCGATATTTGCGGCCCTGACCGCTCTAGTGGCTAAAACCATGGGCGTAGTCAACGTGTTGCATGCCTGCCTTGGGCCGTTGGCGGGTCAGGTCAGCGCGGCCTTCGTGTATGACGAAGCGGTCACCGCGTCCACCGGCGCGGTGACCGTAGTGCTGTTCAGTCTCGGTGGCGACGCAGACGCTGTTGCGCAGGCCATGCAAGATGCAGCCAACACGCTGGCGCGCCAGGTCAGCTTCACGCTGTACACCCCTGACTCCATGGCCACGGCCATTTCCCAGAGCAGCAATTTCGTGTCACGGCTGTTGCAGCCGGCCAAGACCTGGCTCAAGGGCAGCCAAGACCAACTCTTCAGCCAGCCGTCGTGAGCACGCAAGCGCCTGCACCCCACCCCACCCTTTTTACCGCCCGCACCGAACCCGATGGTCTTCAGGTCGATGCATGGGATACCGACCCTTTGCTGTTGTCTCTGGAAATGGGTGGAAGCAACTGGCCCAGCTCGTGCCGCAATGGCGTCTGCCGAACCTGCATAGGCCAGTTGCAAAGTGGCACGGTGCGCTATGCGGTTGAATGGCCGGGCTTGAGCAGCGAAGAGCTGGCCGAGGGATACGTGCTGCCTTGTGTGGCACACCCCTGCTCCGACGTGGTGCTGCGCCAGGGTTACACCTGAGTCTGGACCGCCCTGCGGGCAATTGGCCGTACCATAGTGGTTTTTGCAAAAAAGTCCTACACGAGGAACTTCGGTCTATGAAATTTAAACTCTCGGGCACTCTGGCATTTGCGATCGCCAGCAGCGCTTTCACTCCCTATCTGTTTGGCGCTGAGGCCACCAAGCCGGTGGGCGCGCTGCACTCGGGTGTATTGACCCAATATAACGATAAGGCAGTTCGCATCCAGGATGACTTCTACCGCCACGTGAATGGTGGCTGGATCAACAGCACAGAAATACCGTCAGACCGTTCGTCCGCCGGCGCCTTCATGGATTTGCGCGAAGCCGTGGTGCCGCGGCTAAAGGACATTGTGGAGGGCCTCTCCAAGTCCAAGCCCGCAGCGGGAACCGATGCCCAGAAGATTGCCGACATCTACTCCAGCTTCATGGACGCCAAGAACATCGAAGCCTTGGGACTCAGGCCACTGCAAGCCGACTTCGCCAAGATTGACGCCCTGAGCGACGCCAAAGAGATCCCTGCGCTGATGGCCTGGCTCAACCGGGTCAGCATCAAGGCGCCGTATGACGTGCAGGTGCACCAGGACAACAAGGACGCCACCAAATACGTGGTCGATCTCAGCCAGTCGGGCCTGGGCCTGCCAGACCGCGACTACTACCTGAAAGATGACGACGCCAAGCTCAAGGGTGTGCGCACCAAATACGCCGAACACGTGGCCAAGATGCTCACGCTGGCGGGTGACCCGCAAGCCGAAGCCCACTCCGCCGAAGTGCTGGCCTTTGAGACCGAGCTCGCCAAGGTACAGTGGACCAAGGTGGACTTGCGCGACCCCATCAAGGCGTACAACAAGGTTGATGTCAGCAAGCTGGATGAACTGACCCCTGGCTACGACTGGAACAGCTACCTGCAAGCGCTGGGCATCAAGGGCAAGATTGACTACGTCATCGTGTCCCAGCCCAGCTACATGACCGCCTTGCAAAAAATCCTCCAAGCCACGTCACTGGCCACACTGAAGACATACTTCAAATGGCAGGTGCTGAGCGGCAGTGCAAGCCAGCTTCCCGAAAAATTTGCTGACGAAAACTTTGCGTTTTACAGCACCACGCTGCGCGGCATTCCTGTGCAGGAAGTGCGTTGGAAGCGCGGTGTGCGCCTGGTGGACTCCGGCCTGGGCGAGAGCCTGGGCAAACTGTATGTGGCCAAACATTTCCCTGCCCAGAGCAAGGCGCGCATGGAGACCCTGGTCGGCAACCTGCTGCTGGCCTTCAAGCAAAGCATTGACACGCTGGACTGGATGAGCCCGGCCACCAAGCTGGAGGCGCAGGCCAAACTGGCGGCCTTTACACCCAAGATCGGCTACCCGGTAAAGTGGAAAGATTACTCAGCACTGCAAATCAACAAGGGCGACCCCATCGGCAATCTGCGCAAGATGCGCAGCTTTGCATCGCAAATAGAACTCGACAAGCTGGGCAAGCCGATTGACCGCGACGAATGGGGCATGTCACCACAAACTGTCAACGCCTACTACAACCCCGAACTCAACGAGATCGTGTTCCCTGCGGCCATTTTGCAACCGCCGTTCTTTGACGCCAAGGCCGACGATACGGTCAATTACGGCGCCATTGGTGCGATCATCGGCCACGAGATCAGCCATGGCTTTGACGACCAGGGCGCACAGTTCGACGGCAAGGGCAACCTGCGTGACTGGTGGACCAAGGAAGACCACGACAAGTTCGCCGCCAAAACGGCGGTGCTGGTTAAGCAATACAGCGCGTTCAGCCCCGTACCCGGCTACAACGTCAATGGCGAATTGACATTGGGCGAAAACATTGCGGACAACTCCGGCGCAGCCATTGCGTACAAGGCCTACAAGCTGTCGCTCAAAGGCAATCCCGCACCGGTGATGGGTGGCTTGACCGGCGAACAGCGCTTTTTCATCGGATTTGGTCAGGCTTGGCGCGAAAAGATGCGCGAGCAGCAGGCGATTGTGCTGATCAAGTCTGATCCGCATTCGCCTGGCGAAATTCGCGCCAACGGCACGCTGCGCAACATGACACCGTTCTACGACGCTTTTGGCCTGAAAGACGGCGACAAGATGTTCTTGCAACCGGCGGACCGCGTCACCATCTGGTAATGGACATCCAGGAAAAGCCACAGTTCGACACCCCGTTTGAATGGATGGGTGGCGAAGCCAAGGTCAAAGCCCTGACCGAACGCTTCTACGACCTGATGGACCTGGAGAGCGGGTACTCGGCCCTGCGCGCCGTGCACGGTACAGACCTGGGCGGTGCGCGCGAAAAGCTGTTCTGGTTTTTGTGCGGCTGGCTCGGTGGGCCGCAGCATTACACCGACCGCTTTGGCCACCCCCGGCTGCGCATGCGGCACATGCCGTTCAAGATCGCCGAGGTCGAGCGCGACCAGTGGTTGGCCTGCATGGCACAGGCTATGGCCGAGACCGGCGTGCCGCCGGAGCTGGCCGAGCGGCTGAAGGAATCGTTTTTTAAGACGGCAGACTGGATGCGGAATACCGAAGGCTAGCACCCGGGGGTCGGACGCGCGCCAATAGGCGTCAATACTTCAGCGCTGACGCCTTACCCCAAAACACCCTATACGCATACACCGTGTAGCCAATGATGACCGGCAGCACCACGGCCACGCCGTAGAAGATGACCATCAGCGACTCGGGCGCGCTGGCGGCCTGCCAGATGGTGATCTTGTCCTCCACCAGCCACGGGAACAGGCTGTATCCCAGGCCGTAGAAGGCCAACAGGAACACCCCCACGGTCGCGGCGAAGGGCACGCCGATACCGTATTCATTGCCCTGGGCCAGGCGCACGGGCAGGCGCTTGACGCTGCGCGCAATCACGCCCAGCAGCACGGCGGTGACCAGCGGAATGGGGAACAGCAGCACGATGTTGGGGAACGCAAACCACTTGCCAAAAATGCGCTGGCTGACCAGCGGCGTCACTACAGAGATCGCCACCACACCCGCAGCAGTGAGCCACAGGCTGCCCTGCGCCCAGCGCACGGCTTTCAGCTGCAGCGCACCCTCGGTTTTCATGATCAGCCAACCCGCGCCCAACAGGCAGTAGGCGGCCACCAGGCAAAGACCGATCAGCGCACAGAACACATAGGTCCACGCATCCGTGCGGAAGCCGGTGATCAGCCCACCCAGCATGAAGCCCTGCGCCCAGCTGGCCAGCAACGAGCCCACGTAAAAGGCCGTGTCCCACAAGGGTTTGTGGTGGTCGCGCGCTTTGACGCGGAAATCAAACGCCACGCCCCGCAGCGTCAGGCCAAACAGCATCAGCGCCACCGGCAAGTACAGCGCACCCAGGATGGCGCCGTGCGCGGCGGGGAACGCCACCAGCAACACGCCCACGCCCAGTACCAGCCAGGTCTCGTTGGCATCCCAAAAAGGGCCGATGCTGGCGATCATCGCGTCCTTCTGTTCACGGTCATCGGCACGGCGCAACAGCACGCCTACGCCCAGGTCGTAGCCGTCCATGATCACGTATGCCAGCATGGCCAGCGCCATCACAGCGGCAAACACCAGTGGCAACCAGCCTTGCGGTTGGGTCAAATCGGGAATAACGTCAAACATGATTTGGCCCTCTAGCCCTCGTGGAATCTACGTATGCCGCTCCTGAATCAGGAGCAACCAGTGGTTCGAAGTTTTTCTTGGCCGCGCTGGTGGCCAGGTAGAAAACCACAGACACATAGGCCAACAGCAAGAATGCGTACAACACCAGGTACATGGCCAGCGTCAACGCGATATGGGGCGACGGCACGGTGGACGCGGCATCTGCCGCCAGCAGCAGCCCCTGCACCAGCCAGGGCTGACGGCCGATCTCGGTTACATACCAGCCAGCCACCAGGCCCACCCAGCCGGCAAATGTCATGGCCACCAGCACACGCAGCAGCCACACATTCGGCGCACGCCCTCCCCGCGTCTGCCAGGTGCCAAACCAGCTTACAGCCAACATCAGCATACCGACGCCCACCATGATGCGGAAGGCAAAGAAGAGCGGCGCCACCGGTGGGTGCTGGGTACCAAAGGCGTCGATGCCTTTGATCTCGCCGTCCCAGCCGTGGGTCAGGTAGAGCGACGCCAGCTTGGGGATGCCCACTTCAAACCGGTTGCTCTGCGTGGCCGCATCGGGCCAGGCGAACAACACGGCGGGCGCGCCACTCTGGGTTTTCCAGATGCCTTCCATGGCCGCGATCTTGGCCGGTTGGTGGTGCAAGGTGTTAAGGCCATGCTGGTCACCCACGCCGATTTGCAGCGGGATCAGCACCGCCGCCAACACCAGGCCGGTACGCAGGCTGGCGCGCACTTCGGCACCTTTGTCGCCCTTGAGCCAGCGAAACGCGCTGATACCCGCCAGCAAGAAGGACACGGTTAGGCCCGATGCCAACAGCATGTGTGTCAACCGGTAGGGGAACGAGGGATTGAAGATGACCTGCAGCCAGCTCGTCACATGGGCTTTGCCGTCGATCATCTCAAAGCCGGCCGGCGTGTGCATCCACGAATTGAGCGCGATGATCCAGAATGCCGACAGCGTGGTGCCGCCCGCCACCAGCAGCGTGGCAATCGTGTGCATACGTTCGCTGACCCGGCCACGGCCGAAGAGCATGATGCCCAGCATGGTCGCCTCCAGGAAAAAGGCGGTCAGCACCTCGTAGGCCAACAGCGGCCCAGCCACATTGCCCACCGTGTTCATGAATCCCGGCCAGTTGGTGCCGAACTGGAAACTCATCGTGATGCCACTGACCACGCCCAGCGCAAATGTCAGCGCAAAGATCTTGACCCAGAACTGGTAGGCATCCATCCAGTGCTGTTGGCCGGTGCGGGCAAAACGCAGTTTGAAGAACAGCAGCACCCAGCCCATGGAGATGCTGATGGTCGGGAACAGGATGTGGAAGGTGATGTTGGCCGCAAACTGTATGCGCGCCAGGATGAAGGGGTCGAGGTGGTCCATGGCGTGTCAATGCTCGTTCGCGGGTTTCTCGGCGGCGGCGGTAGGCGCAGGCACATCAACGTCACCCGGTGTGCTAGCCATGCCAAAGGCGTGCTTGACCTTGTCCTTCATCTCCAGCAGCTTCTGTACCTTGGCGCCCATCTTCATCAGACTGGCCAGCGTGGCCGAGTCCATCTTCTGCACCTCGTCCAGCCAGTCGGTCATCAGCTCGATGAAGGCGTGCATCTGGCGCATGCGCTCCTGCGCCACGCGTTCGTCTTCACCACCGGGAGTCTCCATCAGCGCGTCGCGCAGCATGGACAGGGTCGGGTCAATCTCGCGTTTACGGCGCTCGGTGGCCAGCGTGCGGAAGATCTGCCACACGTCCTGTGGCGACTGGAAGTACTCCCGCCGGTCGTTCGGCAGATGGATCAGCTTCACCAGGTTCCACGATTGCAGCTCCTTCAGCCCCATGCTGACGTTGGAGCGCGAAAAATTCAGCGTGTCGGCAATCTCATCGGCATTCAACGGCTTGGCCGACACGTAAAGCAGCGCGTAAATCTGCCCCACCGTGCGGTTGATACCCCAGCGGCTGCCCATCTCGCCGAAGTGCAGCACAAAGGATTGGGTCAGGGGTGGGAGGTTCATAGGGCTCTTGGGTTTCTACAGATTCTTGAATTTTCAGTATTTTCTGAAATTACAGGAAATACAGCAACCACAGCCCCTAATTCCCGATCAGGGCCAGGGGAGATTGGGCTCAGGCCGACTCGACCCGGTTGCGGCCCAGGGTCTTGGCCCGGTAGACGGCTGCATCAGCTCGCG
>NZ_JANXUQ010000069.1 GCF_025356155.1 Rhodoferax sp. | reverse complement strand
GAGCTGGACAAACCCGCCCGCTCGGCCTTGATTGAGGTCACGGTGGCCGAAGTCACACTCGACGACACCACCCAATTGGGTGTGGAGTGGGCGCTGATCAACTCTGGCGCCAATGTGGTGGGCGGCACCCTCGCGGGTGTGGCGCTAGGGCTTTCTGGCAGGGTTGCCAGTGGCCTGGGGGTTGGCACCAATGGGCTGACCATCGCGCAACTGGGCAGCGCGGGTGACCTGCGCGCCCTGCTCAATATGCTGGCCACCAGCAGCAAGGCCAAAGTACTCTCCAGCCCGCGCATACTTGCCCGCAGTGGCGAGACCGCCAGCATCCAGGTGGGCTCTGAAATACCCACTATCAACCAGCAGCAGACCAACGCCGCCACCGCTGGCTCAACCGGAGTTTTGCAGTCGGTGCAGTACCGCAAGACGGGCATCATCCTCAATGTCAAGCCCATCATTTATTCCAGTGACCGCATTGACCTGGACGTAACCCAAGAGGTAAGCGACAGCACCAAGGTTGGTGCAGCAGGCTCCCCCATCATCGACACCCGAAAGGTGGACACCCACCTATCGCTCAAGGATGGCACCCCCGTACTACTGGGTGGACTCATTTCACAAAACAATAGCCGCACGGAGACGGGCGTGCCGTACCTAAAGGACATCCCCTTTGCAGGGCAATTGTTCCGGACAAATACGGACAATACCCGTAAGACCGAGCTGTTGGTGTTGATTACGCCTTACATCGTGGCCGACGACCACGACGCCACGGCTATCACCGACGCCTTCCGCAATCAGCTGGGTGATTGGGCTCGCCCAGCTGTTGAGCCGGTTGCAGCGGGTGCTGCCCAGCAGCGCGGGGACTTTTCCGTTGCGCTAACGTCGTCTGACACCCTGTCTGGACAAGCAAGTCCGGCTGCACAGTACAAGCTGGCCCGGCTGGAAGCATCCCAGGGTGACGCGGCCTCCCAATACAACCTGGGGATGATGTACTTGAACGGGCAGGGCGTGCCGGCCAACTTGGTCTTGTCACACATGTGGCTGACCCTGAGTGCGGCGGCAGGTGTGGAAAATGCAACACGCAACCGGGCCATGCTGACCAACAAGATGACCCCCGAGCAAATCGCCGAGGCCTTGCAACTGGCGCGCGAATGCAAGCAACGTGGCTTTAAGGCCTGCGACTGAAAAAGGCCATTCGGCTATACCGTTTATCGGCACTCACCATTGAATCTAACGAATGTATGAAGTACCAAAAACTACAACTGCACGCCCTTCTTGTCGCGGCACTGCTGCTGGCGACTGCCTGCGGCAGCATCCCTTCTGCTAACGCCCAGACAGACACTACGGTAGAAAGTGTCTATCAACGTGCGCTCCAATCAGACGCAGCAGCGCTTCAAGAGCTACAGCAACTTGCCGCAACAGAAAACGCATTTGCACAAGACCGATTGGCACTGCTGTACATCCAGGGCGCGGGGGGGGTGCAGAAGGACTACCAAGTGGCCCTGCAATGGTTGCAGCGTTCGACGAAGGCAGGAAACGGCTGGGCGGCCTTCCGCTTGGGCTTCATGCACGAAGAGGGTATCGGCGTGGACCGTGATTTACCCCGCTCCAAAGAGTTCTATGCACGGGCCATGGACCTCGGCAATACATCGGCTGGCTTCAACCTCGCCCAGCAGTACCTGCTGGGTCCGGCTGACCAACGCGACCCAGAAAAAGCCGCTGCCTGGCTGATACGGGCGGCAAATGGCGGCCTGGCCGCCGCACAACTCAACCTGGCAGGGCTCTACGCCGAGGGAACGGGCGTGAAGCAAGACTACGCCGCCGCCGCCAAATGGTACCGCGCCGCCGCCGCGCGAAATAACGCGCGCGCCATGATCGGCCTGGGGCGACTGTATGAAGAAGGCAAAGGCGTGCCTCTGGATTTCGCCAAGGCATTCGCACTTTACGAGGATGCCGCCAAACTGGGAGAAGCTGGCGGGCTGCAGATGCTGGGACAACTGTATGAGAATGGCCATGGCGTACCGGTTGATTACGCGATGGCACTGGACTATTACCGTAAGGCAGTCGACGCGGGGAGCTGGACAGCCGCAGGGCGCATTACCAATGCTTACAAATTTGGCCATCTCGGCCTACCCCAGGACAAGGCCCTGGAAGACCACTGGTATGAGACGTATATCCGGCTACAGTTGGTCAAGAAGTGACCTAAAAAAAGAGCCCCCCCCTTGTCTGTTGTGGAAATGCTGCAAATAAGGGTTTCAGCCTCGTATCGGATACGAATTTGCTTGATATACTGGTGCGGTCTTTCGAAAGACGATGGACTACATGACAAGCGGGCGAATGCTGAATTTGAAATGTAGCTTTATCAATTACTTCTCTCAATTTAATGGAGTTTGACTAATGAAAAAACGTAACTTGGTTTTGCGCACAGCAATCGCCACTGCAATCTTGGCTATGGCTGCTGGCGTACAAGCTGGCTCTTTGAGTGGCTTCGTTAACTTCGCCACTGAAAACTTTGGCGCTACATCGACTGCAGCGACAGGTATCACTCCGGTGCCTTTGGTCTACACTTTTGCCACTCCAGGCGGTATTGTTGTGAATCCAGCGGGTGTGATTTACTATTATCTGCGTCTGACCAATGGGGGTACATTTGCCGCTAGCCCAACGTTCACGACAACCAGTGGTCTGACCCTTGCGGTAGCGGCCACGAGCGTGGATAAGTCGACTATCAAAGTTTCCTTGACAAACGGCACTGGCGCGAACATCGTTATCGGTGTCGGCAACACCTTGACCGCCACCAGCGCGGCTTTGGGCCTGACTGGCGTAAATACTATAATGAACACCGTTGGCGGCGGCCTGTTTGCGACCGTCAGCATCGCCACTACCAACGCAGCTGCAATTGAGCTGGTAAATACTTTACCCGCAGACCTCGACGGCGGCACGACTGCTGGCTTTAATTTTGCTGCTGCGAAGCAAGCTATCACACCAACGCTTACCTCGTCTGCTGCTTTCGTCCCTGCTGAAACTGCAAAAATTGACCTGTCAGCAGTCAGCCCAGGTAGCCGTTTCACGTCAACAGGCACGCTGACCTCCAGCGCAACCCTGGCCAACCTGGGTAGCGTCACATTCACCGACGTGGCTGGTATCAAGAAGACTGACGGCGCGACCGACTACACCATCGCCGGCACCTGGGCTACTGCAACATCGTTGAGCGGTACCGTGACTGGCGTCTTCAAGACTGGCGCTACTGGCTTATTGACAACTAACACGACTTGCGCGGCTGCCATTGGTGCTGGTTCCGTCGGTGCTTTGAATGCTGGCTTGACCACATTGACCTTCACGGCAGCATCCATCGCCGCCACGAACGTTCCAACATACATTTGCTATGTGGCTCCCGCAACCGTTGGTGCGATTCCTCTGACAGCGCCTACAGCGTCGTTCAGTATTGCCAAGGCTACGGCAACTGATGCAGCCTCTACCGCTGCTGGCGCTTTGTACTCTTTGGTAAATAATGGTCAAACCGTTGACGTCCGTAGCTACATTCCAGCAGTGACTCCCGGTTACACCAGCTTTGTTCGCGTCATCAACTCAGGTGCTGTGTCTGCGGCCATTACTGGCCAATGGCTGTACCAAGACGGTACAACCAGCGCAGCTGCTGCCTTGACTACCTTGCCAGCTGGCGGCGCCGCCACGTTGTCATCCGCTCAAGTTGAAACTGCTCTGGGTGCTCCTAATGCAGCCATCGGCGCCAACCGCCCACGTCTGCGCTTGACCGGACCTACAAACGGTTTGCAAGCACAGTCGTTCTTCCTGAACCCTGGCAATTCGTTCTCCACGATGCACGGTTCGGACTAATCGCTAAACTTGTCTAGTAGTTCTTAGGAACTAGGTGAAACGAAACCCCAATGGTGCGAAAGCACCATTGGGGTTTTTCTTTGGGCTTCACAGGCACTGGACTAACAATTTTCGGTGACGTTCGCTACTATGTTTGGCGAGGGCACCGACTGGTACAGGGAAAACAAAAAAATGAAAGTGGCCATTCTGCTCTGCACTTTGCGGGGGCAGCATTATCTGGCGGAGCAACTCCAGTCTCTATCAACACAGACGTTCTCCGATTGGGAAGTTTTTGCGTCGGACGATGGGTCCAAGGACGATACGCACGCGCTGCTCCTGCATTACCAAGCCAAGTGGCCCCAAGGCAGGCTAACCATCCATTCGGGCCCGGCAGAGGGCTTTGCCGCCAATTTCCTCTCCCTTATCTGCAACGCCGGTATCAAGGCCGACTGCTATGCCTTTGCCGACCAGGACGACGTGTGGGAGCCAGCCAAGCTGGAGCGGGCTGTGGCGTGGCTGGCCACAGTTCCCAAGGACGTGCCAGCGCTATATGGAAGCCGCACGCTGCTGGTGGATGCCAACAACCAAGTGTTGGGCTTGTCACCCCTCTTCCGCAAACCACCCTGTTTTGGCAACGCGCTGACTCAGAACATTGCCGGTGGCAACACCATGGTGTTTAACAACGCCGCACGCAGCTTGCTACAGGCGGCTGGCGACAAGGTTGATGTGGTCGTGCACGACTGGTGGGTGTATTTGGTTGTGTCAGGCTGCGGCGGGCGTGTGTTTTACGATGCCCTCCCCTCGGTGCGCTATCGGCAGCACGAACAGAACGTGGTCGGACTGGACACCGGCTGGCAGGCAAGGCTTCGGCGTATTCAGCTGTCTATTAATGGCCGCTTTAAGGGGTGGACAGACCGAAACATCGCGGCGCTGGAACGCCTCTCCACCATGCTGACGCCCGAAAACCAGCGAAGGCTGCAGTTGTTCAAGGTGGCACGAAAACGGTGGTTTGCACCGCGTTTGTGGGGGTTTTGGCGGGCGGGCATTCACCGGCAGTCGATACTGAGCAACGTCGGCCTGTTTATGGCCGCCGTGTTCAACAAAATTTGAGCTAAGCCGCAGCCGCCAGGTGCGGCGCTGCGGTCCAGTGGGACAGCATGGCGTCTACGTAATCTGCCATGGTCTGGACGGGTTGGCATTGGTCTGACAACGCCTGCAAGGTATTGCGCTGGCCAATCAGTTCACGCAAATGCGCTGCAAGCGCTTGGGCCGCGCCGGGTGTGAATAGCAACCCATTGCGGCGGTGTTCAATCAGTTCGGCAATGCCCGGAACATCGGAAGCCACCACCGGGCAACCTGCCGCCAAGGCGGAGTGAACGACCAGGGGGGTGTTCTCGTGCCACAACGATGGCACCACCAGCACGTCAAAGTCGGCCAGTACCGATGAAATTTCGGCATTGGGAAACGTGCCCTTGAATTCCACGCCGGGCAAAGACTTGGCGCTGTGGATAAGTGGAGCCGAGTAGTCCGGGCTGTCTTGCGGGTCTCCATAGACGGTCAGACGGGCCTGCCCAGCAGGAATCTGCCTAAACGCGTCGAGCAAAATGTGAACGCCTTTGTGCTTGATCATCGAGCCAATGAAGCCGATGTTCAACGCTCTGCCCGGGTCGGCCAGATAGTCGCGGGGGAAACGGGCGATGCCTGCTACACCATAGGCGAGCTTGGCAATGCGTTCAGGTGCCACCCCTGAGCGCTCCAACGCGCTGCGCATGACTTCAGTCGGCACAACGATTTTTGTCAACGTGTTGAGGCGGCGCACATTGGTGCCAAGCCTTTGCGCCATGGCGCCAACTTCTAGCGAGCGGGGATAGGTTGGCAGTTGATTGCGCTCGGTCATGTGCGCCATGGTGTCCAGCCAAGCAATCGGGAGGATGCTGATGATCTTGCCAGCGAGCGAGCCACGCCCAGCTTTGGCAGTGGCTGCGAAGTGCTTGACGCAGTTGCCCGCATGGGCGCTGGGGCCTGAGCAGGTGCGCCCGTTGTCGAGCATCAGGGTAGCGGTTGTGCACACAAGCCAGAAATCGGTTGGCGACATGAAGGCCGGAATGCCTGCCTGGACCGCTCTTTCAATCAGCTGGGTGCCCAAGCGGTTGAGGTGAAAGAAATGAACCACATCCGGTGAATAGTCGCTAAGGATGTGGTCAAAGTAGTCTGCCGCGGCGAGGTTGTCGTACCCCAGCGCAACGCTGGATGGTTCGGTTGGCGTGGGCGTGTAGGAGTGGTGAAAACGGTAGACTGGCAGACCGTCGAAGCAGTAACTGTCAAAGCAGTCTGGCGCGGACAGTGGCAACAGCGAGGGGTGCCCGGTGAGTATGCGGACTTCATGGCCAAGAGAACGGAGTTGGCGGGCCACCGAGAGGGTCAGAACTTCGGTACCAGCCGAGAACTCCGGGAAAAACTGGTGGACGGTAAAGAGGAACTTCATCCTGCCAAGTTGGCTTTCATCCAACGGGCGGTGCGCTCTATACCCGTGGACATGTCGATCGTCGGGTGCCAATTGAGCTCGGTGCGAGCGAGTCCGTTGTGCAGCACGCTGACCGGCACGTCAAACGGACGACCCGGCAGGTAGTGGCGCACTATGGAACGGTCCAACACCGTTTCCAGCATGTCCAGCACGGCGTTGAGGCTAATGCCGTTGCCCGAGCTGATGTTGAAGACTGCGTGCGGCCCCTGGTAGTTCAGCGCCTTGACAAAGGCACGTGCGACATCTTCCACGTAGATGTAGTCACGGATGATGCTGCCATCACCCCATATTTCAATGGGCTGGTTTTGCAATGCGCGATGGATGAAAACGCCCACGGCGCCTTGCGCCGTTTCGACCCGTAGGCGTTCACCATACGGGTTGGCGACGCGCAGGATAACGGATTGGATACCGTGCATTTTTCGAAAGATGTGCAGGTACTTTTCAATGGCAAGTTTGGTCACGCCGTAGGACACCAATGGCTCAGTTGGGTGTTTTTCGTCGATTGGGGAATATTCGGGGATGCCGTAAACCGTGCCGCCGGAAGAGATGAATACGAGCTTTTTGATACCGCGTACTACCATCGCTTCGAGTAAATGCAAGGTGGCGACCAAGTTGCTTTGTACGTCGTAGATGTGGTCGTCGTTGGAGTTTTTTGGCAGGGTGGTGGATACCAGGTGCATGACAGCATCCATGCCCTCAATGGCCGTAATCAGATCGTGTGTGCTGGTGAAATCACCCACCGTCCATTCCACCTTCTCGTGGGGGCCAAACTTGCGGTAGGGCTGGACGCGAGGACGCTCAAAAATGCGCAGCGAGTGCCCTTCAGCCAGCAATTGGTCCGAAATCGCGGAGCCAATGAAGCCACCGCCGCCAAACACCACTATTTTCATCAAGTCTCCCAACTAGCCAATCCACTTACCCCAAACCGGGGCGCAGTTGCGTAGTTTAAGCTGCGGTCGGTGCCGAGACTTTAGCCACAAACCACTTGGCAAACTTTCTTACAACTCCGTTACGTATCAGCCGTCGCACCAACCACGTACGACTCATGGCAACTGCAAACCGCGTAATCGCTTGCACCTCTCCAGCATTGGCGGCTAACTGTGCCATTGGCTCGTTGGCGCCGCGGTGCCAAAGCCACTCTACGGCTTCACTCAAACGTTTGTTTTCGAGCGCAAGCGTTGTCATTTCTCGGGCAAAACCCGCTGAGAGCGTCTGTCGCGGCTGGTTCAGCCGGAGCGCGTGCGCATCGTCGACTATTTGGAGAAAGTGCTGGACCATTGCGCTCCAGGACAGGCGGGAAGACGCCAACTCCCGGCACCGTGCAGCCATGAGTGCATGCTCGTGTGGCATACCGATCAGCCGCTGCAAGGCCGCTACATACTGTTGCAGCTCGTCCGGGCCGTGCGGGACCAAGATGCCAGCGTCTGACGAGACAATTTCAGCTTGCCCGCCCACGCGGGCGACCAGGGGAACAACGCCGGACGCAATAGCCTCCAGCAGCGCTATGGAGATACCTTCATATTGTGAGGGCATGAGCAGTATGTCTGAAGCACCGAGCACCTCAAGCCATCGGTCATGTGAAAGGGAGCCAACCATTCGCACCCTGTCCGCGACGTGGTATTTGGAGAGAAGCGCTTCAAATTCTTGGCGCAACTCGCCATCCCCGACGATGACGGCTTCGTAATCAAGGCCCGACTCTCTGGCCGCGCCCAAAATCTGTGCCAGCAGTGCCGGGCGTTTCTGTGCGCATAGTCTGCCAGCGAAGACTATGACCGGTATGTGCTCGGCTATTCCCAGCTCGGCGCGTACTTCTACGCGCGTTTTGCGCTCGGTGGAAGTTTTGCTGGTGCGAATGCCAGTGAGCATCACTTCGATGCGCGCGCGCTCTGCACCGCGATCGCACATCCAATCCGCCAAATGCTGGGTGGTTGTAATGTTCAGGTCCAATTGGTCCTGGTAGCCGACTGCAAAGCGGGGATGGCCTCCGTTGAGCCAATGTTGCTCTTCCACGTGGCACATGTCGATAAAGGCGACTTCGGGTGCCGCCGCACGCATCGCGGGTAGCAGTTGGTACCCTACTGTGCTGCCAGTGATAAGCACAGTGTCGATACCGCGCGATTGAATCAGGTAGTTGAGGAAACGCGGGTAGTCGTTGGCGGCCAGAATGTTAGGCAACACAAAAACATCTGGAGTGAATTTGGCAAATTCGTGCTCCCAACTGTGATCGGCGGGCAACGTGGCGCACACCGTAACGTGGTGGCCCTGCGACACCAAGCCCTCCAGCAAATCAAGGTTGACGCGGTCTGCCCCGCCTGTGACCATCCATGGCACAAGGAACAGGAAACGGTGGCCCAGGCTAGCCGCATTGAGCGGATTAGCTGCCGCAGCCTGCATGTTTAAGGATTCAAAAGGCAAATACACCGTGCGCTGGGGGTCGGGAAAATTCTTTCGCAAGCTGGCATATTTAAGGTGCATCGCTTGTTCAAATTGGGAATTCACACCGTCTGCCCGCATGATTTGCTCAAAGCGTCCGTTGCCCCGTTTGCGGTACCACTGCAAGTATTCTGCAATGGTGTATCCCCAATGTCCGGCTGCAGCCATTGACAGCCAAAAGTCCCAGTCTTCATGTCCGAAGCGGATGGACTCGTCAAATCCGCCACATTCAGCGTATGCGCTGTGGCGGATTACCGAGATGGGAGGGCCGCTGTTTGCATGAAGATGCGCAGAACCACGCTCGAACCCATTGGCCCATAGGTACTGTTGATCGCCAAAAACAACGCTGTATGCATTGCAAAAGGCGAAGCCGGGGTTGGAGTCCAGAAACCAAACCGCCTTTTCAAGGTAAGTGGGCTCCACCATGTCGTCACTGTCGAGCAGGCAGACGTAACGTCCCACGGCATTTTTAAACGCCCGATTACGTGCAGCGCTGGGGCCTGCATTGGCTTGGTGAACAACCTGAATGCGAGAATCTGAGGCAGCAAGTGCGCGCAACCGGTCCACACTGGCTGTGTCGGTGGAGCCGTCGTCCACGATGATCCATTCCCAATTTTGAAGGGATTGCGCGCGAATGCAGGCAAAGGTTTCTGAAAAAAAATCTTCCGTATTAAAGTAGGGCGTTAGTACAGAAACGTCGACATGCAATGGTGCAATACCACTCGCCACATACATGCTATTGGCAGGCCTTAATCCCGGCAGATCAGAGTAGTTGGGAGACAGGCGATCAATCATGCTAAAAATATCAGAAACGCACCGACAAGCAGGCTGAACCAACCGGCTTGCAAGGAAGAACGCACCGAGAACGGCGTGTCCCGTAGAGAAAGAAACGGTTTTTCAATGCGGTGGTAGGTCACCCAAGCCACCATATAAAACAACCCAAAATACAGCGGATACAAAATAAACGGATTGTTATAGGCAATCTCATAAACACCAAAACGGGCCAGCTGCGTGTTCACGCCGATGATGACGAGAATATGCATGAGGTACAGCGAATACGAAAGTTTGCTGGTGACGGTGAAAAAGCCTTGCTCTGAGTGCCGCCCAGACAGCCCATCAAACCAAGGAAGCAATAGTGCACACAATATAGATTGAAAGGTAAACAGATTTGTCTGTATGGCCCGGCTATCCAGCATGTGCGGGCTGTATACGAACCACCACGTTTCAAGTAGCAGCAACAATGCTGCGGTCAAAGGGGTGAGCGCTCGGATGAAAGCGAACACCATAGGCTTGTGGTGTTTGATGGCTGCGATCAATACGCCGAACATGATGGCATCCATTCGCGAGAGGACCGGCATGCGAATCAAAAAAAGGTATTCTTTCCAATCGGAAAAGACCGGCTGGGACAAGCGGAAGGCATACGCAATGCACACAAAACTCAATGCAGTCAGGACGATTGCCAGTCCCATTTTGCGTACAACCCGGTACCACAACAAAAGCGCCAACGGAAACCATAAATAGAAGTGCTCTTCGATTGCGAGACTCCACGACAGCTCAAAAAACTCGGGAATCCTTCCTGCAAAACTTTGCATGAACACCCAATAGGTTGGGTAGTCAAACAACCCATGGCGTCCATGGTAGTCAAAGCGTAAAAATGCCAACAGTGCGATGAAGTACAACGGCAGGGTACGTAGCCAACGCCTTTTCCAGAATACGCGCACGTCAGCAAACGAGTGAAACTTACCCTGATCAATCAGGCGCATGATGATGCCGCCGATCAGAAACCCGCTGAGTGCGAAAAAGAGCTCGACACCCAAAACCCCCAAATTGCCGAATATCTTAATTTCGTTTGGCAATTTCGAATGTTCGAAGGTGTGACTGACCAACACGCTGAGGATGGCCAAAGAACGGAAGATGTCGAGCCCATGAACGCGATTGTCGTGCGGGGCGTTCGGCTGACTGGCTGTCATAAGTGCACCTGATCAGGGTTTGAAAAGCTTTTTACCAGTCAGGAAATTCATTGCACGCACCAGAGGATGGCGTTGCAATTTTCTAAGCTGATTTTGCGTGTCTTGGTAGGCTTGATCGCGGTGACCCGCCAGGGCTTCCCACGCATCGCGCTGGGAGAGCAACCAAGCGCTGGATTCTTGCAATTCCGCAATCTGTTGGCCCTTTTTGACCAGTGTGGCGCTTCTATCGTTGGCAAGAGCTTCCCACGTATCACGCTGGGAGAGCAACCAAGCACTGGACTCCTGCAGGCCTTGAATCTGCTGGTCTCTGTCCTTGGCAAGCGTTTCCCACGCATCGCGCTGCGAGAGCAACCAAGCGCTGGATTCCTGCATGCCTTGAATCTGTTGGTCTCTTTCTTTGGCAAGCGCTTCCCACGCATCGCGCTGGGAGGTCGACCAGGCGTTGGACTCTTGTAGTTCTCGAACGTGTTGACCGCTTGTGGCTACGGCCCCCTGCAGCGCTTCATTTTGTTCTGCAAACCAGTTTTTTGCAGTATCGAGCGCCTGACATTGATGTTCCAGGCGCTGGAACTTGCTCAACCACTGGTGGTTCTTGAACCGCAGGCGGTTTAGCTTGTGTTCGGTTTCCAGGGTTTCCCAATTGAAGTCCACCGAGGTTTCAAATAAGCACAGGGGGGCAGGCGCTACAAACGGTTGATGGGAACAAATGGCGACAAAACCCACGGGAGTATCAGCCAGTTCACTTTTGGACAACGACCCAACGTGTACACCCCCCTCATTGGCAAGTGAGTCTGTCCCAATAAAAATGCTGGGACGCACCCACTGCTTGAGGATAGTGACATGTTTGAAGCTTTCTCCAAGCAACTCCATGAATTCGGCCTCATTCATTTCGCGCAGGTGATAGGGGTTGTCACCATAAGCAGCCGTGAATTGAGGATCAGGCGTGGATATGACCAGTTTGCCGTCGGGCTTGAGCAAATTGGCTATGCTTTGAACGGTCTCGATTTGGGTGGCGTGGTCCACATGCTCGATCATCTCGAAGCACGTAACCAAATCGAAGCTACCCGCAGGCAAGCCTTTACCCAGGTCGGACCGGACTACAAACTCCAACTTGGGATCACGGTGCGTGGACTGCGCCCAAAGAATGGCATCCTCGGAAATGTCCAGGCCAGTGACGGACGCGGCGATTTCTGACAATATTGCAGTGCCGTAGCCTGTGCCACACCCAAAGTCCAGGGCCTTGGCACCTGCCGCCATGGTCGCCGCCAAGCTGTAACGGGGGAAATGCTCGTATTCCGTTAGCTTCCAGAAGGCGCCGGGCACATACCGCTCATGCATGAATTCTTTGAAATCGCTACCACGGGCTTCGGCCAGAACACCCATGAACACAGAGGAATCATCATTGAGCGGATGCTCTTCGTCCTCAAACCGCGTGTTGAATTCCGATTGCACAGGCACGATGCCGCGCACCCGTATGTCGTTGAACATCAACTTGTGCAAGAGCTGCCGCAGCGACTCTGCAGAATAAAACACCAAATGTGACGGTGGATGCCGAAAGGCCCAGCCAGCCGGGTTGCCGATTGCGTCAAAACTGCGGGCGTTGGGGGTGCTGATTACGACCAGCGTGTCGGGTCCTATAGCGCCGCGTCCAAACAGCGTAAAAAACAAAGCGTAGGGGTCCTGCAGATGTTCAATCACTTCAAACATCAGCACCAAGTCAAATTGCAAGGGCAGCAGGTCTTCCGCTCGCTCAACTACTGTGAGTTTGTCACCATGGCGCTGCTCGCAAATCTCTCTCGCATGCGCGGACGGCTCTATGCCAAAACAGCTCCAGCCACGCTCCTGGGCCAGCTTCAAATGATTTCCGTAGCCACAGCCCACGTCCAGGATCGCCAACTGGTCGGCAGGGGAGGTAAAACGATCCAGAAGCTCCCGAACCAAGTGCAAGGACGGCTCAGTCTGTTGGTCGTAATCACTGTATCCCCCGCGCTCTCCACCTTGAAACCAAGCCTCGCGGTCATACAGCTTTTTCAATACTGCGGCACTGGGCATGGGCCAGACGAAATCAGTTGCGGACTCGGTGCAACGCCAGATGTCGTAGCCGTCAACCTGGCAAAGGAAGTGACTTTTGCACGATTTGCAAACCGGACACACCGGCGCAACCGCAGACGAAGATTCAGAAGGTGGACTCATTGCTGGAAGGCTCATCAATATTCTGGGGTCCACTGGCAAGGGTGAATGAATTTGCCCCAGGTTGCATAGTTCCATCGAACCGAAAAGGGCAACCCAAGGTCAGTCAGAGCATAACAAATAGACAGGTCCTCGGAATTTGCTCCAAGGGCTATTAAGTAGTCCCCCGGCGCCAAGCAATTGGGTTGCAAATTAATATGCCCTTTGAGGGTGCCGCCCGCCTCCGTGCCACTCCAGAACACCCCGGCCTCCAGACTCGTTTGCCCAATTGTCCAATCGCCATCCGCCCGAAATATGCTGAGGGTGATGGCTGCACGTCCCAGCGCCTCGTTGGCGTGCACGCGAAAGTCAAGCCGAATCGCATGACCGACTTGGTAGACCGGCTTGTCCTGCGCTTGGAACCCGTGGTGGGCGGCGTGTTCAAAAGCGGCCATTCCTGTTTGCTTTTGGGAAATGACCGGCGAAGCGTCATCCTGTGCAACCTGCGTCCCCAATGCATCGACGTAATACTCTTGGCATACGGAAATAGGGAGATCAATCGTGACTAACTGGCCGCCGCGCAGCCAGGCGACGCGGTCGCAAATCAATTGCAGGGTACTGAGGTCATGGGTCACAAATAGCAATGTGGCTCCCTTGTCTCGCAGCTCCCGTATTTTTAAAAGGCACTTGTTCTGGAATGCAATATCCCCAACGCTGAGAGCCTCATCGATGATCAAAATATCAGGCTCAACATGAATCGCGATGGCAAAAGCCAAACGCACAAACATGCCGCTGGAATAGGTCTTGACCGGTTGATCCATGAAATCGCCGATATCGGCGAAAGCAACGATGCTGTCAAATTTGGTATCGATTTCTGACGTGCTCAAGCCTAAAACACTTGCATTGAGGTAGACGTTTTCGACACCAGTGAATTCCGGATTAAATCCAGCACCCAACTCCAGTAGGGCAGCTACCCGCCCATGCATTTCAATATGCCCCTGAGTGGGGGTCAAGGTCCCACACAGCAACTGCAACAAGGTTGACTTACCTGCCCCGTTTCGACCCAAAATTCCGAAGCACTCCCCCTTCTTGACGTCGAAACTGACGTCGCGCAAGGCCCAGAATTCCCTGAAGTAGTTGCGCGAAGCCATTCCGACGATGCGCGACAGTTTGGGCAGCAAAAATTGCCTCAAACGGTCTTCTGGTTTGGCATACATGTGATAACACTTGCCCAGTCCGCTCACGCGAACGGCGAACTCTTCAGAGGACATCGGCAAAACCTTTGCGCGTGGATTGGAACCATGCATAACCAATCCATGCAACAGCAAGCGCACAAAGCAAATATATTGCCAGCCCACTCCAATCCGGCAAATGACCCAGGATTAATACTTCGCGCGCCTGCTCGATGATGAATGTCAAGGGGTTGGCCATAAGGAATGACCGGAACTTCACGGGGATTGAACTCACGGGGTAGAACACCGGAGAAAGAAACATCAGCACCGAGGTCGCAATTCCGACCATTTGGCCCACGTCGCGCGAAAACACGCCTAGCGAAGCGAACAGCCATGCGATCCCCAATGTCAATACGACCAAAGGAAAGAGCACTACCGGAATGAAGATGACTGTCCAGTGCAACTGCGAATAAACCAACCCCAACACAACCAGCAGCACTGCGATGCTGACGAAGGCGTGAAACAACGCTGCGACAAGCGACACGAAGGGCAGTATTTCCAGTGGAAAAATGACTTTCTTAACGTAATTAATGTTACTTGAGATAAGCCCTGGAGCGCGGTTAAAAACCTCTGAAAATACGCCAAAGACGATCATTCCAACAAACAGATTTGACGCGTATTGGACCTCTTCACTCGCTGTCTTCGTGCCTCCCCATCGAAGACCGAATATTTCCGAAAACACAAAGGTGTACACCACCAGCATGAGTATGGGATGAAAAAAGGACCACGCAAGTCCAAGCACAGAGCCTCTGTACCGACCAACTACTTCACGCCGTGCCATTCGAGCAATTAGCTGTCGATTGCTCCAGAGGCTAATCCCGATGGCATTTAACGAAACGGAAGGAGACGCATGGGGATTAGAACCCTGCATAGATTTAGGCCTATAGTCATAGCACCGCAACGGAAATCCACAGCACCAAGCTAAGGCTCCACTCTGCGCCCACCAAATTGGGTGCTTTGCGCAGGCGTACTTAAAAGATTGTAATTAGTTCGAGAACGACGAGCCGCAACCGCAGGTGGTTGTGGCATTGGGGTTCTTGATCACAAATTGGGCGCCTTGCAGGTCTTCCTTGTAATCAATCTCAGCGCCTACGAGGTACTGGTAGCTCATCGCGTCAATCAACAGAGACACTCCGTTTTTACTCATTACGGTGTCGTCTTCGTTGGTGATTTCGTCAAAGGTGAACCCGTACTGGAAGCCAGAGCAACCACCGCCTTGCACAAACACGCGCAGTTTAAGCTCGGGGTTGCCTTCTTCGGCGATCAGGTCTGCCACCTTGGCCGCTGCGCTGTCGGTGAACAGGATAGGTGCGGGCATTTCGGTGTGGATGTTTTCGGCTACGGCACTCATGGATGGGCTCCAGTCAAATCAGGTATTGCGGGAATAGTACAGCAAATCGCTCGGGAATTCTGTTACTGGTTATTTGCTGCCAGCTTCAGTGTGGGCTTTTCCCCTTCAGCCAATATGGGGCGCAACTGGCCGGTAATCAAGGCGCCCTGGTGCATTTCAAGGGCTGCGTATTCGACGTCGCCCTCGATACGGGCTTTGGGCTGCAATTCCAGCATCTTGCGCGCGTGGATGGGACCCTTGACGCTGCCATTGATGATGATGTGGTCGGCAACCACTTCGCCAGTAATGCTGGCGATCTCGGAGATGACCAGAATGCTGGGGATCTGTTCGCCCGCGCGGATGTTGCCGATGATGCTGCCATCGACCCGCAGGCCGTCGGTAAAAGAGATGTTGCCAGTGATCTCACTGCCTTCGGCAATCAGGCTTTTGATGGGGGGCTGCTTTTTCTTATTGAACATGTGACCAACCTTGGTAAAGAAAATTACAACTTGATGGATTGCGTCGCTTTGACAACCGCGCCGTCCATCACCTTGGCAGACATGCCCTTCACAACGACCTGGGCGGGCACCTCAAACGCACCATCCATACGTCCATACTGCTTGACCTTGACGGCGGGTGGATCACCGGCCAGCGTGGCAGTCCAGGGCTTGCCGTTCAACAGCCCGTAAAAAGAGACTTCCAGGCGGCCATTAAATTCGGATGGATTTTTGCCCGTCTGGATCACGAGCACCTGCCATTTTAACTTGCTGCTACTCAGAAAATCCGCTTGCAGGCTGCGGATGGCGAGGCCATCGACACCGGTCGACGGGATCAATTTCTCGAAAAACCCCAAGTCGTCACGCAGCGTGCGGTTGTCGGCTTCCAGTTGTTTAAGTTGGGCCAGCAGGCTCTCATGCGATGCCTTCTCCGCGGTGACCAGTGTGTCTGCCGTGTTGGCGATAGATTGCGCATGGTCTCTATCCAGTTTGGCCTTGGCCAGCTCTGCCCTGGCGCCGGTCAACTCGGTGCGCAGGCGCAGCATCTCTTCTTTGGACCCCTTCTCCAGCCCCGCAATGTCTTTGCCAAACTCAAAGGCCCACAGGCCGATGGCGGCGCAAAACCCGAGCACGATGGCAACGATAGCCCAGCGGAAAGGCCAGGGCATCGCGCTGCGTATGGCCATGCGCGGGGCGCTGATGGTCAGGCGACGGCGGAGGAGCTTGAATCTCATGGGGAGTGAAGCATATCCGGCAAACCTTACGGCTGCGCAAACATCCTCACCAGATTTTCTCGCGCCAATTTCAAGCGCTCACAGGCATCGGTCACATTGTCCGCGTCCAGCAGGCTTCGTACGCGGTCAAGATCCTGTACCAGGTTGCGCTGCAGCTCGGACGGCAAGGCACTCTGCATCCACATGACCGCGGCAAAACGTTTGCCCCGGGTAACCGGACGTACTTCATGCAAGGTGTTGCTGGGATAGACCACGGCAGAACCGGCACTCAGCTTTGCCGCCATGGGGGCCTGGCCTTCAGAACTGAACACCAGCTCCCCGCCTTCATATTCGCTGGGCGAACTCAGGAAGATGGTCATGGAGTAGTCCGTCCGCATAGGCCAGCCACTGGCACTCATCATGGCTGCGTCCGTGTGTTTGCCGTATGACATGCCTTCGCTGTACAGGTTGAACAAGGGCTCGGTCAGCCGGATGGGCATCGCATGCTGCTTCAAGGGCTGGCACGCGTTCACCGCAGCAACCACCATATCGGCACAGGGAGCCCAGTTGGGGTGCTTGTTCGTGAGCTGCAGGTTTTTCTTCACCCGCTGCGCATCACCATGTGCGGTCGCCGCACCGTCCGAAAAACTCTCAGGCGGCAAAGCACCGCGCAATTGCCGCAACTGCGATGGACTCAATACGGATTCAAAGACTACAAACACGGCCAGCTTTCAAACATAAATTCGCTATTTTGCACGCCCCAAAATGAAAAAAGGCCGCCAAAATGATTTTGGCAGCCTGATTGCATGAAGCAATCCGAATTAACGCTTGGAGAACTGCTTGCGACGGCGCGCGCCGTGGAAGCCGACCTTCTTACGTTCAACTTCGCGCGCATCACGCGTCACGAAGCCGGCTTGGCTCAAGGCTGGCTTGAGCGTTGCGTCATAGTCGATCAGGGCACGGGTAATACCGTGGCGCACTGCACCGGCTTGGCCGGACTCACCGCCGCCAGCGACGTTGATCATGATGTCAAACGTTTCAGCGTGGTTGGTCAGCAGCAGGGGCTGCTTGCAGATCATGATGGAAGTGCCGCGACCGAAGAACTTGGAGATGTCCTTGCCGTTCACGACGATTTGGCCGGAGCCTTTTTTCAGAAACACGCGGGCGACGCTGGATTTGCGACGGCCGGTGCCATTGTTCCATTCACCGATCATTTGGCGGCCTCACGTTTCTGTGCATGGGTAGAAATGCCGGGGATGTCCAGAACCTTGGGCTGCTGGGCTGTGTGGGGGTGCTCAGCACCGCCGTAAACCTTGAGCTTCTTGATCATGGCGTAACCCAGGGGACCCTTGGGCAACATACCCTTGACCGCTTTTTCCAAAGCGCGGCCGGGGAACTTGTTTTGCATGTCACGGAAGTTGGTGGACGAGATGCCGCCGGGGTAACCCGAATGGCGGTAGTACACCTTGTCAATCGACTTGGCGCCGGTGACGCGCAGCTGGGCTGCATTGGTGACGATGATGAAATCGCCGGTATCGACGTGAGGCGTGTAAATGGCCTTGTGTTTGCCGCGCAAACGGAGAGCAACTTCGCTGGCTACTCGTCCGAGGACCTTGTCGGTCGCGTCAATCACAAACCACTCGTGCACGACCTCAGCGGGTTTTGCGCTGAAAGTAGACATGAGAATTTCCTAAAAAAGGATTGGTTTGGCGGGCTCTTTTCCACGGTCGGCGTTCCTCTGATGGGAATCTCTTAGGTGGGAGTTTGACTTCGCCGCGGAGCCACAAAAGCGCTGCGAAGCCCATGATTATATAAGTTTTCGCCAAAAACAGCTAGTTAGGTCCGCCTACGGCGCTGCAATCCGACAACGAAACCCACGGAATCACTATCAAAACAGTAGCACCTTACGCAATCCCGACGAGGGCTAGGTGCCAATTTGGCACACATGCCCAGCAAAGGGCCCCTGGGGCGGTTACCATCCGAGCATGTTCAGTTATCGCCACGCCTTTCACGCCGGAAACCACGCCGACGTCCTCAAACACACCGTTTTACTGGCCGTTTTACGGCATATGGCGCAAAAAGACGCCGCGCTGACGGTCTTCGATACCCATGCGGGCGCCGGGCTGTACCGCCTGGATGGCGACTACGCCCAAACCAGCGCCGAGGCCGCCGACGGTTTCCTCAAACTGATGGCCGGCAAGCCCGCACAACCCTTCGCACCGATGCTGCAGGACTACGTGGACCTGGTGGCCAGCTTCAACAAACCAGGCAGCCACAAGGTCTACCCCGGCTCCCCCTTCATCATCCAACGGGTCATACAAGAGCGTGACCGCGACAAGCTCAAGCTGTTTGAACTGCACCCCACCGACACCAAGACCCTGACCGCCAATATTGCCCAGCTAGAAGCCGGGCGCCAGGTGGCGATCCTGCGGGAAGACGGTTTTGAGGGCGTCAAAAAATTCCTGCCCCCACCATCGCGCCGCGCTCTGCTGCTGTGCGACCCCAGCTACGAACTCAAGACCGACTACGGCCGAGTCGCCGAGATGGTGGCGGATGCCATGGTGCGCTTCGCCACCGGCACCTATGCCGTGTGGTACCCCATCATCCCGCGCCCCGAGGCGCACGACCTGCCCAAGAAGCTCAAGACGCTGGCCAACAAGGCTGGCAAGAGCTGGCTGGGCGCCACGCTGACGGTCAAATCCAGCAAGCTGCTGCAGGATGACGAAGGCGAAGTGATACGCCCCGGCCTGCCGGCCAGCGGCATGTTCATCATCAACCCGCCGCACACGCTCAAGGCAGGCCTGCAAAAGGCCCTGCCCCAGATGGTGGAGTTGCTCAAGCAGGACGCAAACGCCACGTTTTCCGTGGAATCGGGCGGCTAAGGCTTACCGCAGGTAACTTCCCATGCACGTTCTTCGCGATGCATTTGCGATTTTCCGCATGGAGGCAACGCTCTTCACGCGCTTTCCCAAGCTCAAGGTATCGGCCATTGGGGTGATCGTCATCCCCGCGCTGTACGCGCTGATTTACCTCTCCAGCGTACGCGACCCGGCTGCTCACACCGGTGACCTGAAGGCCGCCCTGGTCAACCTGGACCAGGGTCTGAACTACCGGGACCAGGATGTGAACGTGGGGCAAGAGGTGGCGGCCTCCATTCGCCAAAGAAAAACTTTTGGCTTCATCGACTACCTGGAAGAAGACGAAGCCAAACGCGCGGTGCGAGAGGGTCGCCTGGCCTTTGCACTCATCATCCCCAAAGACTTTAGCGCCAACGCGGTCCCGGGGCAAGAGGCCGCCGGTGGCCGCTTGGTGATGTATGTGTCCGAGGGTAACAACTACAACGGTGCCAATATTGCCAAGCGCTTTGCGTCCGAGTTGGGGCACCAGGTCAACATCAACCTGAACGAAAACCGCTGGTCGCTGGTACTGACCACGGTCACCGGCTCGCGGGACAAGCTGGCCGAGTTGCGCAAGGGGGCTGCAGCCCTCAACGACGGCGCGCAAAAACTGAACGCGGGCCTTGCCAAGGCGGACACGGGCTCCAAGGCGCTGGCTTCGGGCACCGACGGCCTGGGCTCTGCCGTAGTGCAACTGACCGATGGCGTCAAACAACTGGGCACAGGTTTGCGCACCATGGACCAGCAGCGCCCCTCCGCGCAAGATCTGACGGCACTCAAGTCTGGCTCGACAGAATTGATAGCCGGTCACGCTACCCTGGCGCGCGGCCTGCAAGACCTCCAAAACGGTGCGCAAGAGCTCGCCGATGGCACGACCAAAATGCGGAACGACACCAAAGGCATTCCCCTGGTTGGCACACGCATCTCGGAAGGTGCGTCGCAACTGGGCGATGGCGCCGCGATGCTGGGCGCGGGGTTGCAGGCGGCACGCATGGGTCAGACCCAGTTGGCGGATGGCACCCAAAAACTGGGGGCCGGCGTCACCAAACTGGCGGATGGCGTATCGGCGTTGGGCGGAGGGATTCACACCGCCGCCAGCAAAATTCCGGCTGACGCAAAACTGGACGAACTGGCCAGCGCCAGCCGCGCGGTGAACGTTGGCGCGCAGGATCTGCGCGATGGCCTGAACCAACTCAAAATCGGCTCCAAAGAGCTGGCATCCGGCCTCAAGTTGTTGAACCAGTCGCTGCCCGGCGATGTGCGTGCGCCCGACGGCAGCGCGCGCGGGCTGGCTGATTCGGTGGAACCGGTCATAGAAATCGTCGCCCCGGTACCCAACAACGGTGCCGGGTTTGCACCCAATTTTCTGGCTACCTCGCTGTGGCTGGGCGCGGTGATGTCGGCATTTTTATTCCATTTGCGCCGTCTGCCCGAAGCAGCCGCCCATGCATCCCGACCCGCACGCTTGTTGGGCAAGCTGGGCATCTTGGGCGGCCTGGTGGTGGCGCAAGCCATGGTCATCATGCTGATGTCGCTGTTCTTGCTCCACCTCAATGTCGCGCGACTGGGGCCGTATGCGCTGACGCTGATGCTCAGCTCGCTGACCTTTTTGACGCTGATCGTGGCCATTACCCGCGCATTTGGCGACGCGGGCAAGGCTGCAGTGCTATTGCTGATGGTGCTGCAATTGTCATCGGCGGGCGGCGTGTTGCCGGTGGAACTGGCAGGCGGCATTTACCAGACCGTCAGCCCCTGGCTGCCGTTCACCTGGGTCATCAAGGCCCTGCGCGCCAGCATGTTTGGCGCCTTTGACGGCGACTGGCTCAGCGCCTGGCTGGTGATTGGCCTGATCGGATCCATCGCCTGGTTGGCGGCGTGTTTTGTGGGCCGCTGGCAGTTTGTCAGCCAAGCCGAGCACCGCCCGGCGATGGAATTTGAAGGGGTTTAGGCATCCCCGCGAAGCGGCGGAGCGTGGGGGCTTACAACCCCAGGCGCTCACACAAGGCCAATGTGGCGACGCTCTGGTTCATCGTGTAGAAGTGCAGCGATGGTGCGCCACCGGCGCGCAACTGCTCGCACAGGCTGGTCACCACATCCAGGCCAAAGGCCTTGATAGATGCCGTGTCGTCGCCAAAGCTTTGCAGGCGCAGCCGAATCCAGCGTGGGATCTCGGCGCCGCTGGCGTCCGAGAAACGCATCAGCTGTGTGGAACTGGTGATGGGCATGATGCCGGGCACCACGGGCACATTCAAGCCCATCGCCGCTACGTCGTCGACAAAGCGGAAGTAAGCATCCGGGTTGTAGAAATACTGGGTGATCGACGAATTGGCACCTGCATTGACCTTGGCGGCAAAGGCCTTGAGGTCGCTCTCAGGAGAACGCGCCTGGGGATGGATTTCGGGGTAGGCCGCCACTTCAATGAAAAATTCGTCACCGGTCTCGGCGCGAATGAAGGCGACCAGCTCGCTGGCGTAATGGAACTCGCCACCCGCACCGTAGCCGCTGGGCAGATCGCCGCGCAAAGCCACCAGGCGTTTGACGCCCATGGCCTTGAGTGTGGCCAGTTGCGCGCGCACCGTGTCGCGCGTGGCGCCAATGCAGGAGAAGTGCGACGCGGCGCTGACACCTTCGGCCAGGATCTCAGAGACCGCGTTGAACGTGCCTTCTTGGGTAGAACCACCCGCACCAAAGGTCACCGAGCAGAACTCGGGTTTCAGCGCATACAGACTCTGGCGCACGGCGCGCAGCTTGGCCACCCCTTCGGGTGTTTTGGGTGGAAAGAATTCCACGCTGAGGGGGATGCGGGATGTTTCGGACATAGCTTCTCTCTCTACTTAGCCGCTGACTGGTCGGCAAGGTCTCAGGAATTTTTAGTGGCGCAGATAAAAAACTCGCGGTTGCCATCGCCACCTTCAATCGGCGAATCAAACCAGGCCGTAACTTTCAAGCCCAGCTCGGCACAGGCTTCGCGCAGGCGCTGCTCCACGATGGGGTACATGGCGTCGTCTTTGACGATACCGCCCTTACCCACCTGGCCCGGCTGCAACTCGAATTGCGGTTTGACCAAGGTCAGCAGCGTGCCGCCCACTTTCAGAAAAGGCACAACAGCCGGCAGCACCAAAGTTTGCGAGATGAAGGACAGGTCACCCACCACCACGTCAAACTCCGGCACAAACGACTCTGCGCCCTCGGCCTCTGGATCAAACTGGCCGCCAGCCCCCGTGTAATTTACACATGCTGCTTCAAAATCCATAGCAGTCAGCGAACGGGCATTGACCTTCTCCACGCACAACACACGTCCGTCTTCGCGCAGTTGCGGGTGCAGTTGGGCACTGCCCACGTCCACACCCGCGACCAGGCGCGCACCGTGCTGCAGCAGGCAGTCGGTGAAGCCACCGGTGCTTTGCCCTACGTCCAGACAGGCCAGGCCATCCACTGACAGGCCCACGTGTTTGAGTGCCGCTTCCAGCTTCAGGCCGCCGCGGGA
Organism: Rhodoferax sp.; assembly: GCF_025356155.1. Taxonomy (GTDB): domain Bacteria; phylum Pseudomonadota; class Gammaproteobacteria; order Burkholderiales; family Burkholderiaceae_C; genus Allorhodoferax. The sequence goes on along the minus strand of NZ_JANXUQ010000069.1, from coordinate 1,555 downwards.
TACGTAGCGGGCTTCGGAGTCGTCGAGCAGACGGACATCGGCGTTCTCGGGAACTTCGTCGCCGTTTTTGGCCACCCGTTTCCACGCCTCGCCCTGCTGCCATTCGACACCATCGGCGATCAGACGCTGGGCCTGCGACCGGGTGGTGGCCAGGCCCAGTTGAACGAGTAGTTGGTCAATGCGCATAGTTGGCTATCAATACCGGTAGGTGTCTTTTTTGTACGGGCCGGACTTGCTGACGCCGATGTAGTCGGCTTGCTCGTCGGTCAGCTCGGACAACACCGCGCCGACCTTCTTCAGGTGCAAACGCGCGACCTTTTCATCCAGGTGCTTGGGCAACACATACACCTTGCCGGACTTGTATTCCTTGGGCTTGGTGAACAGTTCGATCTGGGCGATCGTCTGGTTCGCAAAGCTGGACGACATCACAAAGCTGGGGTGGCCCGTGCCGCAACCCAGGTTCACCAAACGGCCCTTGGCCAGCAGGATGATGCGCTTCTCAGGCTTGCCGTGCTTGCCCTTGGTGGCGGGGAAGATCACGTGGTCCACCTGGGGCTTGATCTCGTCCCACTGCAGTTTTTCCAGCGACGCGACGTCGATTTCATTGTCGAAGTGACCGATGTTGCAAACGATGGCCTGGTCCTTCATGGCCGCCATATGTTTGAACGTGATGACGTTTTTGTTGCCGGTGGCAGACACGAAGATGTCAGCCTTGTCGGCGGCGTACTCCATGGTCACAACCTTGTAGCCTTCCATCGCGGCTTGCAGCGCGTTGATCGGGTCAACCTCGGTCACCCACACTTGGGCGGAGAGCGCGCGCAGGGCTTGGGCAGAACCCTTGCCCACGTCACCGTAGCCGGCTACCAAGGCCACCTTGCCGGCGATCATCACATCGGTAGCGCGCTTGATGGCGTCCACCAGGGATTCGCGGCAACCGTACAGGTTGTCGAACTTGCTCTTGGTCACCGAGTCGTTGACGTTGATGGCGCGGAATGCCAGCGTGCCCTTCTCGGACATTTCGTTCAAACGCAGCACGCCGGTGGTGGTCTCTTCTGTCACACCGACGATGTTTTTCAGGCGGCGGCTGTACCAGGTGGGGTCCAGCTTAAGCTTGGCCTTGATGGCCTTGAACAAACAGATTTCTTCTTCGCTGCCGGGCTTGGCCAAGACCTTGATATCCTTCTCGGCACGGGCACCCAGGTGCATCAGCAAGGTGGCGTCGCCGCCATCATCCAGGATCATGTTGGGGCCTTCAGCCGCAGAACCCTTCTTGCCGTTGAATTCAAAGATGCGATGGGTGAAATCCCAATACTCTTCCAGCGACTCACCCTTGTGCGCAAACACGGGCGTGCCCTGGGCAACCAGGGCGGCAGCCGCGTGGTCTTGTGTGGAGAAGATGTTGCACGATGCCCAACGCACTTCGGCGCCCAGGGCTTGCAGGGTTTCGACCAGCACGCCGGTCTGGATGGTCATGTGCAGCGAGCCGGTGATGCGCGCGCCCTTGAGCGGCTGCGCCTTGGCGAATTCTTCGCGAATAGCCATCAGGCCCGGCATC
>NZ_JANXUQ010000058.1 GCF_025356155.1 Rhodoferax sp. | reverse complement strand
ATGCATGCAGCTATCAAATATGTAGCAATGAAAAAGCCCGCTGGCGTTGACCGCCAGCGGGCTTTTATCGGGTACAGCTATTTAGCGCTGAGCGATGGGTTGCACGTCGCGCTTCACCGAGCCGGTGAACAGCTGGCGTGGGCGGCCGATCTTGTACTCGGGGTCGCCAATCATTTCGTTCAACTGCGCAATCCATCCCACCGTGCGGGCCAGCGCAAAGATCGCGGTGAATAAGGGAATCGGGATGCCGATAGCGCGCTGCACGATACCTGAGTAGAAGTCGACATTCGGGTAGAGCTTGCGCTGCACGAAGTAATCGTCTTCCAGGGCGATCTTTTCCAGCGCCATGGCGAGCTTGAACAGCGGGTCGTTTTCCAATCCCAGCTCGGCCAGCACTTCTTTGCAGGTCTCTTGCATCAGCTTGGCGCGGGGATCGTAGTTCTTGTAGACGCGGTGGCCAAAGCCCATCAGCTTGACGCCGGAGCTCTTGTCCTTGACCTTTTCCATGAATTCGCCGACCTTGCTGATGCCACCCATCTTCTGGATGTCTTCGAGCATGTTCAGGCAGGCCTCGTTGGCACCACCGTGGGCGGGGCCCCACAGGCAGGCCACGCCGGCTGCGATGGCCGCAAACGGGTTGGTACCCGAGCTGCCGCACAGGCGCACGGTGGAGGTGGAGGCGTTTTGCTCGTGGTCGGCGTGCAGCGTGAAGATGCGGTCCATCGCACGTTCGATCACGGGGTTGACGACATACGGCTCGCACGGTGTGGCAAACATCATGTGCAGGAAGTTGCCGGCGTAGCTGAGCTCATTCTTGGGATACATGTAGGGCTGACCTACGGTGTACTTGTAAGCCATGGCTACCAGCGTCGGCATCTTGGCAATCAGGCGGATCGCGGAGATGTCGCGGTGCTCTGGGTTGGTGATATCGGTGCTGTCGTGGTAGAAGGCCGACAACGCGCCGACCAGGCCGGTCATGATGGCCATGGGGTGGGCATCGCGGCGGAAGCCGCGCAGGAAAAACTGCATCTGCTCGTTGACCATGGTGTGCTGGGTCACGCGCCGGGTGAAGTCGGCCTTGCCGGCTGCATCGGGCAGGTTCCCGTACAACAGCAAGTGGCATGTTTCCATGAAATCGCAGTTGGTGGCCAACTGCTCGATCGGGTAACCACGGTATAGCAACTCACCCTTGTCACCGTCGATGTAGGTGATGGCCGATTGGCACGCCGCTGTGGACAAGAAGCCCGGGTCGTAGGTAAACATGCCGGTTTGTGCGTACAGCTTGCGGATATCCACGACATCGGGGCCGACGCTGCCTTGGTATACCGGCAGTTCGACGCTGGGGCTGCCATTGCTGAAGGACAGCGTGGCTTTGGTGTCAGCTAGTTTCATTTTCAACCTTTCAACAGTTTTTTCTCAACATACTCAGAACTTCGTGCACATCTTCTTCGCGATCCAGCGGCTCGGATACTTCTGCCAGTGATTTGCGTGCCAGTTGCACATCCAGCAAATCGTTGTCGCTGAGGTCCATCAACAAGCCCAGTGCATTTCCCTGGCGCACCGTCATCGTCGTGCTGAAGTTTTTGAAAAACCGCTCGATGAAGAGATCGTTCTCCAGCAGGCCACGGCGGCAGCGCCACCTCAGTTTGCTCAGCGCACGTTCATCCAGCAGTGCATCAGCGACTTCAGCACGATCTTCCGACGGGCCGCCCCAAGGAAGATTCGCCCCCTCGGGGGGCAGCGCAGTACACGCAGTGACAAGCGTGGGGGCCATATTCATACGGTACGCATCACCATCATTTCCTTGATCTTGCCGATCGCCTTGGTCGGGTTCAGTCCCTTGGGACACACATCGACGCAGTTCATGATGGTATGGCAACGGAACAGGCGGTACGGGTCTTCCAGATTGTCCAGACGCTCGCCAGTGGCCTGGTCGCGGCTGTCGGCCAGGAAGCGGTAGGCTTGCAGCAGGCCGGCGGGGCCGACGAACTTGTCCGGGTTCCACCAGAAGCTGGGGCAACTGGTCGAGCAGCTTGCACACAAAATGCATTCGTACAGGCCGTTGAGCTCTTCACGCTCTTCCGGGCTCTGCAGGCGCTCTTTTTCGGGCGGTACGGTGTCGTTGATCAGGTAGGGCTTGATCGAGTTGTACTGTTTGAAGAACTGCGTCATGTCCACGATCAGGTCGCGGATCACGGGCAGGCCGGGCAGGGGCTTGAGCACGATTTTGCCGGGCAGCGTCAGCATGTTGGTCAGGCAGGCCAGACCGTTTTTGCCGTTGATGTTCATCGCGTCCGATCCACACACGCCTTCGCGGCAGGAGCGGCGGAAAGAGATGCTGGGGTCCACGGCCTTGAGCTTCATCAGGGCGTCCAGCAACATGCGCTCATGGCCATCGAGTTCGACCTCGATGTCCTGCATATAGGGCTTGGCGTCCTTGTCCGGATCGTAGCGGTAGATGGAGAAAGTGCGTTTGGTCATAGGTCACCTAAAGTGTTGAGGACAGAGCAAACCATTCGCTTCGCTCCTGTAGTTTGAGCTTTCCCGCAATGCATCAGAAAGTCCGTACTTTCAGTGGCACGGACTCCACCGTCAGCGGCTTCATTTGCACGGGCTTGTAGCTCAACGAATTACTCTCGCTGTGCCACAGGCTGTGCTTGTGCCAGTCGGTATCGTTACGGCCGTTGGGGTGTTCTGCGGTGTCGCCGTAGTCGTCCACCGTATGGGCGCCGCGGCTTTCATGGCGGGCCGCTGCGGACACAATGGTGGCCTGTGCTGCCTCGATCAGGTTGTCCACTTCCAGGGCTTCAATACGGGCGGTGTTGAAGATCTTGGACTTGTCTTTCAGCGTGATGGCGTTGACGCGCTTGCGCAGTTCGGCGATCTTGGCCACGCCTTCGTCCATGCTCTTTTGTGTGCGGAACACACCGGCGTGCAGTTGCATGCTGGCACGCAAATCGTCAGCCACGTTTTGTGCGTATTCGCCGTCCGTCGAATTGTCCAGCCGCGCCAGGCGTGCCAGCGTGCGGTCGGCCGCATCCTTGGGCAGCGGTTTGTGCGCCTTGGTTTTGCTGGCGAAGTCCACGATGTGGTTGCCGGCTGCGCGGCCAAACACCAGTAAGTCCAGCAGCGAGTTGGTGCCCAGGCGGTTGGCGCCGTGCACGCTGACGCAAGAGCATTCACCCACCGCGTAGAGGCCATTGACAACCGCGTTGTGCACGTCGCCCTTGGGGACGACGACCTGACCATTGACGTTGGTGGGAATTCCGCCCATCTGGTAATGGATGGTGGGAACTACAGGAATAGGCTCGCGGGTGATGTCCACGTTGGCGAAGTTCACGCCAATTTCATACACGGATGGCAGACGTTTGTGAATGGTTTCCGCACCCAGGTGGTCCAGCTTCAGCAGTACATAGTCCTTGTTGGGACCACAGCCACGGCCTTCTTTGATTTCCTGGTCCATGGAACGGGATACGAAATCGCGCGGAGCCAGATCCTTCAGCGTTGGCGCATAGCGCTCCATGAAGCGCTCACCATTGCTGTTGAGCAGAATAGCGCCTTCGCCGCGACAGCCTTCCGTCAGCAGCACGCCGGCACCGGCCACGCCGGTGGGGTGGAATTGCCAGAACTCCATGTCTTCCAGCGGAATGCCGGCGCGTGCCGCCATACCCAGGCCGTCGCCGGTGTTGATGAAGGCATTGGTGGATGCCGCAAAGATACGGCCCGCACCGCCAGTGGCCAGCAGCACGGTCTTGGCGTGCAAGACATGCAGATCACCGGTCTCCATTTCCAAAGCGGTGACACCGACCACGTCGCCTTCTGCATCACGGATCAAATCCAAGGCCATCCATTCGACGAAGAAGCTGGTTTTGGCTTCCACATTCTTTTGGTACAGCGTGTGCAACATGGCGTGGCCGGTACGGTCAGCTGCCGCGCAAGCGCGTTCAACGGCTTTTTCGCCGTAGTTGGCGGTGTGGCCGCCAAACGGGCGCTGGTAAATGGTGCCGTCGGGGTTGCGGTCAAACGGCATGCCCATGTGCTCCAGGTCATAGACGACCTTGGGTGCTTCACGGCACATGAATTCGATGGCATCCTGGTCGCCCAGCCAGTCCGAACCCTTGATGGTGTCGTAGAAGTGGTAGTGCCAGTTGTCGTCATTCATGTTGCCCAGCGACGCGCCGATGCCACCTTGGGCAGCAACAGTATGCGAGCGGGTAGGGAACACTTTGGACAGCACGGCCACATTCAAACCGGCGCGAGCCAATTGCAGCGATGCGCGCATGCCAGAGCCGCCGGCCCCGACGATAACAACGTCAAATTTTCTGGTTACAGGGGAGTAGGTCATGGGTTCAGTCTCAATCGTTCGGTGGAATCAAAGGCGCCACAGGACTTGGATGGCCCAGCCCGCACAGGCGACAAGCCAGACAATGGCGAACACCTGAAGCGCCAGTCGTACGTAAACAGGCTGGATGTAGTCCATGAAGATCTCTCGCATGCCAACCCAGGCGTGGTACAGCAGTGCAATGATGACCGCGAAAGTGAGCGTTTTCATCCATTGGCTGGAGAAGATGCCAGCCCATTTGTCGTAGCCCATCGGGCCTTTGCGCAAGAGGACTTGGGCTAATACGATGAGCGTGAAGAGTGCCATCAGCAAGCCGGTGACGCGCTGCGCGAGCCAGTCGCGCAGACCGTAGTGCGCGCCAACGACGATGCGCTTGGAGCCGTAGTTAACAGACATGATCAATTCCTGGTTTTAAAAATCGGATGCAGATGCAGGCGGGGTGTGCGGTCAGTACAGACCGAACAATTTGGCACCGAATGCCACGGTCAATGTCAGGCTCAACGCCAAGGTCCAGATGGCGGTTGAGCGTCCCGCCTCTTTGCTGACAGTGTGGAACAGGTCCATGCGAATGTGGCGCAGACCGGCAAAGAAGTGGTGCAAATAGGACCAGATCAAGGCAAGGGTCACCAGCTTGATGATGACGCCGGGTACAAACCCAATGCCATTGTTGAAGGCCGACGTGAAGCGGGCGAAGGAAAGTTCTGAACTCACTGAGGTATCAAACATCCAAATGATGAAAGGCATCAGCAAAAACATGAACAAGCCGCTGCCGCGGTGCAATATTGAGACTATTGCCGCCAATGTCATGCGATAGGTGGGCAAATCCTTGAAGGCATTGATATTGCGAAACTCAGGCCGCTTGGCCCGGGTGGATGATTGGAGCTCAGACATGGATGGGCTTTCTGTAGGTAACCGTATGTAATTATTGCCGCTATGGACCAAAATTCTATTGCACTGCAGCAAGCTGACGCTGGACTTGCAAAATTACTGGGTTAATTTAGCGCATTTCGATAGTAATGTTTGCTGGTCAGGTACAAGCCACGGCGCATTTCCATGGGTGCATCGTTGTAGGTGTAAGCGATGCGCTCCACGCTGAGCAGCGGGGTTTGTGCATCGGTCTTGAGGAGTGCGCATTGTTCGGCATCTGGCAAAACGGCGCGGATTTTTTCTTCGGCGCGCACCATGCGCACATCAAATTCGGTTTCAAACAGCGCGTACATGGGGCCGTTGGAATCCCGCAGACGCTCGGCCGTCAAGCCTTTGAACGGGGCGGCTGGCAACCACAGATCTTCCAGAATGGTGGGAATGTTGGCAAACGACAGCACGCGGCGCACTTGCAGCACGGCGTCGCCAGTGCGGATCGCCAGTGCTCTGGCCACCTCCACCGACGCACGCGTGCGCTTGCACTCAATGATGTGGCGTTGGGCCGGGCCTTCGCTGCTGGGGTCGCCGTTGTCGGGAATGAGTTTGAGAAAACGGTATTGAATTTGCCGCTCGGCATGGGTGGCGACAAACGTGCCCTTACCCTGGCGGCGAACAAGCAGGTTCTCAGACGCCAATTCGTCGACGGCTTTGCGCACGGTGCCCTGGCTGACCTTGAAGCGGCCCGCCAATTCAATCTCACTGGGGATGGCGGCGCTGGGCTTCCATTCGCCGGCTTTCAGACTTTGCAATATCAAAGCCTTGATCTGCTGGTATAGCGGGCTGAACGCCGGTGTGGGTTGCAGTGGCGCGACGGACTCCCTGGCCTGCGTATTGGCAGCAGCGGCGCTATCGGTGTTGAAAATGGGCGTGGCGGACATGAAAAGGGCTTGTGGGAGTCAGCTTGGAGTCAGTCTTGAATTCGTGCCTAATCATATCTTATATAAGACATAAGACAAATTGACTTGGTGGCAAATTCAGGGGTAAACTCTTAGACATTCTGAAGGACTCGGTTTCTGCTTGGGTCCCCGGACCGTCCCCTTTTTTACAACACTTCCTGGAGTTATCACCATGAGCAAAAAGCCCGTTCGCGTTGCCGTCACCGGAGCAGCCGGTCAAATTGGATACGCCATTCTGTTTCGCATCGCTTCTGGCGAAATGCTGGGCAAAGACCAGCCTGTGGTGCTGAGCCTATTGGAAGTGCCGTTTGAAAAGGCCCAACAGGCTTTACAGGGCGTGATGATGGAATTGCAAGACTGCGCATTTCCTCTGCTGGTCAGCATGGAAGCCCACAGCGACCCGATGACTGCTTTCAAGGATGTGGATTACGCCCTGTTGATCGGTTCGCGCCCCCGCGGTCCCGGCATGGAACGCGCCGAACTGCTAGCTGTGAATGCTGAGATTTTCACTGCACAAGGCAAGGCCCTGAATGCCGTGGCCAGCCGCGACGTACGTGTGCTGGTGGTTGGCAACCCTGCCAACACCAATGCCTACATCGCTATGAAGAGCGCACCAGACCTGCCACGCAAGAACTTCACCGCCATGCTGCGCCTGGACCACAACCGCGCCCTGAGCCAGATCGCCTCCAAGACCGGCAAAGCAGTGGCCGACATCGAAAAAATGGCCGTGTGGGGCAACCACTCGCCCACCATGTACGCCGACTACCGCTTCGCCACCATCAACGGCGAGAGCGTCAAGACGATGATCAATGACCAAGAGTGGAACGCCAACACCTTCCTGCCCACCGTGGGCAAGCGTGGCGCCGCCATCATCGCTGCACGGGGTGTTTCGTCTGCCGCATCGGCTGCCAATGCTGCCATCGACCATATGCGCGATTGGGCGTTGGGCACCAATGGCAAATGGGTCACCATGGGTATCCCATCGGACGGCCAGTACGGCATCCCCAAGGACACCATGTTTGGCTTTGCCGTGACCTGCGAAGGCGGCGAGTACAAGCTGGTCGAAGGCCTGGACGTGGACGCGTTCTCACAAGAGCGCATCAACGTCACGCTGAAAGAACTGCAAGACGAGCAAGCTGGCGTCGCCCACCTGCTGTAATCGGCCACTGAAGTGCCCCATCCGCGCGACGTACTCTTAGGCGCCCAGGGCGCGGCAGGCATATTGCCTGTCTGCGACCACTACAGCGGTGTCGAGGCGCGGATGGTCAAAAGCCTGCAACTGCAGGCGGATATGACCCTGGAGTTCGGCGTGTGCGTGTTTGATGTGACGCTGGACTGCGAAGACGGAGCGCCCGTTGGCGGTGAACGTGATCAGGCAAATCTGGTCGTAGCCCTCGCCAATAGTGCGCAGGCAGCTCCTGAATTGATAGCGAACGGATTGACGCGGCGCGTAGGGGCCCGATTGCACGCGGTGGACCACCCGGCCTTTGCCGCCGATGTGGGCATTGTTGTAGGCGGCGCTGCCCGGTCCCTGAGTTACATCATGGTTCCCAAGGTGGAGTCGCTGGCTGATGTCGAAACGGCGTTGACTGCGATTGATGCTGCCATACAGCCCGGGCGGCGCTCTGAGAGCCTGCCCCTGCATGTATTGATTGAATCCCCAGCCGCCGCGCACCGCGCGTTTGAGATTGCGGCCCACCCCCGGGTGCAATCCATCAGCTTCGGCTTGATGGATTTTGTGTCGGCCCACGCCGGCGCCATTCCCCACACGGCCATGGGAGTGCGTTCGGCCGATGACGGCGAGACGCTGGACCAGTTTCACCACCCGCTGGTCGTACGGGCCAAGCTGGACATTGCCAGCGCCTGCCACGCGGCGGGCAAGGTTCCGTCCCACTGTGTTGTGACGGAGTTGCGCGACGCGGGCGTCATTGAACGCTCGGCCCAGACTGCGGCCGCAGCCTTTGGCTATACCCGGATGTGGAGCATCCATCCATCCCAGATTCGACCCATCCTGCGTGCCTTCACGCCGTCAGAAGCGGACATTGACTTGGCCGCGCGCATCATCGAGCAGGCCAGTCTTGCAGAATGGGCGCCCCTATCGGTCGATGGCAAACTGCACGACCGCGCCAGTTTCAGGTATTTTTGGCAGGTACTAGAGCGGGCCCACCAAACGGGCTGCACAGTGCCAGAGCCAGTACGCATATATTTCCCGTCTCGGGTTCACTAATACAAAAACGAGGACACAAATCTCCATGACAAAACAAATCAAACCCGGCCTGCTGCTATTGGCTTTGGCTATGGCTTTGCCGGCGGTCGCAGCCGACAAGCCCGCGAGCAAGCCCACCGCCAAAGCAAACCATGCTCCGGCCAAACACGCGGTGCCGGAGGTCTTGGCACCTGTGGTGATATCGCCCGAGCAAATGGTCATTGCCAACAAGGTGCTGGTCGGCAAAATCAATTGTGAATTGGGCGCCGTGGTCACGATGACAAATGACGAGCACTCTCCCGGGCGCTTCTTCCTGGACATGGGTGCTAAGCGCTACGTCATGCTGCCGGTGGTGACCAGTACTGGCGCAATTCGCCTGGAAGAAGAATCCAGCGGCGCCGTGTGGCTGCAACTGGGCAACAAGTCCATGTTTATGAACCAGAAAGAAGGCAAGCGCCTGGCGGACGACTGCATGAACCCCGACCAGTTGCTGGTGGCCCAGGCGCTAGAGCGCAATCCCCAGCCCGGCTTACTGGACGCGCCCAAGGATGCTTTGGTGCCGATTGGCTCCGGCGGTGCTGTGCAAGAGTTGGTGCCCAATCCAGAGCCACCGCCCAAGGCGAAATCGAAGAAAAAATCAAAATAGATAGCAGGCTACGCCCATCTCACGAGGGCTAGCGAGTAATTTGTGTTGCATAAGAAGGAGTAAGTACTATGTTGAAAGCCTACCGTGACCATGTGGCCGAACGTGCGGCCCTGGGTATCCCCCCGCTGCCGTTGTCGGCCAAGCAAACCGGCGAAGTGATTGAGCTGCTCAAAGCGCCACCCGCTGGTGAAGAAGCATTTTTGGTCGATTTGATTACCCACCGCGTGCCCGCTGGTGTGGACGATGCCGCGAAGGTTAAGGCCAGCTACTTGGCTGCTGTGGCCCACGGTACCGAAATTTGCGCATTGATCAGCCGCGAACGTGCGACTGAGCTGCTCGGCACCATGCTGGGCGGTTACAACATCAGCCCGCTGGTTGATTTGTTGGGCGATGCTGTCGTTGCGTCGCAAGCCGCCGAAGCTCTGAAAAAGACATTGCTGATGTTTGACCAATTCCACGATGTCAAGGAAAAGGCCGACAAGGGCAACGCATTTGCCAAGGCCGTGTTGCAAAGCTGGGCCGATGCCGAATGGTTCACCAGCCGGCCTGAAGTGCCACAAAGCATTACGCTGACAGTGTTCAAGTGTGCCGGTGAGATCAATACGGACGATCTGTCTCCCGCACCCGATGCCTTCAGCCGCCCCGACATCCCCATGCACGCGCTGGCCATGCACAAGAACGCACGCCCTGGCATCGTGCCCGAAGAGGACGGCAAGCGCGGTCCGGTCCAGTTCATTGAGAGCCTCAAGGCCAAGGGCAATCTCGTGGCCTATGTGGGTGACGTCGTGGGAACGGGCTCCAGCCGTAAGTCAGCCACCAATTCCGTGCTGTGGTTCACCGGCGAAGACATTCCCTTTGTGCCGAACAAGCGTTTTGGTGGTGTGTGCCTGGGCAGCAAAATCGCGCCGATTTTCTACAACACCATGGAGGACTCCGGCGCATTGCCCATCGAGTTGGATGTGAGCCAGATGGCCATGGGCGATGTCATCGAGTTGCTGCCGTACGCGGGCAAGGCCCTCAAAGATGGCCAGGTGATTGCCGAGTTCAAGGTCAAGAGTGAAGTGCTGTTTGATGAAGTGCGTGCCGGTGGCCGCATTCCGCTGATCATCGGCCGTGGCCTCACCGCCAAGGCGCGCGAAGCGTTGGGTCTGCCCGTCAGCACCTTGTTCCGCCTGCCACACAACCCTGTCGATACCCACAAGGGGTTCACCTTGGCGCAAAAAATGGTGGGCCGTGCCTGTGGCCTGCCAGTCATCGACGGCAACCAGCAAGGTGTACGTCCTGACACGTATTGCGAGCCCAAGATGACCAGCGTGGGGTCGCAAGACACCACCGGTCCCATGACCCGCGACGAGCTGAAAGACCTGGCCTGCCTGGGTTTCAGCGCCGACTTGGTAATGCAATCCTTCTGCCACACGGCCGCGTACCCCAAGCCCGTGGACGTGAAGATGCACCACGAGCTGCCCGACTTCATCAGCACCCGCGGTGGCGTGCCGCTGCGTCCCGGCGACGGCATCATCCACAGCTGGCTCAACCGCATGCTGTTGCCCGACACAGTGGGCACCGGCGGCGACAGCCACACACGTTTCCCCATTGGCATCAGCTTCCCCGCCGGTTCCGGTTTGGTTGCGTTTGGCGCAGCGACAGGCGTCATGCCTTTGGATATGCCCGAGTCTGTGCTGGTCCGTTTCAAGGGCACGATGCAACCGGGCGTCACGTTGCGTGACTTGGTCAATGCGATTCCGTTATACGCCATCAAGGCCGGTTTGTTGACCGTGGCAAAGCAGGGCAAAAAGAACATCTTCTCGGGCCGCATTCTTGAAATCGAAGGGCTGCCAGATTTGAAGGTCGAGCAGGCATTTGAGCTGAGCGACGCCTCGGCCGAGCGCAGCGCCGGTGGTTGCACCGTGCACCTGAACAAAGAACCCATCATCGAATACATCAACAGCAACATCACGATGTTGAAGTGGATGATTGCGACGGGTTACTCCGATGTGCGCACCATCAACCGCCGTATCAAGGCGATGGAAGCCTGGCTGGCCGATCCCCAGCTGCTCAAGGGCGATGCGGATGCGGAGTATGCAGCCGTTATCGAGATTGACCTGGCCGACATCCACGAACCTATCGTGGCCTGCCCGAATGATCCGGACGATGTGAAGACCTTGTCTGAAGTGGCGGGCGCCGCGATTGACGAAGTGTTCATCGGCTCCTGCATGACCAATATCGGCCACTTCCGTGCGGCGTCCAAGCTGCTGGAAAACAAGCGCGATATTCCGGTAAAGTTGTGGATGGCACCACCTACCAAGATGGACGCCAAGCAGTTGACCGAAGAAGGCCATTACGGCGTGCTGGGCTCTGCTGGTGCGCGTATGGAAATGCCGGGTTGCAGCTTGTGTATGGGCAACCAGGCGCAGGTGAAGGAGGGCGCCACCGTGTTCTCCACCTCCACCCGCAACTTCCCCAACCGTCTTGGCAAGAACAGCAATGTGTACCTGGGCTCTGCCGAGTTGGCGGCCATCTGTTCCAAGCTGGGTCGTATCCCGACCAAGGCGGAATACATGGCGGACATGGGCGTGTTGACTGCGGCCAGTGACAAGATTTACCAGTACCTGAACTTTGACCAAGTGAAGGACTACACCGATCTGGCAAACACTGTGAAGGATGGCGTGGTGGCGTAGTTTTCCACACTCCGTTTCGAACTAAAGCCCCATGGTGCAAACTGCGGGGCTTTTTGTTTGTGCTTCATGGGAATCGCAGTCACTTCAATCGCGCGCTTCAGGCCAGCGGTGGCCGTTTTGCTCCGTGTCCCCCGCCCGCTGTGCGGGCTCCTCCTTTTACCTGCGCAAAACGGCCACCCCTGGCCTGAAGCCGGAGTAGCGTTGGCGCAAAGCCGGAATTAAAGTCATTGGTATGCCAACAACTCGCAAGATTA
>NZ_JANXUQ010000272.1 GCF_025356155.1 Rhodoferax sp. | reverse complement strand
ACGATGGCGGTGTTGCCCAAGCCGGAGCGCACCTGGGGCGGCGTGGTGGTGTGTGGTGCAGCTTGCTGCGCCAGCAGTTCGGCCAGTACGTAGGACTCGGTAAATCGCTTGGAGCCTATGCGCAAGGGCGAGGTGTTCGCCTCGGCAGCGAAGGCGGACGCGCTGCAAGCCACAAGTAGGACGACCATCAGCCCATGCCAGCAGCAACACGTACGGTGGATGAAGGATTGCAGGGGCATGGTGTTGAGTGTGCTTTTTGTCGGACTAGGTGGTCAACTTGGCACTGATTTCGGCCGCATCCGGCGCCGTAAATTCCGTGTTGTGCCGGTCGGTCAGCGGCCCGCCACCGGGCTCCACACCGCCTTGCGTGTCATAACCCACGGCCTTGAATTTCCAGACCGTGCCGATGCGCTTCAGGTTACCCACATGGGCGCCATCGGGCAGGTGCACGCTGTGCACATTGGCATTAACAGGCGTCAGGGTCAGCAGGGTCACGGGGGCATGCGGTTGGTTGGGGGTAGATTAGGTCAAGGTTAACCCAAGTACCATGCGGTGCACCACATCGAACAGGCAAGTATGGCAATCCCACGCAACCCGCAGGCCACCGCCGCAACGGCTTTGCAGACGCACACGGTCCAGACGCTGCTGGTCGACCCATTACAGCACCCGCGTGGGTTGACTTACCTGAGTGCGGCCAGCGGCCTGGTGCGTGCGCGCCAGCGTTTGTTTGTGGTGGCGGATGATGAATTACACATGGGCGTGTTCGACGACGTCACCGCCCCACAGGCACAGCCCTTGACCGATGAGCCCGCGGTGGGCAGCCTGATTCGCCTGCTGGAGGGCGACTTGCCCCATGACAAAGGAAAACGCAAAAAAGCCAAACCCGATTTTGAGAGCCTGGTGCTGTTGCCCCCACTGCCGGGCTGCCCGGCGGGCGCGTTGCTGGCGCTGGGGTCGGGCTCCAAGCCCAACCGCGAAACCGCAGTGTTGGTCGGGCTGGATGTGCAGGGCATGCCCAACGGGCGCATGGCTGTGGTGGATCTGGCCGCGGTCTATGCGCCGCTGCGCAAACGGTTCAACGACTTGAACATCGAAGGCGCCTTGGTGGTGAGCGGCGAACTGCTGCTTTTGCAACGTGGCAACAAGGGCAATGCCCCTAACGCCTGCGTGCGCTTTGACTGGAACCTGCTGGCACCCTGGCTGGCCGGTGTGCAAGCCCAGCCACCCGCTGCCAAGAGCGTGCAGTTGATGGACCTGGGCAGTGTGGATGGCGTACCTTTTGGCTTCACCGATGGTGCGGCGCTGCACGGCGGCGCGTGGGCGTTTACCGCCGTCGCGGAAAACACCGACGACAGCTACCTGGATGGTGCCTGCGTGGCGTCGGCCATAGGCACCGTGGGAGCCGATGGCAAGTTGCAGCAGTTGCACCGGCTGGACGGCGCACCCAAGGTGGAAGGCATGGCCGTGCTGGCGGATGGCGGCGACTGGGTGTTTACGCTGGTGACCGACCCTGATGACCCCGCCACCGCCGCGCAGCTGTTGCAGGTACGTCTGCCTGCGTGAGCCAGCGGCTATTTAAGGGGCTACTCGTACCAGACCTTGTTGTCAAAGGGCTGGCCAAATTCAAACCGTTCACCCACCCGCGGTGTCACCACTTGCACACCCTTGGCGCTGGCAGCACGCACCGTGCGCACGATCGGCTCTGCCCACTCGTGGTAGGCCAGGTTGAAGGTTGCCCAGTGCACGGGCAATAGTGTGGTGGCGCCCAGGTCTTGGTAGGCCTGCACGGCGGATTCGGGGTTCATGTGGATGTCCATCCACGTGTCGCCATACGCCCCCACCTTGATCAATGCCAGCTCGGGTGCACCCAACCGTTCGTGTATGGCCTTGAAGTGGTCGGCATATCCCGTATCGCCGCTGAAATACAGGGAGTGTGTTGGCCCCTTGACCATCCATGACGTCCACAATGTGGAGTTGTTCATGCTGGTGCGCCCGGAGTAATGCCGTGCCGGTGTGCAGTGAATCACCACGCCTTTGATGCTGGCCTGTTCCCACCAGTCCATCTCGTGGATCTGTGCAGCAGGCACTTGCCAGCGCTCCAGATGCGCGCCTATCCCAAGACCCACATAGAAGTGTGTGCCGCCCTGCGCCAGGTGGCGAATGGTGTCCATGTCCAGATGGTCAAAGTGGTCGTGTGAAATAACGACGGCATCGATGTTCTTCCATTGTTCCAGCGCCAACGGCACGGGGTGCAGACGGGCAGGGCCGATGAACTGGAACGGGGATGCGCGTTGCGAGAGCACCGGGTCGGTCAGTATGCGCACGCCGTCCAGTTCGATCAGCACACTGGCGTGTCCCAGCCACCAACTGCGCAGACCAGGTGCGGCAGGCTTTGCCAGATCGTCAGCCGACATCTTGAGCACCGGCACTGCAAACTGCGGCTCGCGCACCTGGTCACCCATGTAGTCATGCAGTTCGCGTTGCAGCGACATATTGCTGACGTAGGGCGGTGTGTTTTCAAACCGGCCGTCGTGAAATTGTGGGGATTGGCGCATGCGCTCAAGCCGTGCTCCGTCTACCGTGCCGCCAAAGTTGGGTAGTCGAAAAACCAGCCAGGTGGCCACGGTCAGTACAACGGCCAGCAGCACGAGGCCCACCACGATGTTCTTCAGACGTTTCATACCCGCACCTTGTTCATCCGTTTGGCCTCGCCCAGCGCCAGCGCCACAAAGGCATCCACCAGCGGCGCGTGTTCGAGTTTGCGTTGCGCCAACAGCAATGCCGTGCCGGCACCCGCGTTAGACAGTGGACGGTAGCACACGCACTCCATCTGGATGCGCTCAAATGAATTGGGCAGTATCGAGATACCGCAGCCCGCGGCCACCAGGCCGATGATGGTGGACGATTCACCGGCCTCCTGTGCCACATGGGGCACAAAACCCGCTGCATGGCACAGGCTATAGATCTGCGGGTAGATGCCAACGCCAGCCGTGTTGGGGTACATCACAAACTGCTCATCGGCCAGTTCCTTGATGGCAATTTTCTTGCGCGGTGCCAGCGCATGCGTTGTAGGCAGCACCACCACCAGATTGTCTTTGCGCAGCTTGCTGAAGGTCAGCGCGTCAGATTCCATTTTGGTACCGGACACGCCGTCAGGCGGGCGGATAAAACCCAGGTCCAGGCTACGCTGTGCGATGGCTTCCATCTGGCGAGATGTCGCCATCTCCTGCAGCCGCAGCGACACCAGTGGAAACTGCTGCCGGTAGCGGTTGATGACCGCGGCAAACAGCGGTGTAAACGGTGTGGACGAGGTAAAGCCTATGCGCAGCTCGCCAGCCTCGCCGCGTTGGGCGCGGCGTGCCGTCTCTGCCGCCTGATCGGCCATGGCCAGAATGTCGCGCGCATCCGCCAGGAACAGCGTGCCCGCAGGTGTCAAGCGCACCCAGCGTTTGCTGCGCTCAAACAGCAGGGCGCCGACATCGGCCTCCAGCATTTGGATGGCATGGCTCAGCGGTGGCTGGCCGATGTGAAGCCGCTCCGCAGCACGGGTGAAGTGCAGCTCTTCAGCAACTGCAATGAAGTAGCGCAGGTGGCGGAGTTCCATTGATGTGTTATCTATTTAAAGTATTAATACGTTTACTAATATATATTGGACAGGCTAAATACACCAGCCTACCATCGCGGCATTGACCCATACAAGGCCTGCCGCATGCACACCCCAGCCCCGCAACCGGGCGCCCCCATTACCGCTGGCACCGCAGCGTTTAACCGCATCAACCGCGCCATGGTGTTTGGTGGTTTTTCCACCTTCTCGCTGCTGTATTGCGTGCAGCCCGTCATGCCGCTGCTTTCGGAGCAGTTCAAGCTGACACCCGTGCAAGGCAGCTGGATACTGTCGATCTCCACGCTGACCTTGGCCATCTCGTTGATCATCAGCAGCGCCATCAGCGAGCGCGTGGGCCGTAAACCGATGATGGGCTTGGCCGTGGCGCTGGCGGCCATCACCACGGTGTTGTGCGCCTTTGCTAACGACTTTGGGCAACTGCTGGTGCTGCGCGCGATTCTGGGCATTGCGTTGGGCGGCATGCCGGCCGTGGCCATTGCCTATTTGGGAGAGGAGATCGAGAAGACCTCGCTGGGCACGTCCATCGGCTTGTACATTGCCGGCAGCGCATTTGGTGGCATGTTTGGGCGGCTGGTGGCCGCGCTGATCAGTGACCACTTCTCGTGGCGCGTGGCGTTTGCAGTGTTGGGCGCCGCAGGCCTGTATGCCGCGTGGGATTTTTGGCGCAGTCTGCCGCCAGCACGCAATTTCCGGCCCGCAACGCATAGCTGGCGTGACCTGGCCGGCGGTGTGCGCCAGCACTTCATGGACCCGGGGCTGGCCATGCTGTTTTGCCTGGCCTTTCTGTTGATGGGGTGTTTTGTCAGCCTGTACAACTTCATCGGCTACCGCCTGCTGGCTGCGCCGTTCAACCTGTCGCACAGCGCCATGGGTGCCATCTCGCTGCTTTACCTGCTGGGTATCGGCAGCGCGGTGTGGGTCGGGCGGCTGGTGGACCGGGTAGGGCGGCGCGGCGTGCTGTGGCTGGTGTTGCTGACCATGCTGTGTGGCCTGGTGCTGACGCTGTCGCAGTCGCTGCCCATCGTCATCCTGGGCACGGCGATTTTTACCTTTGGGTTCTTTGCATCCCACTCGGTGGCCAGCAGCTGGGTGGCGCGTCGGGCCAGTGCGCCCAAGGCCTTGGCATCGGCCCTGTATTTGTTCTTTTATTATTTGGGGTCCAGCGTGGTGGGTTCGTTCACCGGATTGTTGTGGGAGCGCAATGCCTGGTCGGGCGTGGTGCTGGGCCTGGGTGGCACACTCGGTGTGGCGCTGCTGATCAGCTTGCGCTTGCGCAAGCTGCAGCCCCTGGCCGCCTGAGCCCCTGGCCGCCTGAGCGCCTCTAAAACTTCTACAAGGACCCTTGCATTGAACCGTGTCAGCACCGCCACCGGCAGCATTGCCGCTGACGACGAAGCCTATTGGGCCACCATCGCCGCGCAGTACGCGCCATCACCTGACTTCATCAACCTGGAGAATGGCTACTTTGGCATGCAGGCCACGCCGGTGTTTGCAGCGTTCCAGCGCCACCAGGCCACGGTCAATGCCGAGAACTCCTACTTTTTGCGGGAACGCTTTGAAAGCCAACTCGAAGACGTCATGCAAACGCTGGCCCGGTTTTGCGGCGTGCAGCGCAACGAGCTGCTGCTGACCCGCAACCTCATCGAGGGCATGAACATCCTGCTGCAGGGTTATCCGTTCGAAGCGGGGGATGGTGTGGTGTGTGCCACGCACGACTACGACAGTGTGGTCGAGACGCTGGACATGGTGCAGCAGCGCAGGCAGCTGGACGTGGTCCGCATCCGCGTGCCGTTGGACCCGGAAAGCGACGTGCAGATCGTCCAGCTCTACGAGGACGCCATCACTGCCAAGACCCGGGTGATTCTGGTGACGCACTTGGTACACCGCACGGGTCAGATCATGCCGGTGGCGAAGATTGCAGCAATGGCATGGGCGCGCGGAGTGGATGTGATGGTGGACGCAGCCCATTCGTTTGCACAATTGGACTACCGATTGCCGGACCTGGGCGCAGACTTTGTAGCCGTCAATCTGCACAAATGGCTGGGCGCACCGCTGGGTGTGGGCGCGGTGTACATACGACAGCCCCGCATTGCAGGCATCGCGCCGCTGTATGGCGATACGCGCACTGCGGTGGACAACATCCACAAACTGGGCCATGTGGGCACGGTGCCGCCTGCGCCAATTCTGAATATTGTCGATGCGCTGGACTTTCACCTCAGCATGGGCTCGCGCAACAAGGAGGTGCGTTTGCGCTACCTCAGCCAGTATTGGCTGCAGCAGGTGCGTGCGCTGCCCGGCGTGCAAGTGTTGACGCCTAGCGACCCGGCACGCAGCTGCGCCATTGCCGTCTTTCGCATACAGGGCATCCCCTCGTCACAAGTGGCCCAGCGCCTGATGGCCGACTACAAGATTTTCACCGTTTTGCGCGGCATCGACGTCGACGGTAGTGATGGCGTGCGCGTGACGCCGCACCTCTACACCCGGCTGCAGGACCTGGACACGCTGGTGGCTGGCATACGCCAGATCAGCCTGGAGGCTGCTGCGTGACGAACGCGGCGGGCCCGCCCGCAGCCGCTAGCAGCCAACCCCCGCGCCATCCGCTGTTCGGCCATCTGGCGTTTTACGCATCGCTGTTTCTGTCCCGGCTGGCCGACCAGGTGCTGCTGTTCCTGGTGCCCCTGGTCGTGTTCCAAACCACGCACAGCGCGGCGTGGTCGGGCGTGGCTTTTTTTGTGGAGACCTTGCCGCGGTTTCTGTGCTTCCCGGTGTGCGGGGCTTTGTGCGACCGCTTTTCGCCGCTGCTCTTGCTGCGCACCAGCCAGCGTCTGCGCGGGGCCGTGTGTCTGGCAGGTATGGCCGGTTTTGCGGCGTTTGGCGGCCTGGCCTGGCTGGTGGCGCTGTCGGCGTTGTGCGGTATTTTTACGACCCAGGGCACGATGGCGCGGGAGGTGATGTTGCCGCAGATTTTTCGCGAACAGCGCTTTGAAAAGGTGGCCGCGCAATCCCAGATCGCCGACCAGTTGGGCACGGTGCTCGGCCCTCTGGTTGCAGCCCTGTTGCTGAACCATTGGCACTGGGCATGGGTGGTGGCGGCCTGCGCGCTGGTGTTTGTTGCAGCCGATGCCTGCCTGGCCGTGTGGCGCCGCATCAGCACCGTGGTGTTGGCCGCACCGCAGCATCTGCTGGGCAGCCATTGGTTGCAGCCGTACCGCACCGGTCTGCAGCATGTGCGCCGCTTGCCCGGCTTGAAGCAATTGATCGTGATCACATCTGGCGTCAACCTGGTGCTGGGCACCACGCTGGCCACATCTGCCGCCATGTTGACGGGCTGGCACCACCGCTCGAGCGACGACTATGCGTTATTGCAAACGGTAGGCGCGGTGGTGACCGTGGTGATCCTGGTTGTGCTGGCGCGTGTGCGCATGCCGCTGTTTGTGATCGGTGTGTTGGCGTGCGGCGGTGTCTTCTTAGGCGGGCTGATCAGCGCCATGAGTCCAGGCCCCTGGGGTTATGCGCTGGGCTTTATGCTGGTGGTGGGGTTTGACAAGATGGTCAATGTCTTCATCCGCACCCACCGCGCACGCATGATCCCGGCAGCAGACCTTGGCAAGACGACCGGCATCATCGCGATGCTGAACAATCTGTCGCAGCCCTTGGCGGGTTTGCTGGTCGGTGCTTATGCGACAGGGGCAGACAGCCGAGGCGTCATCCTGGTGCTGACGCTCGGCATGGGCTTGATGGTGGTCGCAGCGGCCTGGTCATGGCGCCGGATGCTGGCGTCTGCCCCGGGCCTATAGGTTTGGTGGCGCGGTGGCAGATCTTAGAAACGCCCTATAAACACCGCCATGGGTATTTAAGTGCCCGTATTGGGTTTTATGGCGTTTTTTTGCAATTCCAGAGGGCATTTGTAACTACTCAGCTCCCAATGGAGTTCCATCAGCGTTTGCTATGAAATAGTGAGCGACAATCGGGCTTAATGCAAAACGTGCCCGACCTCAATCAACTCAGCCACGCACAAAAGGATGAGTTGATCAGGATGCTGTGG
>NZ_JANXUQ010000245.1 GCF_025356155.1 Rhodoferax sp. | reverse complement strand
GGGCATGACCCAGCCGTATTTGGACAACTCGGTCATCAGGTAGAACACCGGCACGCTCATCAGCGCCAGGTAGACGAACAGCGTGCGGCGGCGGCCCCAGCGGTCGGACAAAAAGCCACCCAGCACGCAGAAGCCCGCGTTCAAAATGGACGACCACAGGTTCAGCAGTGCGACCTGGTCATCGTCCATGCCCAACTCCACCGCCAGGTTGGACTGCAGGGCCAGCCCCAGGCACATGGCCCCCGCGGGCAACAGCGAAAATAGCAGGCCGCTAAACGCGCCGGTGCTGCCCAGGAAGGAACGGAACGAATCGACGGCGAACGTACGCATCTCGCGCCCCGCCTGCGCCAGCTTGGAGCCCACCACCACGGCACGTGCAGGGCCGGCCGCCTCCTTCATCGGCAAGACTACAAACACCGTGACCGCAAAGATGCAGGCGGCCACAAAGAAGAACGTGGGCTGGAAACCGGTCACCCCGCTGAGGAACAGCACACCGCTGCCGCCCACCATGCTGCCTATCGTGGCCCCGGCGAACATCAGACCGTTGGCCAAGCCACGCTCGTCTTCCTGCAGCGTGCTGCAGGCCAGCGCGTCAATGGCCACGTCTTGCATGGCCCCAAAGGTGTTGTGCACCAGAAGGATCATCGTGAACAGACCCAGTTGCTGCGGCAGGTCCAGCAGCACGGTGGATAGCAAGGTCAGCGCCATCATCACCTGGGTGATCAGAATCCAGCCCCGGCGTCGGCCAAAGCGGTCGGACGAGAACACGTCAATCACCGGGCCAAAGGCCCACTTGAAGGCCCACGGCAGGTAGAAGGAGCCGACAAAGGCTCCTATCTCGGCCGGGCCAACGTCGAGGCGCCGCAGGCGGGTTGCCACCGCGGTGGCGGCAAAGCCCAAGGGAATGCCTTCGGTGATGTACAGCAGAAAGAACGCCAGCAATCGGCCATTTTTGGTGGCCAGCAGGTTGGGTAAACGCACAAAGCTTGTGCCTCTGTGGTTAGGCCGGGATCATCGCACAGGGGAATACCTCAGTTGGTTTGCGCCAGCGCCCACTGCACATGTTCGCGCACCAGCGCACTGGGGTGGTCGGCCTGGCTTCTTAGGAATGGCCCCACATCACCCCCCCTACGCAACGCATTGCCCAACGCCACGGCGATATTGCGCTGCCACCGTTCGTGCCCTATGCGGCGTATTGGGCTGCCCTCGGTACGCTGCAGAAACTCGGCTTCGGTCCAGTTGAACAATTCTTCCAGTTGCTGACCGCTCAAACCGTCGCGGGGGTCGAAGTCTTTCAACGGACTGCGCTGTGCAAATTTGTTCCACGGGCACACCAACTGGCAGTCATCACAGCCGTAGATGCGGTTGCCCATCGCTGCGCGAAACTCTTCCGGTATGGGGCCTGCATGCTCAATGGTCAGGTAGGAGATGCAACGCCGCGCATCCAGCTTGTGCGGTGCGACGATGGCCTGTGTGGGGCACGCGGTGATACACGCGCTGCACGTGCCGCAATGGCCTTGCACGGGGGTGCTGGTCGGCAACAGCACGTCCACATAAATCTCGCCGAGGAAGAACATCGAACCCGCCTCGCGGTTCAGCAGCAGCGTGTGCTTGCCGCGCCAGCCCTGGCCGCTGCGGGCGGCTAGTTCGGCCTCCAGCACCGGCGCGGAGTCGGTAAAGGCGCGGTGGCCAAAGGCGCCAATCTCCAGCGCGATGCGCTCGCTGAGTTTTTGCAGGCGGCTGCGCAAGACCTTGTGGTAGTCCCGCCCCCGCGCGTAGACGGACACGATGCCCTCGCCGGGGCGCTGCAGGCGGTCCAACTCCGCAGTTGTCCAGTCGTCGGGCGTGCTGCGCGGCAGGTAGTCCATGCGCGCGGTGATGACGCTCAGAGTGCCCGGCACCAGCTCGGCCGGGCGTGCGCGCTTCAAGCCGTGGCTGGCCATATAGGCCATGTCGCCGTGGAAACCGCGTGCCAGCCAATCCATCAATCCGGCCTCGGCCGACGATAAATCTACACTGGCGACTCCAATTTGGGAGAATCCCAAATCCCGGGCCCACGCCTGCATTTGCGAAACCAGCTGGTTGCCATCGAATTGAGCGCTATTGATCGTCACCCCCCTATTGTAAAAACCCTGCACTGGCCGGATGAAGCCGCCACGCAGCGGTTCGCTGAACGCCTGTCCGCATTGCCCGACATAGCCCACGCCTTCATCGCTCTGCACGGGGATCTGGGTGCCGGCAAGACCACATTTGTGCGCCACCTGCTGCACGCGCTGGGCGTGACCGGACGCATCAAAAGCCCTACCTATGCCGTGGTCGAGCCCTATGAATTGCCAGAGCTGAACATCTGGCACTTCGACTTCTACCGCTTTGCCGACCCGCGCGAGTGGGAAGACGCGGGCTTTCGCGACATCTTCGCCAGCACCGGCCTGAAGCTGGCCGAGTGGCCCGAGAAGGCCGGCGCCATGCTACCCTGCGCGGACCTGGGACTAACCATCTTGACCACCACCGACGCCACACGCCACGTGACCCTCAGCGCCAACACCCCAACAGGCACCGCCTTGCTGCAGGCCTGCGCGCATGAGGGGCCGCAGCCTTGATGCAGCGTCGCACCCTACTGCGATCAGGCGGCAGCATTGTGCTGAGCCTGGGCCTGGCCGAGCTGGCCCATGGCGCGACCATCATTACCGTGCGTGTGTGGCCGGCGCCTGAATATTCGCGGGTGACCATCGAATCCGACAGTGCGCTGACCACCAAGCAAACCTTTGTGCCCAGCCCGCCACGGCTGGCGGTGGATATTGAAGGCATCACGCTGAACCCGGCGTTGAAGGAGCTGGTAGCCAAGGTGCGCGCCGACGACCCGAACATCGCCGGTATCCGCGTCGGCCAGTTCGCGCCTAATGTGGTGCGGCTGGTGGTGGATTTGAAAGTGCCGATTCGCCCACAGGTGTTTGCGCTGACACCCGTTGCGGCCTACCAGCACCGCTTCGTTTTGGACCTGTACCCCGCGCAGGAAGTGGACCCGCTGGAGGCATTGATTGCGCAGCGCCTGCAGGAAAGCGCACCGCCTGCCAGCGCAGCACCCGCCAAGCCCACGCCCGCACCGGCTGCCGCAGACCCTCTGGGCGAGCTGATTACCCAGCACACGCAAAAATCACCCCATCCACAGCCGGGCAACACGTTACCCCCGGGTGCTACACCTTCCATAGCGGTACATCCAACATTCACGAGGGCTAGCGGCCCGTTGGACTCAAGGCCTATCGCCAAACCCGAGCCCCCGGAGCCCACCGCGACCGACCGGCTCATCATCATCGCGCTGGACCCCGGCCATGGCGGCGAAGACCCCGGCGCGGTAGGCCCCGGCGGCACGCGCGAGAAGGATGTGGTGCTGCGCCTGGCCCACCTGCTGCGCGAACGCATCAACGCCACCAGCGTCAACGGCAATGCCATGCGCGCCTATCTGACGCGCGATGCCGATTTCTTTGTGCCGCTGCAAGTACGGGTGCAAAAAGCACGCCGTGTGCAGGCCGACCTGTTTGTCAGCCTGCATGCCGACGCCTTCTTTACGCCCGACCCGCAGGGCGCCAGCGTGTTTGCGCTGAGCCAGGGCGGCGCCTCCAGCAGCGCCGCGCGCTGGATGGCGGCCAAAGAGAACAAGGCCGATTTGATTGGCGGGCTGAACGTGCAGAGCAAAGACGCTACCGTGCAACGCGCCCTGCTGGACATGAGCACCACCGCGCAGATCAACGACAGCCTGAAACTGGGCACCACGCTGCTGGGCGAGATCGGCCGCGTTGGCAAATTGCACA
>NZ_JANXUQ010000216.1 GCF_025356155.1 Rhodoferax sp. | reverse complement strand
CATGAAGCTGGCGGCTTTGTGGCGCACCAGATACTCGTTCAGGTCTAGGCCATCTTCAATATAGTCAGTGGCAGGTGACGGAAAACCAGCGGGGATGCTGCACAGAAACAGCGGTGACGTGTACGGCAGCGGTTCAGGCGTAAGTGCAAGGGGCGACTGATCGAGCGTCGCATGGGCGGGTGTTGATGGAAGTGGGGGCTGCATGAGTCACGTTGCTTGAATACTGGTATTTTGTACAGTATAGCGACAACAATGAAAACAGTGGTGGCGAAGTGCCATGCTTTCGACAGTCGCCCGCCTAAACTATTGGTCATGTGCGTGAACTTCACACCTGCCAATCCAACCGCCTTACATCGGATGACTGGCAACGCGCCCGAACAACAGTACCCACCAGAGACTTTCCCCGGCTACGTCGCGCCGATCATCCGAGCCAATTCCGATGCATTGCGTGTGGATATGGCCGCATTGGGCCTGATCCCCAGTTGGTCGAAAGACCGCACTATCGGGCGGCGCACGTACAACGCCAGGTCAGAAACGGTGGCAGAAAAGCCCAGTTACCGGACGGCATGGCGACAGCGCCAGTTTTGTCTTGTGCCCATGGCGAGGTTTTTTGAGCCGTGCTGGGAGACAGGCAAGGCCGTGCGCTGGAGCATTCATAGGCAAGACAATGAGTCGTTTACCGTCGCGGCGATATGGGACAGTTGGACAGACCGGACAACAGGCGAAATAGTCGAATAGTTTTCCATGCTGACCATCAATGCGGACGGTCATCCAGTCATGGGCAGATTTCACCGACCGGGAGACGAGCGGCGAAGCCTTGTTGTGGTGCCCCAATCGAACTGGACGGATTGGCTTACTGCCTCGCCTGCTACAGCCGGAACAATATTTGTTGAGATGCCAACCTCAGAGTTCACATCCGAGCCATTGGATGCCTTGCGCCAAGGCCCAGAACAAGCCGCACTGCTTTAGAGTGAATCAACGATGGGCTACATGGTTTTTCGCAGGATCGCAAAACTGTGTCAGTTGTTGCACAGCTTGTAAGCAAGCAACTGTAACAAGTCACTGACTAACCGGCCATAGTGAGACGTATTGCGACCAGTGTCAGTCGTACCGACGAAGCGTGACCACAACGACGGTTTTCAGCCATTCATCGGCGGCTTTAATCGAGCCATAGAGCGATTTTCGACCGTCAGACATACAAAGTGACCGACACGGCAAAAAAGACGCTCTACGACGCGGATATTGCTGCTGGCTACGCAGCTTGCCATGACCGAAATTGCTGCTTTTCTCTATTTCACTTTCCGTGGACGAAGAAACTTCCAGATCGGTAGCGACTTCAACAAGTCCAAAGCACTGGCATTGAAATCTTCCGGGGGCCACCACGGTGCTGCAAGGCGGGCTAACTGGCGCTCAAATTCTTGCACCTTGCTCTTGGCTTCCTTGGTGTTGCCGCACTCTTTGATCAAGTAGCGGCCCGCGCCGTTGACGCCGCGCACACGCACACTGTCGAGGAAGGCAATGAACTCAACACTCATATGCTTGGTCTTGGTGCGGTCAATGTGATAGACGCGAACGTGCCCAAACGGGTCAGCGATTTTGCCAAGCTCCGAAACTTTCGGATGGTGGCCTTCAAATACACGGCGAATTTCAGCGCGAGTGCGTTCGCCGCCAGCCACTCTCTTCAAACGAATGAGGGCATCATCCTCATGCGCTTCTTCTTGGTGACAGTCAATGGCGCGGGCCTGCGCTTCCTTATATGCTTCGCTGCCCTCTTTGTCGTAAACCGACAACCGCTCAGCCGCCTTTGCGTTGCCTGCGTAGTTTGACTGAATCATTGCCCCCGCCGTGGTTCTGACGTAGTATTTTTCGCCCATCCGTGCGCCGTCCAAATCAATGATGAGGTCATCTGTACGGTACGGACAATCCGCGTTGTTGTCTAAGCGCATGATGCCTATCTGCTGTGCCAGTTCACGCGCATGAGTACCGAACAGTTCTTTCCACAGGGCAAGCCACTCGCCCACTTCAGATACTGTCAAGTTGTTGGGGTTAAGGTCAACTTCCATGTCCAGCGTCGCATCCTGCTTGGTGGACTTCATCTTCAACACGGCTTGACACGGCACGGCATAGGTATGGCTGCCAAAGGTGTAGACAAATTTGTGGCGGAACCATTCACCCTTGACGCTGCGGTGCGTTAAAGGCTTCTCCTTCAGCTTCACCGTGAGCAACGCCACTTCAATGGCGCGTGCCAACTGAAGCTTTGAAACGGGCACCGAGAAGTGAAGCTTGTCTGACCCAGTCAACACTGGCTTGTCGATACTGCCAATGCTATCCACAGGCTTGCGCTGCTGCTTGCTGGTGGTCGATGGTTTGCCTGCCGCCGCTTTGGTTAGGCGCTGTGCCTTGTTGGCGCGTTGTCCATCTTTGTTCAGCACTTGCAGCGACTTGCCTGTACTGGTTGGTGCAACTACCTTAATGCTCTTGGGTGTGATGGTGCCATCGTGCTTTGAGCTTCTGGTCTTGCTAACTGGTTCATCAGGTTCATTCAGATCATCAAGGTAATGATCAATATCTGATTTACTACTGTTGGTAGTCTTACCACTACGTATAGTGTTCTTATTGGTCTGTTTCTTCGAGGTCTGCGTCATAGTGAAATCCATTGAATAGGGCAGTTGATGTGCTCGATAGCGGCCGGGAGGGCATCAACTGCACGAAGTTGCTGGTCGTGTGTTTTTGGCGTAACGGTCGTTGGCACTTTTGTGGTGCCAACAGTCATTTACAGCGTGACGTTCACAAAACTGCATTGACGTGGTGTCAAAGGCACTGTTTTGCAGTCACATCGAGCGTCAACCTAACGGTTGTTGGCGCTTTGCTGAAATTAGTGGATGCGGCTGACCCTTTCAAGCACCTGCACATTCGTTGGAGGTCTCACAAGTCACGACAACCTCGTCAGACATGCCATCAACCAGTTGCGTCAAAAGTTCAGACGAAACAGCAGGGCCAAAATACAAACACGCACCTTGATCTGCGCTTTTCTTCTGGGGCATAAAGGTCACAGCATCAACCCCTGGCATCTGTGTGCAAAACCAAAAATCAAACTTGGTATTCACGTGCTTGATTGAGGCCTCGTAAAGCTCCCCTCCGATTACCTCAATCACTGAATCAAAATAGTCCCGTAGCAGACTATTTACGGCATTCCGTTTTGATTCGACTAGGCCCTCATAGAGGCAGTCCGCCATGTAGATTTTGTCAATTTTTATGAGCGGCATGAAGCCAAAGTATTCTGCAAAATGTAGAGCCGATTCCAAGTTGCACATTTTTTGAAACTCTTCCTCAATAAGGTTCCCGTCATAGTCTTCATGAGCAGTGAGTTGACGAATTGTTATTTCGATATTTGCTGTAAATGTTTTAGTCATACCGAGACTCCCACCAGTTGACCTGCCTTGTACGCTTCGATTTGAGACATAGGCCAGAAACTGCTTTTTCCGCGCTTGATCGGTTGGGGAAAGGCTTTGCCCATCTTGCGATACAGATTCGCTTTCGACTCGTTCAAGAAGACCGTTATGAAGGACATGCGTAGGTCAGGATCGAGTCCGGCAGCACGTTGCGCAGCGATGATGAAATACTCTCGTGCAAAAGCAGGATTGGGCTCACTGCGTACCACCGGACTTTTGGCGACCGTGTTCACAGTGATGGCTGGTGTTGCCTCCGCTGCTTTATGCAAGACGCTGACGGATTTCGGTGCCAATGTTTTGAACTTGCCTGATACGCGAAAGTTCTTGCCCGTAGTTGGACACACGGCATCAACTATCCAGTCAGTCAATGGCGATGACTGGTAGCCAGGCGTCGTACTGACCAAGCGATAGAAGATTTTGACCATGCCGTGTGCGTTCTTCGAGCAATGTCGCTCTTTAAGCCGCCCGGTCACCAGATGATTCTGACCCTGATGCTTGACGCGAATGCAGCCGTTGGAGCTTTGCCCGTGTACGGTCGCAATCTGATGACTCGGACTCGATTGTTGAATCCCATGATTTCCATTTCCTTGTTCCATATAGGCTCCTAAAAGTTGAAGGAGCCCAGATAACAATCGAGGTAAAAATCATCCAGAACAACGTCATTGGAGGTTTTTTAGCGCAGCCTTATATCCTCCAAAAATGCCCTGACCGTCAGTTAGCAACAGCAGTAACGCACCACTGTGGAAGAGCCCAAGCCTGTGCTCACCCTCAACCAGTCAACCTTCTCCGCCTTGGCCTCGCCATACACGAAGTAGTTCTGTCAGCGAATGAACTTGCTGTTTCGTTGGCGCGGCGAAAAGCAGTTTCTGGTAGAGCATTCCGTCTATGTAATCACCTGCACGTTCGGCCCAGTCTGGCGGATTCAGTTTGTTGGCTCTGGCTCTCGGGTCACCATCAGGGGCATTTTCACTGCGGAACTGTTCAACGATGGCTGCAGGCCCGTCAGTGCGTTTGCGCTTTCTCTTAGGATCTTCAACGTACAGCACTCGGGCTTGGTACGCGTCGTAAGAGCGCAACCAGACATGTGCCATTTTCAGAACGCTGTCTTTGCGTGATCGACGTAACTTGGTTTGTCCGTCCCCCAGTCGGTCGTCATATGCCTTCACCACGTCGGCCAATCGTGCAAGCGTGCTGATGAGTTGAGGCGCAATGTTTAAATCCAACCGAAGTCGAACCATCACCTCGTTTGGCGCAAGAGTCAGTTTAAATGAATCACGCTGACCATTTTTTGGGTGAGCGATCTTGACTTGATGCACCATAAAATGAACAGCCTTGGTGCCGAAGTTTTTTTCCGGAGCGACTGGCTTTGCCAGCAACCACCGCTCCGTGAAGAGAATCTTCGGTTTTGAAATTCGCCAGCGTTTTACGCCTTCTAGACGCATCCGGTCGCAATAGGCCACCGCCGTCTCACCATCCATCGCCGGGGGCACACACTCAGTTGCTGCCAAAAGTGAGTCAGAGTCTGGAGAGATGCCTTTCTCAAACTCGCCAGGCTTCAGATGCGAAATCGCCTTGAAGTGTTCAGCGTATTTTTTGTTGCGACGCAAAAACTCCCACGCCAACCACTCATATTCTTCACATCCGACTGGCGGGTACTCGTTTGCGTTCTTCCAGTTGGCCGTGCATCGCTTCATTGAGAGACTCATTTCCTTGAAGAAACTCTTGAAACTTCAACAGCACTGGTGCGGAGCTACAAAAGTCTAGGTTCGTAGTCGCATTTTGTCTCAGTTTGTCTCACTACAGCGCAACTTAAAATATGGTTAGAAGTATGGCTAGGAGACAAAAAAGCCACCTTGCGGTGGCTTTTTGCTATGCAAATCAAAGACTTACATATATTTGCTGGCGGAGCGGACGGGACTCGAACCCGCGACCCCCGGCGTGACAGGCCGGTATTCTAACCAACTGAACTACCGCTCCAGGTAGCGGTAACCATTCGCTCTCTCGAGCCAAGTCGCCAGTCCTTTTAGACTAGCTGTTACCAACTTGTGCCGTTTCAGCTTGCGCTAAAAACTTGGCGACCCCACGGGGATTCGAACCCCGGTACCTACCGTGAAAGGGTAGTGTCCTAGGCCTCTAGACGATGGGGTCAAAACCTTGGACTAATCTACTAACAAAAGTCTCTTCGAAAACTTTGGTGGAGGTAAGCAGGATCGAACTGCTGACCTCTTGCATGCCATGCAAGCGCTCTCCCAGCTGAGCTATACCCCCCAAAACCTTATATTGCTGCCTGATTTCTCTGCAGCAACCTGAGCAAACTTTTTAAAGTATTCTCAATTTCCGAGCCTCAAATTATAGCCTTAGAAATCAGGCTTTCGCAAGTCTCGCAATTACTTTTTCTTTTCCGCACATCTCCAGCACGCCATCCAGCGATGGAGTCTGCGCCGTGCCCATGACCAAAACCCGCACCGGCATAGCCAATTGCGGCATCTTCAGGCCATTGGCTGCCAGCACTTCTTTGATGACCGCAGCAATCGATGCCTTGTCCCACGCGCAGGTAGACAACTTCTCGGCCAGCATCGCCACCGCCGGGCGCACCGCGTCGGTCACGTGTTGCGCCAACTCCGTTGCGTCGGGTGTGATGTCACCATAAAACTTCGCGGCCCATGTGGCCAATGCGACCGTTGTGTCGCAACGGTCCTTTAGCAATGCGCACACCTGCGGCAAGTGGGTCTCAATAGTGGATGCGTCCAGTGTTATGCCTTGTTTGGCCAATTGGGTGGCGACCAGGCCGGCCAAACGCGTGTTGTCCGCCTGCTTGATGTACTGGGCATTCACCCACAGCAACTTGACCGGGTCCCATTGCGCAGGGCTCTTGTTCAAATGGGTTCCGTCAAACCAAACCACCAGTTGTTCACTGGTGAACAACTCTTCATCACCATGGCTCCAGCCCAAGCGGGCCAGGTAGTTCAGCATGGCTTCGGGCAAATAACCACCCTCTTCGTACGCGGTCACGCTGACGGCGCCACGGCGCTTAGATAACTTTTGACCATCGTCACCCAGGATCACCGGGCAGTGGCCAAACTGCGGCAGTGGAGCGCCCAGCGCGTGGAAGATATTGATCTGCCACGGTGTGTTGTTGATGTGCTCGTCGCCGCGGAATACATGGCTGATCTCCATGTCCCAGTCGTCCACGACCACGGCGAAGTTATAGGTCGGCACACCGTCGGTGCGCGCGATGATGAGGTCATCGATCTCGCGGTTGCTGATGGTGATGGGGCCTTTGACCAGATCGTCCCAGCTCACATCACCATCGGGCGGGTTGCAGAAGCGCACCACTGGCGGCACCCCTGCGGGGATGGGCGGCAGTGTCTTGCCCGGCGCGGGGCGCCAACGGCCGTCGTACAAGGCCTTCTCGCCACGGGCCTTCTTGGCCTCGCGCACCGCGTCCAGTTCCTCAGGCGTGCTGTAGCAATAGTAGGCCTTGCCCTCGGCGATCAGCTGGTCGATGACGGCCTTGTAGCGGTCCAGCCGCTGCATCTGGTAGATCGGGCCTTCGTTGTACTCGAGGCCCAGCCAGTGCATGGAAGCCAAGATCTGGTCGACCGAATCCTGCGTGGAACGGGCCACGTCGGTGTCCTCAATACGCAGCACAAACTCGCCATCAAAATGGCGGGCATACGCCCACGAATACAGCGCGGTGCGGGCCGTGCCCAAGTGCAAAAAGCCGGTGGGAGACGGGGCGATACGGGTGCGGATTTTTCGTGGTGTCATGTCAGGGTGTCCAGGCCGCGCGCGAGGTCGGTCTTGATGTCTTCAATATGTTCCAGGCCCACGGCCACGCGGACCAGGCCTTGGCCAATGCCGGCTGCCTGGCGCTGCGCCTCGGTCATGCGGCCGTGCGAGGTGCTGGCCGGGTGGGCGCACATGGTCTTGGTGTCACCCAGGTTGGTGGCCAGTGACAAGACCTCCATGGAATCCAGCACGTGGAAGGCCCGCTTGCGCGCTTCGTCTGCATTGCTGGCCTTGACGGCGAACGACATCACCGCACCACCCAAGCCGCCCTGTTGCGCCATCGCCAAATGATGTTGCGGATGGCTGGCAAGCCCGGGGTAAAAAACGCGGTCCACTGCGGGGTGGCTCTCCAGCCACTCTGCCAATACAAGCGCCTGTGCCGACTGTGCACGCATGCGGATGCCCAAGGTCTCCAGCCCTTTGAGCACGACCCAGGCATTGAACGGCGCCAGGGTCATGCCACCACTCTTGAGCATGGGCAAAAATTTCTCAGTCACCAGTTGCTGGCTGGCGCACAAGGCGCCCGCCATGACACGGCCCTGGCCATCCAAAAACTTGGTGCCCGAATGCATGATGATGTCAGCGCCCATCTCCACTGGACGCTGCAGCGCCGGGGTGGCAAAGCAGTTGTCCACCGCCAGCAACGCACCCGCCTTGTGTGCAATGTCCGCCAGCGCGGCAATGTCACACACTTCGGTCAGCGGGTTGGTCGGTGTCTCGGCAAACAGCAGTTTGGTGTTGGGCCGCACGGCTGCGCGCCATGCATCCACATCGGTCTGCGACACAAAGCTGGACTGCACGCCAAACTTGGCCAAGTCCGAACCAATCAGTTTGATGGTGGAGCCAAACATGGATTGCGAGCACACCACGTGGTCGCCTGATTGCAGCAAACCCATGCACATCATCAGAATGGCCGACATGCCCGACGCGGTAGACATGGCGGCCTCGGTGCCTTCCATGCTCGCCAGACGCTGTTCGAAACTGCTGACCGTTGGATTGCCGTAGCGTCCGTAGGTGAAGCCTTCTTCTTCGCCGGCAAAGCGACGTGCCGCGGCCTCGGCGGTGGGCTGCACATAACCGCTGGTCAGGTACAGCGCCTCGGAGTTTTCTCCGTACTGGCTGCGCGGGGCGGCGGCACGGATGGCCAGTGTGTCGGGGTGCAGGCCCTCGGGTAGTTTGCTCTGGGTCATGGTGCGTGCGAACCCCTAGTCGTTGTGGTTGGGCAGCGCCAGGCGGGACGTGTCTTCTTGCGTCTCTTCGCCCCCCACACGGTTTGCATTCAGCCGGTTGATGTCGTCCGAGGTGATGTCACCGGTAACGTACACGCCGTCAAAACACGACGCATCAAAGCCCTTGACCTTGGCATTCAGCGAGCCAATTGCCCTCTTCATGCCATCGACATCCTGGTAAATCAGTGCGTCGCAGCCGATGATCTGGCGGATCTCTTCCACGCTGCGGTTGTGCGCAACCAGCTCGCTGCTGGTGGGCATATCAATGCCATAGACATTGGGGTAGCGCACGGGTGGCGCGGCGCTGGCCAGGTAGACCTTGCGGGCACCGGCGTCGCGCGCCATTTGCACGATCTCTTTGGACGTGGTGCCGCGGACGATGGAGTCGTCCACCAGCAGCACGTTGCGGCCCTTGAATTCGCTGGCAATGGCGTTCAATTTTTGGCGCACGGACTTCTTGCGCACCGATTGGCCCGGCATGATGAAGGTGCGGCCGACATAGCGGTTCTTCACAAAGCCCTCGCGGTACGGCAGGCCCAGCAGATGCGCCAGTTGCGCGGCACTGGGGCGGCTGGATTCGGGGATGGGGATGACGACATCGATCTCGTTTGGTGGCACGGTGGAGATCACGCGCTTGGCCAGCGATTCACCCAGATTCAGACGCGCCTGATAGACCGAGATGTTGTCCATCACCGAATCGGGGCGGGCCAAATACACGAATTCAAAGATGCAGGGGTTGAGTTGCGGGTTGTCTGCGCACTGCTGCGCATGCACCGTGCCGTCCAGCGCGATGAACACGGCCTCACCGGGGTCCACATTGCGCTCGAACTGGTAGCCCGTGCCTTCCAGTGCGACGGACTCGCTGGCCAATATCGTGCCATCGGCGCTCTTGCCAATACACAGCGGGCGGATGCCAAACGGATCACGGAACGCCAACACACCATGGCCGGCGATCAGCGCGATCACGGCATATGAACCCTTGACGCGCTTGTGCACATTGCGCACGGCGGCAAAGATATCCAGCGGTTGCAGCGGCAGGCCGCGCGTGGTTTTTTCGATCTCGTGCGCCAACACATTGAGCAAAACCTCGGAGTCGCTCTCGGTGTTGATATGGCGATGGTCGGTGAGGAACAGCTCGCTCTTGAGCGCGTGTGCATTCGTCAAGTTTCCGTTGTGCACCAGCACGATGCCGAAGGGCGCATTCACGTAGAAGGGCTGCGCTTCTTCTTCGCTATACGCATTGCCCGCAGTGGGGTAGCGCACCTGACCCAGCCCGCAGTTGCCGGGCAGCGAGCGCATATTGCGCGTGCGAAACACGTCCCGCACCATGCCCTTGGCCTTGTGCATGAAGAACTTGCGCTCTTGCTGGGTGACGATGCCCGCAGCGTCCTGGCCGCGGTGCTGCAACAACAGCAAGGCGTCATAGATCAGTTGATTGACCGGTGCATTGCTGACAACGCCAACTATTCCGCACATAGTGTGTTTCTCATTTAAGGTAAATACTTTCCAAATTCAACAGGTAGCACCGGTTTCAGGCCCTTCAAGACCACGACAGCAACATCGGCGCCTGTGGACTCTTGCCACCAGGGGCTCTTGACCACTGGTGTCATACCGGCCACAACCGTCAAGGCCAGCAACACAACCACGCCACGCACCAGACCAAATGCCGACCCCAACACCCGGTCCACCGGGCGCAAGCCCACGGCCGCCACCAGCTTGCGAACCAGAAAGGCCAGCAGACCACCGGCGAACAGCGCAACGACAAAAACCACCACAAAGCCCGCCGCGTAACGCACAACTTCGGTAGCGTTGGCCAACGGCAAATAGTGCGCGGCATCCGGTGCAAACCACTGTGCCAGCACAAAGGCGGCGATCCAATTGGCCAGCGACAACAGCTCATAAACCAGGCCGCGCCACGCGCCCACCATCAGTGAGATCACCAGCACGGCGATAAAAATCCAGTCCAACATGGGCATGGTGGCCAACAAAGCGCGCGCTCTTTGCTCGTCCGGCTACTACAACTCCAGCACGGATGCAGGCAGGTCCAGCTTGCGAATTTTGTCGGCGGTCTTGTCCGCATCGCCCTTGGATTCAAACGGTCCCACGCGCACGCGAATGCGTTTGCCTTCTTTGGGGTTCACGACCTGGGTATAGGTCTTCATGCCGGCTTTTTCCAGCTTCACACGGGCTTCATGCGCCTTGACAGCGTCTGAGAATGCGCCGATTTGCACCACATACCGACTGGAGGCAACGGCTGCCACCGGGGCGGATGCGGCTTTTTGCGTGGCGTCTTTGCCTTCCAACAGGGCTTGGGCCTTGGCGCCGTCATCAGGGCGCACAGGTGGTTTGTCCGCAGGTTTATCCGCTGGCTTGGCTTCGGGTTTGGTGATCGGTTTGGTGACCGGTACCGGTGCAGCGCCAGTGAACACCGAACCGGTTGCGGTGCGCGAGGCCACCGCCGCGGGGGCTACAACAGCAGCTGCCACCGCAGCGGGTTTCACCACGGGCGCGGCAACCGGTGCAGCTGGCTTGCTGACAACCTCTTTACCGGCATCCGATTCCACAACAATGTCGGTCGCGGGCGGTTTAACCTGGGTTGCTGTAGCCAGCGGCTTGACCGTATTCTTGTCAGGAATTTCAATCGGAATATCGACCGAGATGGGCCGTGGCTGGCTGTCAAACAGCAGCGGAAAACCCACGACACCGATCAGCACCAGCACCGAAGCACCAATCAGGCGGTGGCGCGCGCGCGTGCGCATGGCTTCTACGCTTTCAGGAGCGGGAGCGGGGGTGGCATGCTCGTCACCACCCTTGCGAAATTTGAAAAAAGCCATGGATGAGGGGGTTCTCAGGAATTCAGGTGTTTGGCCTGCAGCCGGGGCACGCCGTTTGCAAGCACGCCGCCCACGGTGTGGAACGATCCGAAGACCACGATTCTATCAGCGGGGTCCGCAGCAGCGATGGCTGCCTGCAATGCCCCCATGGGGTCGGCAAAGGCGGCGGCGTGGGTGTCTTTGCGGGTGTTCAAAGCCTGCCACTGCGCCATCAAATCGGCGCCTTTGGCGGCACGCGGCAGTGGCAAATCCGTGAAATACCAGCGGTCCAGCAGCGGGAGCAGCTTGGTGAACATGCTGGTCAGGTCTTTGTCGGCCATGGCGCCAAAGATGGCGTGCGTGGTGGGGAAGTAGCCCATGGCATCCAGATTGGCCGCCAGCGCCGCCACCGAATGGGGGTTGTGCGCCACGTCCAGCACCAGCGTGGGCTGGCCCGGCACGATCTGGAAGCGTCCTGGCAGCTCGACAAAGGCCAGGCCATTGCGCACCGCCTGGGCGGTAACGGGCAGGCGTTCGCGCAAGGCAGTCAACGCGGCCAGCACGCCCGCCGCATTGACCAACTGGTTGGCGCCGCGCAGCGCTGGGTAGGCCAGGCCGCTATACCTGCGGCCTCTTCCGGCCCAGCCCCATTGCTGTTTGTCACCGGACACGTTAAAGTCCTCGCCCACGCGCCACAGGTCGGCACCGATTTCCAGCGCGTGGTCCAGCACGCTTTGTGGCGGCACGGGGTCGCTGACGATGACCGGGCGGCCGGTGCGCATGATGCCGGCCTTCTCACGGCCAATGCTTTCGCGGTCCGGGCCCAAGATTTCCATGTGGTCCAGGTCGATGCTGGTGATGATGGCGCAGTCGGTGTCGATGATGTTGGTGGAGTCCAGCCTGCCGCCCAGGCCCACCTCAAGGATGACCACGTCGAGGTTGCTGCGCACCATGACTTCGAAGATGGCGAGCATGGAGAATTCGAAGTAGCTGAGGGATACCACTTCGCCATTCAGGCCTCTAGCCCTCTCCACTGCTTCAAAGCCTGCTATCAGGTTTGTAGCATCTACCGATTGACCTTGCAGGCGCAAGCGCTCTTCGAAGTGGACGAGGTGGGGGGAGGTGAAGACGCCGGTGCGGTAGCCGGCCTGGCCCAAAATCGATTCGAGCATGGCGCAGGTGGAGCCTTTGCCATTGGTGCCGGCGACCGTAATGATGGGGCAGTCGAAGCGGATGTTCATGCGCTGGGCCACGGTGCGCACGCGGTCCAGGCCCATGTCGATGGCGGTGGGGTGCAGGCGTTCGCAGTGGGCTAGCCAGGCTTCTAGGGTTGTTGGAGTTTCCATATCGCCTTGGATTGTCGCTGAGGCTCGGATTCGGCATCTCAGGCGTTGGCTCAGGATCAAGTGGGCCGGACGTTTTGCTCCGTGTCCCCCGGGCTTCGCCCTCCTCCTTTACCTGCGCAAAACGCCCAGCCCACCTGATCCTCCACCGGGGTTGGTAGCCCTACAGAAAGCCTCAACCTGCAAAACGGTCCGTAGCTGCCAGCAGTTGGGCCAAGATCCCTGGCTCATTGAACGCGTGCCCAGCGTCGTTGACCAGATGGAATTGCGCGTTCGGCCACGCCTTGTGCAGATCCCACGCCGTCTTGACCGGTGTAGCCACGTCGTAACGCCCTTGCACAATGGCGCCGGGGATGCCCGCCAGCTTGTGGGCGTCGCGTATCAACTGCCCCTCCTCCAACCAGCCACTATGCACAAAATAGTGGTTCTCAATGCGGGCAAAAGCCAGAGCGAAGTGGTCTGCGGCGTGTTTGGCTGCGTTGGCGGCGTCGGGTAGCAGGCGTATGGTTTTGCCCTCCCACACGCTCCAGGCTTTGGCTGCGGCCAGTTGTGCTACCGGGTCTGCACCGATCAGGCGCTCGCGGTAGGCCGCCATCATGTCACCGCGCTCTGCTGCCGGGATGGGTGCCAGATACGCCTCCCACAGGTCGGGAAAAAGCCAGGAAGCACCTTCCTGGTAGTACCAGTGCAACTCAGCTTGGCGCAGCGTGAAAATGCCACGCACCACCAGCGCCGACACGGCCTGCGGATGGGTCTGCGCATAGGCCAGCGCCAGCGCGCTGCCCCAGGAGCCGCCAAACACCAGCCAGCGGTCTACGCCCAGCAAGGCCCGCAGCCGCTCGATGTCGGCCACCAGATGCCAGGTCGTGTTGTTGTCCAAGTTGGCGTGTGGCGTGGACCGGCCGCAGCCGCGCTGGTCGAACAGCAGCACGCAGTAGCGCTCCGGGTCGAACAGGCGGCGGTGGTCGGCGATGCAGCCCGAGCCGGGGCCGCCATGCAGAAAGACCGCCGGTTTGCCCTGTGGGTTGCCACACAGCTCCCAGTACAGCGTGTGGCCCTCGTCGGTGTCCAGCATGCCGGTCTTGAACGGTTCTAACGGTGGGTACAGGGTTCTGGTTGGTTCAGACATTTTTTGGTGACTTACTATGGATTCAATAGCGGTATCTTCATATCCGACGAGGGCTACCGGCCGATTTTTTATATAGTCACCGCGGTGCGCTGCGCAGCAGCTTATCGACAGTCCACAGCCGATTGGCAAGCCAAATTGCCGACGCGCTGACCAGAAACAGGCCCAACACATACCAATAGCCCACCGCAAAACATGTCTTCTCCATGTGCGCAACGCCGTCAACCAGGCCAATAATCCAGATGGCGCCTCCCGCCAAAATCCACAGTACAAGCAGGCCGAATTGCCGGAGTTTGGAGCGGTTGCCTGCCCGAATCATGGTGCCTATGGCAACGACAAACACCAGTTGCAGAGGCGCCAAGTAGAAGCGTGCCAGGTAATCCGTCACCCTTTCAAAACCCATCGGCAAGTACAGCAATACCACCGCCACGAGCAACGCGCCGCCAACCATCAACCACATGGCGTAAACCGTCGCCGTACTCAGCGCAATGCGCCAACCCAGCGCCCTGCAGTGCCCCCCGGCCGGTGCCAGTAGCATGCGCCAATGCAGGTCCTTGGACACCAAATTGGCACTGGCCGCGATAGCCACCAGTCCATGCGCCCACAGTTGCCAAACCGGGACTGCCGAGCCCCAGGACTGGGCAAAGAACGCTGGATTCAAAAGCAGGTAAGGGAACCAAAACGAGCGCATCACAGCGGAACGCCGGTACCTTGCGGACGCTGCATACACCTCGCCATCCCAAGCGGTCAGTGGGGTGTAACGCAAGAACAAGCGTTTCATGCGGCCCCAAACTCCGGTGTAGCGGCTGGCGCGCATTGGTTTCGCCAACGGCATGTGATCAGACCATCGTCTAGCCAATGCGAACGTGAAAATCGGCCAGCTTGCAGCCAGCCCCAGCAAGATGGGCCAAGGCAATGTGTCGAGGGCATGTAGCGCGTCGCCCGCGGCTCCGGTTCGATCAAACCCCGCCAAGGCGCAGAGCAAAACCAATGGACCAGCCCAAGCCCAGAAGCGAGGCGCCAGCCCATGCGACGCCAACGTTCGCAACGCGGACAAACCCACGGCGAGAGAAACCACTGCGGCGCCCGTCAGCCCATGCCAGGGCGATTGTTGGGGCAACAGCACGGTGGCCGCGCCCCCGGCCAGGATGGCCCACAGCTTGAGCGTTTGAATTGCGCTTGCCTGCACCCATTGGTGCCACATGCGCGTAGGAACCCTGTGTTGCCCCAAAACCCGGCAACCCGTGACCAGTGTGTAACCAAAGACGTGCCCCAGCAACGCGCCGACGGCGCCCGCCACTACAACCAAAAACAGTTCGCCGCCGGACGCTGCAGAGTGCCACGTTTGCAGCAACGCGTATTTCAGGGGCAAAAAAGCAAACCACAACAGTCCCAGCCCCGCGGTGACAGCGAACAGTGCATGCAGGCGCGGACCACCCAACGCAATTTTTAAAGGATTGAGGCCGCTCATGTATTGAACTCCAGGAAAAGTTCTTCGAGCAAGAGCGAGCGCCCTTCCGTCGCCCACGCTGGTTCCACCCGGCAGTCCACTACCCGATGGCCAGTTTGGCGATTCGTCCACACCACGGATCGCGTGTCAACCTTCTCGCGCTGCGGCGCCGACCCAGGGGGGACTAGGCGCAGGTGTTCCTGCATGGCGTCCCAGGCATCGAAGAGTTGCAGCCGCCCTTCGCGCATGAACGCCACATGGGTGACCACACGCTCGAGATCAGCCAGCAAGTGGCTGGAGATCAGCACGGTGCGTTCGCGTAGCGGCGCGGTCGTTTCAACGTCGCCACGCAAAGGGCTGGCAAACAGCGCGCGCATGAACTCGCGCCGGGCCATGGGGTCGAGGCTGGCAACCGGTTCATCCAGCAGCAACACATCGGGATCGTGCGCCATCGCCAAAACCACCGACAGCTTTTGCTGATCACCACCTGACAAATGGCGCACGGAACCACCTAGCGGCAAGTCCAACTGCACGGCCAACGCCAAAGCACGCGTCTCGTCCCAGCGCGAGTAGGCGCTGCCAATGACTTTGAGCATTTCGAACACCTCCATCCAGTCGAACAAGTCTGGCGTTTGGGCCACAAAACCCAGTCGCTCGCGCACACTGTCCGTGAGGCGCGATGAGGGACAACCCAGCAGATACGAAGTGCCCGCACTCGGGTCCACCAGTCCTGCCAAGCAGCGCAGCAGCGTTGACTTGCCGGCCCCATTGCGCCCGACCAGCCCCACCACCGACCCGGAAGGCAAAGACAGTGTGATGTCTTTCAGGATCGTGACGCCGTCGCGGTGTACCGTCAGGTCTTGGGCGCTGATGGCGATGGCGGCTTCGGATGTGTTGTAGGTGGTCATAACAAAGGTAGGGCTGGTGGTTACGATTTGCCGTCTGCGATGGGCGCGGCAGCGTCGTTCAGGGCGAGTTCAAAGGCAGCGATGGCGGCTTGGGGGTCAATGCCCAATTGGTGTGCGATGTGTGCGGCCTGCGCCAGTGATGGCTTCAACAGGGCCATCGTGTCGCCGCCCTGGCCCGCACCAAAGGATTGCGCGGCGACGGCCATTCCGACCCCTCGGCGACGCACCAAAACACCTTGGGCTTCGAGCAGGCTATAGGCCTTGCTAACGGTCATCGGGTTGATAGCGTGTTGCAGGGCCACGGCACGCACCGACGGCAAATCGGCACCCGCTACCAGTTGGCCGCTGGCAACGAGGCGGTGCACCTGCTCAACGATCTGCCGGTAGATCGGGGTTGTAGCGGTGGGAAGGATGTTGAAATGCATTGCGCATTAGTGTATCACTACAACAATACACTAGCATCATCCACCGTCGTGGGCGCTCCGATAAGCCCAATCGGCTCCAAACACCCGCATAAAAAATATGAAATTGATAGCGGCATACGCTCGCTGCACGGGGGCTAGAGGCCGATTTGATCTAAGGCTTAAGAGAAGTGCAACCCCGACACCCCCACCCACGGCATACACCAGCCGCCGGTGTCGATGCGCTCGGCGCTGACGGCCACCACGTCGCGCAGCATCTGGGCCACGTTGCCGTTGATCATGGTCTCCGATAGTGCGGTACCCACCACGCCCCCGTCGATGGCAAAGCTGTTTTTGATGATGCCGGAGAAGTCGCCATTGGCCGCTGGTTTGCCCATGGACAGGCGTCCCACCACCGCACCGCGGGGTACGCCACGCACGATGTCGGCCAGCGGTGTGCTGCCCGCCGCCAGCTCCCAGCCGCCACTGGCGGTGGGCACATGGACCAGGCCGGTCTTACGACTGCCATAAAGACTTGGGGTTAGTGCTTGCAAACGCCCGGCCTGCAGCAATTGCAGCGGTGGAGCCACAAAGCCGTCGTCCGACATGGCTGCAATGCCAGGTGCATCGAAGCGGCTGGCCAGGTTCAACAGGGGTGAGGCCACGACATCGCCCACTTTGTCCCGGTACATCGAGCTGCCCGAGATCAGCGCCATGTCGCCCACCTGGCCGTGCAGCCAGCCCAGCAGCGTGGCCACGGCCCCTGGTGTCAACACCACATCGCCGACAAATTTGCCGCCGAAGCAGTCCGCCACGCCCTGGGTGACGATGGAGCGGGTCAGCTCGCGCATCATGTCGGCTATACCAAAGCGGCTGTGGGCCGGATCACCGCGCAGGTCTTCGGTCTGGCCGCCGGCGTCGTTGAAGGAGCTGGTGCGTACCTGGCCGTCCGGGCCTGGGCCGCGCGCCGTGCCGAACATGCTGACACCGTACCAGCCCAAGCTGCTCTGCAGGTGGCTGCCGCCGCTGGTCAGCATCTGGGTGTCGGCGCGGGTGTGGCTGACGGCGCCCTCTTCGATGTTCATCGTGGGTGTGGCTTTGGCGCGGAAATCCAGGACGTCGTGCGCCGCGTCGGCCAAGGCTGACAAATCCGCTTCCATCGGGCCGCGGGTGATCGCGGTGTGCTGGCCGCTGGATACGGCGTGTGCCGTGTCTTGCGGTGCGGCGGCGGCATCGCCACGCAGGGCACGGGCGGCGGCGGTCAGGCTTTCTAGCGACAGGTCGGACAAATCGGTACTGGCCTTGCGGCCGTCCCAGATGCCGACCAGGCTCAAGCGGTGGTTTTGGGTGCTGCGCAGCAGACTGGGTTCGCTGTGGGTGATGTTGAGTTCGGTCAGTGCGCTGGTGCTGACGGTGGCCTGGGAGGCGTCGGCGCCTTCGCTTTTCAGCGCGGCCAGGGCTTGTTCGGCAATGTGTTGCAAGTTCATGTGTGGGTCTTTCTTTGGACAGAAGGTGGTGGGTTCACTGGCCACCCATGTGTGCGCGTGCCCGCAGCGCCGGGCCGCCCATGGACACGACCATTACCTGCTTCTTGCCACAATAGCCACCGGCCTCCCAATGCATGTCGTCGGATACGGCGTCCACACTTTGCAGCACCTTGATGGCCGAGCCGGATACCGTGGTGTCGCGGATCGCAGAGCCCAGCTTGCCGTTCTTGATTTCGTAGGCCAGCGTCACGCTGAACATGAATTCGGTGGTGCTGTCGGCCTGGCCGTTGCCAGTCTTGGCCAGCAGGTAGCCGTCATCGACACCCGCAATCATGTCCTGCAGCTTGGACGTGCCGGGCAGGATGACGGTGTTGCGCATGCGCACCAGCGGCTCGTCGCCCGGGGCGTAAGCGCGTGCGCTCCCCGTGGGAGTCTGGCCCAGGCGCTCGGCGGTCTCGCGGCTGTGCATGAAGCCGCTGAGGATGCCCTTGTCGATCAGCACCGCATCGCGTGCGGGTGTGCCTTCGTCGTCCACATAAACCGGCATCAGCGCCTCTTGGCCCTGCCAGGTGTGGGCCACATCCACCATGCTGACCAGATCGCTGGCCACGCGTTGGCCGACCAGGCCTGCGGTGACGGCACCGCCCAGCACGATGTCGCCCTCGCAAGGGTGGCCCATGGCCTCATGCGCCAGCATGCCGGCCAGCGCAGGTGCCAACACCACGGTCTGCATGCCGCCGCGGGCAGGCACAGCGTGGCGCTTGGCCTGCAGGTGCTGGTACAGCTGGTCGATCTGCGGGGCCAGGTGTTCGGGCGACAAATCGCCATCGGCGGCGCTGCCCTTCCACGAGATGGGGTGGCTCAGCTCAATGGGGCTGCCATCGTCGGCATTGCTCATCAACGTGACGTAGCACAGCCCGCGCTGGATGCTGGACAGCGAATCGCCGCCGCGGCTGGTGGTGAGCCACTTGCTGTGGTGCTCGTCGCTCAGCAGAAAACGGGTGCTGCGTACATCGGGATAACGCTGTTTGCAAAAGCTGTGCAGAGCCTGCAGCCGCTCATTGCATTCTGCGGGGGTCAGCTCGGCTTTGCCTTTGAAGCGGTGCTGGCCGACATAACTCTCACCCGGCAGCGCCAACGTGGAGCGGGTGCCGAAGCGGCCCATGGCCTGGGCATTGCTGCGCGCCTGCTGCACGACCTGGGCGATCTGGTTGGGCCCGCCCGCCCCCGGCACGGCCGAGAAGCCCCAATAGCCGCCGTGGTGGGCACGGGCGCTGACACCGGCCTCGGTACTGCGCAGGTTGGTGGTCAGGTTGCCGTCCACCATCAGCATGCGCATCTTGCGCAGTTCGTGGCGGCGGGTTTCCAAATAGTCGGTGGCGGCGGCGGTAGTGGTGCTGGCCGTTGCAACGGTCTGTGGCATGTGGGTCTCCCGTGTATGGTGATCGGGCATTCTAGGGAACGCGGCTTCAGTCCGTACGCTGCCCCATGCCAA
Organism: Rhodoferax sp.; assembly: GCF_025356155.1. GTDB lineage: Bacteria > Pseudomonadota > Gammaproteobacteria > Burkholderiales > Burkholderiaceae_C > Allorhodoferax. The sequence goes on along the minus strand of NZ_JANXUQ010000216.1, from coordinate 548 downwards.
GCACGGCTATTCACTACAAATTTCATAGCGCATCGCGCAGCACCGACGAGGGCTAGCGGCTGATTTTTCTTAAGCAAACATGGCAGAATGGCCGCATGATCACCCTCTACGGCATCCCGAACTGCGACACCGTCAAAAAGGCCCGTACCTGGCTGACGGACCACGGCGTGGACTACACGTTCCACGATTTCAAGAAACAAGGCGTGCCCGAGGGGCAGCTCGACAACTGGCTCACCACCGTAGGCTGGGAAACCGTGGTCAACCGCAAAGGCACAATGTGGCGCGGCCTGGACGACGCCACCAAGGCATCGGTCGTTGATGCCGCCAGCGCACGCGCCGTGGTGCTGGGCGCACCCAGCGTGGTCAAACGCCCAGTAGTGGTCTGGGCGGATGGCAAGGTGACGGTGGGCTTCAAGGCCGAGGCCTTTGCCGAGCGCTTGGCCTGACAGAGCAATCCTACGGCAGGAGGCCCCATGAACTGGTTCATTCTTTTTGTCGCCGGCCTGTTTGAGGTCGCCTGGGCGATTGGTTTGAAGTACACCGACGAG
>NZ_JANXUQ010000215.1 GCF_025356155.1 Rhodoferax sp. | reverse complement strand
AGGGCGGCGAAGCGCGCCTGCTGGAGGCCGTGAAGATGGTCGATACCGCCATGTGCGCCATCCGCGACGGCGGCAAGATCAAGGCCCGCGACCGCATCGCCGTGCTGGCCGCCCTGAATTTGGCCTTCGACCTGACCGACCGGGCCCGAGCGCCCGTGCGCCCTGCGCCCGTGCAGTCCGAGGCCGCCAACGACGACGACCCGGTGCTGACCACGTTGATTGGGCAACTCGACTTGGCTTTAGGCGACGACGGCCACCTGATTTAGCCTAGAATCAAAGCGTCTGCGGTGCATGCCGGGCTTTATATTTCCTTGAACCAATGCTCCATGAGCCCGGGCCTGGAATATCCCCTGGGGAGCGTGATCATCTCGCGTTAGATGAACCCAAAGCTTGCGCTGACCTAGCCCACCTGAACCCCGGTTCAGGATGCCGGTCCGGTGGCATTTGCAGACACCTTAGCTGTCGCCGGGCCGCCCCCAGACGGCTAAAGCCTCCTTGGGGGGCAGCGCAGTACGCGTAGCGACAAGCGTGGGGGCGTCTCATTTTTTTGCCCCATGCTCACTCCCCTCCTGATTGTTGAACTGGCCACACTGGGCTTGGCTACCGGTTTTCTGGCTGGCCTTTTGGGCATCGGCGGCGGCATGCTGATCGGTCCGTTTATGACCATCATCCTGTCGGCTCTGGGTGTAGCGTCCGATCTGGCCGTCAAGATGGCGATTGCCACGTCGATGGCGACCATCATGTTCACGTCCATCTCCAGCGTGCGTGCCCACCACAAACGCGGCGCTGTGCGTTGGGATATCGTCAAAGGCCTGGCGCCCGGCATTGTGATTGGCGGCGCCATTGCCAGCGCCGGCGTGTTTGCGCTGCTCAAAGGCAGCTATCTGGCGATCTTTTTTGCCGTGTTTGTGGGCTTCTCGGCCACACAAATGTTCCTGGACAAAAAGCCCAAGCCCAGCCGGCAGATGCCAGGCACAGCGGGTCAGATTGCGGCAGGCAGCGTGATCGGTTTTGTATCTGGCTTGGTGGGTGCTGGCGGCGGTTTTATCAGCGTGCCATTTATGGTGGCGCATAATATTTCCATCATCAATGCGGTGGCCACCAGTGCGGCGCTGGGTTTTCCGATTGCATTGGCTAACACGGTGGGTTACGTGATCAGCGGCGCATCCTTGCCAGATCTGCCGCCCCACTCCCTCGGGTATGTGTGGCTGCCCGCCCTGGCGGTCATTGCCAGTTGCAGTGTATTCACGGCGCCTCTTGGAGCCAAGCTGGCGCACCGGCTACCGGTGGCCAAATTGAAGAAAGTTTTTGCGTTGATCTTGTATGGATTGGCAGGCTACATGCTCTGGAAGGGCTTGCACGGCTAAACGTGCTGCACCCATCGCTATGTTGCTGACAACCCCATCGGCAGCGTCGCGTACAGCGCCTCAAACTCTTGCGCCGCCAGGCCAGGTGAGCACAAGAAGCCCTGAAATGCCTCGCACTGCAGGCCCTGCAGGTAATCGCGCTGCGCATCGGTTTCCACACCCTCGGCGACCACGGCCATTTTCAACGCACGGGCCATGGCAATGGTGGCGCCCACAATCGCGCGGTCGCCCTCGTCTTCCGGCAAGCCCATGACAAAAGCGCGGTCGATTTTCAATTTGGAAATAGGAAATTTCTTCAGATACGCCAAGCTGGAGTAACCGGTGCCGAAATCATCAATCGCCAGGCTGATACCCAAGGCCGCCAGTGCATGCAGGCGCGTCAGGGTCTCGTGGATGTCCTTGATCAGGATCGACTCTGTCAGCTCCAGCTCCAGCAGGGTCGGGTCCAGCCCTGCTTCGCGAATAGCGCCGGCCACGCGCTCCACAAAATCGCCCTGCTGAAACTGCAGGGCCGAGACGTTGACAGAGACGATGACGGGCCTGCCCACCACCTGCCACACCATGGCTTGGCGCACGGCCTCAGCCATGACCCAGTTGCCAATATTGATAATGAAGCCTGACTCTTCTGCCAGCGGAATAAAGGTGGCCGGCGACACATTGCCCAGCTCCGCATCGCGCCAGCGTATCAGTGCCTCCACGCCCAGCAAGCTGCCGTCCAGCAACGAGATTTGCGGCTGGTAGTGCAGCCTGAAGAGTCCGTGGTCCATGGCCAAGCGCATGGCATGGTCCATCTTGACGCGGGACAACAGGTCCACATTCATTTGCGGCTGGTAGAAGCGGAAGTTGCCGCGCCCGCGTTCTTTGACCCGAAACATGGCGGTGTCCGCGCACTGGATCAATGTGTCCAGCGTGCGCCCATCGGCCGGGTACATGGCCACGCCAATACTGCAACCCAGTGAAAAATTAACCGTGTCAAGTACAAAGGGTTGCGCCAGTTTTTCCAGAATGCGCCGGGCCACAATTTCGGCACCAATCGGATCGGCCTCTTGCAAAAAGGCGATGAACTCATCACCACCCACGCGGCACAGCGTATCCACCTCCCGCAAGGCTTGCTGGATGCGGGCTGCGGCCTCAATCAGCACCCGGTCACCAAAGGCATGGCCCAGAGAATCGTTGATGTTTTTGAACCGGTCCAGGTCCACAAACAATAGCGCGAAGGTAGACCCGTTGCGTTGTGCCGTGCGCAGCGCAACGGCCACGCGTTGGCCTAACAACAAGCGGTTGGGCAGCCCCGTTAACACATCCGTATAGGCCAGGGCTTCGATGCGTTTTTGTGCATCCAGGCGCTCGGTCAAATCGCGAAAGGAGTAAACCCGCCCGACCACCCGGCTGCGGCTAATTTGCGGCAAGGTTACCCGTTCCAGCATGCGACCCGAACGCAGCAGCAGCACATCGGTGCATTCCATCTCAGGGTCGGCCGCAATGGCGTCCAGGCGGTCCTGGTAACTGCGCTCGTCTTTGATGCACGCGCGCAAATGTGCAAACAACTGCACGTCTGCATTCGCCTGCATCGCGTCCGGCGGAATATTCCACAACTCAACAAACCGGCGGTTGTAGTGGCGCACCGCACCGGTCATGTTTACGACGAGGATGCCGTCGCCGGTGGACTCCAGCGTAGCTCGCAATTCGGACATGCGGTTTTCCAACTGCTCTTCGACATGGTGCTGACGGCGCAGATCGCCCAAGCCCACCAAGAATACCGGCTCGGTTGGCGTCAGCCATACGCGGCTGACCTTGCGCTCGACCGGAATGGCCACACCATCGGAGCTGCGCAGCAGCGACTCGGACAAGATGTGGTCTGCCAAACCGGCGGCTACGTCTTCCCAAAAAAACAGGTCTTCAGGAGAGCCGGTCAGCTCCACGACGGGTTTGCCCATAAAGTCATCACGCGGCAAACCCACCAGCGATGCAAGCACCTGGTTGGCCGCAACGATGCGCAAGGTCTTTGGGTCTACCAGGCAGACCGCCTCAATCATTGCGTCCAGCAGAGGGCTACAGGCGCCTGGCGTCATGCCAGCGTACCCATTTGAGAATCGACGACGCGCTCGAAGAAATAACTCACGCGTTGGCGGGGTGCCAAGAAGTCCATGGCGGCGCTGGGCAAACCGGTGGGCTTGAGGCTGCGGCGGATTCCGATATTGGGCGCCTGCTCCAGGTCCAGAATCAGCGCCTCGTGCCGGGACACACCGGCTTCGTGCACGATGATGCGCGGCTTCAAGGGGCGGGAAGAATTCACCGAAACCACCATGCCATAACGGTCGTCAATCAGTTGCACCACCGAGCCCGGTGGGTAGACGCCCATCATGCGGATGAAGGCGCTCAAGGCAGCGGTATCAAACCGCGTTTTAAGCTGAGAAAAGATCAGCGACAACGACTCATGCGGCGTCATCGCCGTGGCCGGGCGGCTGGGGTTGCACAGGTTGTCATACCGGTTTACCAGCGCCAAGATGCGCGCGCCTACGGTCATGGTCTCGCCCTTGGCGCGGGTCGGGAAGCCGCTGCCATCGGTCAATTCGTGGTGCTGTGCAATCGCCAGCAATGCGCCTTTGGACAACTCCATGGCCTTGGCCGCCTGTACGCTCTTGGCGACGTGGTCCTGGTAGAGCTTGTACTCTGCAGTGGAGAAATTTTCTTCGAGCCAACGCACCCGGTCGGGCAACTGGGCCTTGCCGACATCGTGCAAGAAGGCGGCCATACCCAGGTCGATCAACTCGGCTTGTTGCAAGCCCATGGCCTTGGCCAACAACAACGAGACCACGGTGACATTAACGGGGTGCATGGACGACTTGTCACCCGCCGCTTCGGACAACAACCGGATTGCCGAGTCACCATCACCCAGCATGTCACCCACGAAGGTGCTGACCAGGGTGTGGCAATGCTCGGCTGCGGCCTTAGGCTGCGTGGGAATGGCCTCCAGCATTTTTTTGTATTGGCGTACGGCGTCGCCAAAGCGCCGCTCGCATACGACCAGACTGCGCTGCTGTGACGCCAGCAACTCGGCGCGTTGTTGGCGCAGCGCAGCCTCGCGCCGGATAGCCTGTGCGCGTTCGGTAGCGTCGGCATCTAGTACAGGCTTGGCCGCTGCAGCGGCAAGCTCAGCGGGATCGGGGTCGCTCTTGGCGAGGTTGATGCGGATGCGTTCCATACCTAGTCCGCGCAGGGTTTCTACCTGCTTGGCGGACGAGATTTTGAAGCTGCCCACAGGAAAGGGGTGCGCCAACCAGCCGACGTCCAGCTCCACGAACATGCCAATGCGCAGAGACTTACTGTCCACCAGTTCGACGCTATCGTCATTGCCTTTCATGGGCCATCCTTCTTCGAGTCATACAACCCAAGCTCCCCCAAGCGCAATACCATACAGCGCGGCATTTCGCTTGATCTCGCGCAAGCATACCCCATGTTTTTGGCACTCTCCCCAACATCGTACGCATGATTGCGGGTCCTGCCATCCCATAAATATGGTAGTTGTAAAAAAACCCGCCTCAGCGGGTTCCTTTCTACGGATACGCGGTGCTATTGCGCATCAATTACCCCATGTGCAGGCCACCGTTGACCGAGAATTCGGCACCGGTGGCATAGCCACCTTCGTCGGAAGCCAGCCACGCGATGATGGACGCGATCTCGCCTGGCTCACCCAGGCGTTTGACCGGCACCGTGGCGATGATCTTGTCCAGCACTTCCTGGCGAATGGCCTTGACCATGTCGGTACCGATGTAGCCCGGGCTCACCGTGTTGACAGTTACACCCTTGGTGGCCAGCTCTTGCGCCAGTGCCATCGAGAAGCCATGCATGCCGGCCTTGGCCGCCGAGTAATTGGTCTGGCCGGCCTGGCCCTTGACCCCATTGACCGACGAGATGTTGATGATGCGGCCCCAGCCCTTTTCCACCATGTCGCCCACCACTTGTTTGGTGACATTGAACATGCTGTTCAAATTGGTCTCGATCACGGCGTCCCAGTCTTCGCGCGTCATCTTCAGGAACATGCGGTCCTTGGTGATGCCGGCGTTGTTGATCAGCACATCGATAGTGCCATGCTCGGCCTTGGCTTTGGTAAACGCTTCGACCGTGGAATCCCAGTTACCCACATTGCCCACCGATGCATAGAAGGTAAAACCCAACGCCGCCTGTTCGGCGATCCACTTGGCATGGTCGCGCGTTGGGCCACAGCCTGCGATGACCGTGAAGCCTTCCTTGTGCAAGCGTTGGCAGATGGCGGTCCCGATACCCCCCATACCACCGGTTACGTACGCTACTTTTTTACTCATATTCTCTCTCCTCTTTGGTTTAACTTGCTACAAAATAAGTAGCTGCTTAAGCCCGTTCTATGAGGGCTAGCAGCCATTTTATCAATTGACTGTGACCTACCGTTCAATCGTCAGCGCCACGCCCATGCCGCCTCCAATGCACAGGCTGGCGATTCCCTTCTTGGCATTGCGCCGCTGCATCTCATGCAACAGCGTCACCAGAATACGGCAGCCGGACGCGCCGATCGGGTGGCCGATGGCAATGGCTCCGCCATTGACGTTGACCTTGGATGTATCCCATCCCATTTCGTTGTTGACGGCGCAGGCCTGCGCGGCAAAAGCTTCGTTGATTTCCAGCAGATCCAGTTCTTGCGCCGTCCAGCCAGCACGGGCCAAGGCCTTCTTGGACGCCGACACCGGGCCCATACCCATCAGCGCCGGGTCGAGCCCGCTGGTCGCAAAGCTGGCAATGCGGCCCATGGGGGTCAGGCCTAGTTCGGCAGCCTTCTTGGCGGTCATCACCATCACGGCAGCGGCGCCGTCATTGATGCCGGATGCATTGCCGGCGGTCACGCCACCGGTCTTGTCAAACGCGGGGCGCAGACCGGCCAATGCTTCGGCGTTGGATTTGCGGTTGATGAACTCATCGGCCGCAAACACAATCGGGTCGCCTTTTTTCTGGGCAATGCTGAAGGGCACGATTTCGTCCACAAACTTGCCAGCGTCTTGCGCGGCAGCCGCTTTTTGCTGGCTGGCCAGCGCCAGCGCGTCTTGCATGTCACGGCTGATGCTGTAGGCCTTGGCCACGTTCTCGGCGGTGATGCCCATGTGGTACTGGTTGTAGACGTCCCACAGGCCGTCAACGATCATGGAATCGGTCATCTTCCAGTCGCCCATGCGCTGGCCGTCACGGCTGCCCAGCAGCACGTGGGGTGCGGCGCTCATGTTTTCCTGGCCACCGGCGATCACGATTTCGCTGTCGCCCCAAGCCACAGCCTGCGCCGCCAGCATCACGGCCTTTAAGCCGGAGCCGCAGACGGCGTTGATGGTCAGCCCCGGTGTTTCTTTGGCCAAGCCACTTTTGATGACGGACTGGCGGGCCGGGTTTTGCCCCGAACCTGCTGCCAACACCTGGCCCAAAATCACTTCACCAATCTGGTCTGCACCCAGGCCGGTACGGGCCAACAAGGCCTTGATGACCGCTGCGCCCAGCTCGGGCGCAGGTGTCTTGGCCAGCGTGCCGCCAAATTTGCCGACGGCGGTGCGGGCGGCTGAAACGATGACGATGTCTTCCATTTTTCTCTTCCTTCAGTGGTTCAAAATTATGCTTTTGCTTTTACGTAGCTGCCCGGCGCAGCTTGCAAAGATTTGTACTTGCCTTTGCCATAGGTCTTCGGTGCAGCAATTTGCTTGCCTGCATGGGTTTTGAGCCAAGCAGACCAGTCCGTCCACCAGCTACCCGGATGCTCTACCGCGCCTTCCAGCCAGGCAGCCTGGGTCTTGGGCAATTTGCCATCCGCACGTATCCAGTGGCTGCGTTTGTTCTTGGCGGGTGGGTTGATGACACCGGCAATATGGCCGGATGCACCCATGACAAAACGCTTCTTGCCCGGCAGCACCTGCGTGGACGCATAGGCGCCACCGATAGGCACGATGTGGTCCTCGCGCGAGCCGTACAGATAAACCGGAATGTCCACGGCGTGCAGGTCCACTTTCTCGCCGCAAACGGTGAGCTTGCCGGGCTTGATAAGGTTGTTTTCCAGGTAGGTGTTGCGCACATACCAGGCGTAATAGGGGCCGGGCAGATTAGTGCTGTCGGAGTTCCAGTACAGCAGGTCAAACGGCGGTGGTGTTTCGCCCTTCAGGTAGTTGCCCACCACGTAGTTCCACACCAGGTCGTTGGGGCGCAAAAAGCTGAAGGTGCTGGCCAGGTCTTGGCCCTTCATCATGCCGCCCTTGCCCATTTCCTTTTCGCGGTATTCGACGAAGGCTTCGTCAATAAACACATCCAGGATGCCGGTGTCGGTGAAGTCGAGCAGGCTGGTTAGAAAAGTAGCACTGGCCACCGGCTCTTCACCGCGTGCAGCCAGCACGGCCAAAGCGGTACCCAGCATGGTGCCGCCCACGCAGAAGCCCAGCGCGTTGATGCTGGGCGCACCGGTGATCTCTTGTGTCACCGAAATGGACTTGATGACGGCCTGCTCGATGTACTCGTCCCAGGTTGCTTTCTCCATGGACGCATCGGGGTTGCGCCAGCTGACAACAAAGGTACGGTGCCCTTGCGCCACGGCGTAGCGCACCAGCGAGTTCTCGGGTTGCAGATCCAGGATGTAGAACTTGTTGATGCAGGGGGGCACCATCAGGAACGGCTTCTCGTACACCTTGGCGGTCAGTGGCTTGTATTCGATGAGCTGGAAGAAGGGGTTCTCAAACACCACGGCACCTTCGGTGGTGGCGACGTTTTTGCCCACTTCGAACAGGCTCTCGTCCGTCATCGATACATGGCCTTGTTGCAGGTCATGCATCAAGTTCTGCATGCCCTTGGCGATGCTCTCGCCCTTGGTGTCTATTGCTTTCTTTTGTGCTTCGGCATTGAAGGCCAAAAAGTTGCTGGGTGCGGCGGCGGCCATCCACTGCTCGATGGCAAAACGGATACGGTTGCGGGTCTTGGCGTCAGCGTCCACGGCGTCGGCCAGGCCCAACATGGTACGGGCATTGAGCAAATAGACCGCTGCCGAAAAAGACGCCACCGGATTGCTACCCCAGGCCTCGCCGGCGAAACGCTTGTCACCCCCGGTGGCGGGTGTACCCGCACCCTGGTCGAACAGACCCATGACGTCTTGCATGTATTGCTGCTGCAGCGCCTTCAGCTTGTCGGGCGCAAAGCGAATCTCGGGGGGGGGTGCTGTGTTGCCGGTAGGCATGCCAGCACCCAGTGCGCCCATATCCATGCTCTGCAGGGACTGTACCGCCTTGCTCCAGTTTTCTGTCATGGACTGCTGAAACTGCTGGGCGGCCTGGGTCCAAAATTCGGGGGCGTTTTGCGTCACACTGTCACCTTCATTTCATTTGTTCTTGAGCAGCAGGTCGTAGTATCTCAGCATACGCCCTTCGATTCCCTGACATGTGGTAAATACGCAGTGAGCCTATGTACATCATTCCCATCGCTTGGTTGTATGTCGCCGTCATGATGGCAGTGGCCGAAGCCACCAATTCCAATGGCACCGTGTTGGGTGCCATTGTGACCTTTGTTCTTTACGGTTTATTGCCGGTCGGTCTCATCCTGTATTTCATGGGTGCGCCCGGCCGCAAACGCAAGATTCGGGCGCAAGAGGCGGCAGAGCTGCACCACCAAAACCAGACCTCACTCCAGCCAGATGCAGGCGGCCAAGCGTCCACTGACCCGGTCCCGCCGGTGGGAAAAGAACCGTGATGGGTTGCTGACCGTGCACCATGCTTCACTGCCGTCGTTGCCAAACACTTGGGTCACGCCCAACGCTCCCAGCCGCTGGCGCGCCAAGGCCGGCAAGTTGGCCAGCCACTTGCCACCAGGCTGGGGACGGAAGTACTCCAGGGCCTGCGGGTTGGTCTGTGTGAAAGCCTCCACCACTTCAACGCCCACCTCAAAGGCAGTCGGCCCAATGCACGGACCCAGCCACGCTATTAATTCAGGAGCTACAAGCTCATATTCCACGAGGGCTAGCGGCCTGAATCGCTTAAGCACCTGCTCCAGAACGCCTATACCTCCCGAGCTGGCGCCCTCGCCCGCCAATCCACGCCAGCCTGCGTGGACTGCGGCCACTTGCGTGCCTTGCACATCACATAGCAATACCGGCAGGCAGTCGGCGACCATGATGGTGCAGGCCAGACCATGCTCGCGGGTAAAGGCGCCGTCGAACGCAGCGCCATCTGGTGTGCCGTGGTCCAACTCCAGCATGCCGGTGCCGTGTACCTGGTTCAGGAATACAGGCTTGACGCCCAAAGCTTGCTGCAACACTGCACGGTTGCGGGCCACGGCGATAGCATCATCGCCGACGTGTGAACCCAGATTCAGACTGGCATAGGGTGCCGCGGACACACCGCCGTTGCGCGTGGTGCAAATGGCCCGCACGTTGGCCGGCGCTGGCCAGTCGGGTTGCAGCCAGTCGGCAGCCTCAAGGGGTGAACGTGTCATGCGAACAAGGATAAACCAAGCCCGTTAGTATTGGCATCTATTCACCTTGCGACATGCAACCACTAACCGCACCGAGGCCCACACCATGATTCTCGAAATCGCCGACTTTCGCATCCACCCCGGGCAGAACGCTGCCTTTGAAGCGGCCATCGAAAAAGGCCTGGCCTCCGTCATCAGCAAGGCCAAGGGGGCGCGCAGCTTCTCGGTCAACCGCGGCATTGAAAGTGCCGACCGTTATGTGCTGCAAATCACATGGGACACGCTGGAAGACCACACCGTGGGCTTTCGCCAGTCCGAAGCCTTCAATGAATGGCGTGCGATCGTGGGGCCGTTCTTTGCCGGTCCACCTACCGTAGAGCATTTTGAACTGGTGACGCAGTCCACCTGATCCCAGTCGCAGTATTTATTGTTACCACTTGCAACAACAGCCACCCGCCATGTCCTACGTCTTCAACCCACCTGCCACTGTCAGCATCCCCGTAGTCGGCCACAGTGACCAGTTCCCCGTGCACCGCATCTACTGCGTGGGCCGCAACTACGTGGAGCACGCCCAGGAAATGGGCCACAGCGGACGCGAGGCGCCCTTCTTCTTCATGAAGCCGGCCGACGCGGTGTTGCTG
>NZ_JANXUQ010000147.1 GCF_025356155.1 Rhodoferax sp. | reverse complement strand
GATGGCGTCAGCCTGGACATTGCGCAAGGCGAGATTTTTGCGCTGCTGGGCTCGTCCGGTTGCGGCAAATCCACGTTGCTGCGCATGCTGGCTGGCTTTGAAGTGCCGACCTCGGGGCAGATCCTGCTGGGCGGGCAAGACATCGTGGGGCTTGCGCCGTACGAGCGGCCCATCAACATGATGTTCCAGAGTTATGCGCTGTTTCCGCATCTGACGGTGTGGGACAACATTGCCTTCGGCCTGCGGCGCGATGGCATGGCCAAGCCCGAGATTGAGGCACGTGTCACCCAGATGCTGGAGCTGGTGCAGTTGCTGCCCTACGCCAAACGCAAGCCGCACCAGTTGTCAGGTGGGCAGCAGCAGCGCGTGGCATTGGCCCGCAGCCTGGCCAAACGGCCCAAGCTGTTGCTGCTGGACGAGCCGCTGGGCGCGCTGGATGCCAAGCTGCGCCAACGCACCCAGTTGGAACTGGTTGGCATCCTCCAGCAGGTGGGGGTGACCTGTGTCATGGTGACGCATGACCAGGAAGAGGCGATGACTATGGCCACGCGCATCGGTGTGATGAGCGAAGGCAAGATTTTGCAGATCGGCGCGCCGGCAGATATTTACGAAACCCCAAACTGCCGCTTCGTCGCCGACTTCATTGGCAGCCTGAACCTGTTCAAGGGCGCGGTGGCGGTGGATGCGCAGGACCATGTTGTGATCGCCGGTCCCGAAGGCCGACACTATGTCAGCCACGGCATTACCGGCACGCGGGGCATGGAGGTGCATGTGGCCGTGCGGCCGGAAAAGATTGTGGTCCGGCACACGCCGCCGCGGGACGACGAACGCGAGTCGCTGGCAGAAGTGGGCATGAATCTGGTGCAGGGCACGATTGAAAACCTGGCTTACCTGGGCAACCTGACCACCTACCACGTCAAGCTGGACAGCGGTGCGCTGGTCAAGGTGACCCAGACCAACGCAGCACGCCATACGCTGACACCGATGCACGTGGGCGACCGCGTGTATGCGTGGTGGTGCGGCAGCGACGTCGTTGTGTTGACGCAATGAGGTTGCCATGACGCCATCCCTCTACAACAGCCATTCCGTGATCGACCGCCTGACAGAGGCTTGGGGCCGACGCGCAGTCATCGGCGTGCCCATGGTGTTTTTGCTGCTGGTGTTTCTGCTGCCGTTCCTGGTGGTGTTCAAGATCAGCCTGTCCGAGATGGAGGGCGTGGCTTTCAATGACGTGGTGACCTGGTCCGAAGGCATGGTGCACTTCCACATCAAGTTCGACAACTACATAGGCTTGGTGCAGGACGCGTTGTACATCCAGACCTATTTGAGTTCCTTGATGTTTGCAGCGGTGACCACGGTGATTTGCCTGCTGCTGGCCTATCCGTTTGCGTATTTTCTGGCGCGCAGTCCGGCGGACAAACGCCCGGCGTTGTTGATGTTGGTCATGTTGCCGTTTTGGACATCGTTCCTGTTGCGGGTCTATGCCTGGAAGATGTTGCTGGCCGATGCCGGTGTGTTCAACAACCTGGCCATCGCCGCGGGTTTGATAGACGAGCCCCTGAAGATGATGAACACGCCGTTCTCAATGGTGCTGGGCATGGTCTACACCTATCTGCCATTCATGATCCTGCCGCTGTATGCCAATCTGGTGAAGATGGATTTGCGGCTGCTGGAGGCGGCGCTGGACTTGGGTGCCACGCCCTGGCAGGCGTTTTGGCGCATCACTGTGCCGCTGTCACGCAGCGGCATTATTGCTGGCTCCATGCTGGTGTTCATTCCCTGCGTCGGCGAGTTTGTGATTCCCGAACTTTTGGGTGGACCCCAGACGCTGATGATTGGCCGCGTATTGTGGGATGAGTTTTTCAGCAACAACGACTGGCCCATGGCCGCCACTGTGGCGGTGGTGATGGTGCTGTTGATCATTGTGCCGGTGGCCCTGTTCAGCAAATCGCGGGCTGAGGGCAGGGCAGAGGGCGCGCCATGAGTATCAACGCCGGTCGCATGACATCCCGCATCTGGCTCGGGGCGGTTTTCCTATTTCTGTACATCCCCATCATCACGCTTGTCGTGTTGAGTTTTAACGCCAGCCCCTTGGTGACCCAATGGGGTGGTTGGTCGTTGCGTTGGTACTGTGAGTTGGCCAATGACACCGAGATCGTGAGTGGTTTTGTGTTGTCGCTGGAGATCGCGTTTCTGACGGCCTGCTCATCCGTGGTGCTGGGTACCCTTGCCGCCTTGTCGCTGCACCGCTTCAAACGCTTCCCAGGCCGCACACTGTTCGCCGGCATGGTGAGTTCGCCCCTGGTCATGCCCGAGGTGATCATTGGCCTGTCGCTGTTGCTGATGCTGGTATCGGTGCAACGCCTGTTTGGTTTCCCCGAGCGCGGCCTAGCAACTATCTGGCTGGGCCACACATTGTTGGGTATGGCGTACGCCACCGTGGTCATCCAGTCGCGCCTGCAGGAGATGAACCCGCAGCTGGAAGAGGCCGCACAGGATCTGGGCTGCCGGCCGCTGCAGGTTTTCTTTCTGGTGACGCTGCCTATGATCGCGCAAGCGATTGCCTCTGCTTGGCTGCTGACATTCACGCTGTCGCTGGACGATGTTGTGTTGACGGCGTTCTTGTCAGGGCCTGGCTCTACCACGATGCCCATCACCATCTTCAGCCGAGCACGTTTGGGCCTGAGCCCCAGCGTGAACACGGTTGCGACGCTGACCGTAGCGGTGGTGAGCTTGGGCATACTTATTGCGAGCGTTTGGTTGTCGCGGGCGGAACGCCGGCGAGCGCAGGAAATGTCTGCTGCGTATCGGGCGTCTTGATAGCGTGGAGACGGGTTTTTACCGCCATATTTCACGATGATTTTTCTCATTTCATAATATGAATTAATGAGATTCTCAGAGTAAAATAATTGCAAAAAAGATGTCTTATATAAGACATAAGATGGCATGTTGGTCTTATATAAGACTAGAATAAACCCGTATCCTGCAACACCGTTAACGTTCAGGCACTGTTTCATTAACTACGGAGTGATTCCATGACTACCCAGACCCGTGAACAGCAAATCGCAGCCCTCGAGAAAGACTGGGCGACCAACCCCCGCTGGAAAGGCATCAAGCGCGGATATACCGCCGCTGACGTTGTACGCTTGCGCGGTTCCTTTCAGGTCGAATACACCCTGGCCCGCCGCGGCGCTGAAAAGCTGTGGGGTCTGGTGAACAACGAGCCCTACGTCAACTGCCTGGGCGCGTTGACCGGTGGCCAAGCCATGCAACAGGTCAAGGCTGGCGTCAAGGCCATCTACCTGTCGGGCTGGCAAGTCGCTGCCGACAACAACGAATACTCCGCCATGTACCCCGACCAGTCGCTGTACCCCGTGGATTCGGTGCCAAAGGTTGTCGAGCGCATCAACAATTCTTTCAGCCGCGCTGACGAAATCCAGTGGTCCAAAGGCGTTGGCCCTGGCGACAAGGGTTATATCGACTACCACGCACCTATCGTGGCTGACGCCGAAGCCGGTTTCGGTGGCGTGTTGAACGCGTATGAGTTGATGAAGGCCATGATCCGCGCTGGCGCCGGCGGCGTGCACTTTGAAGACCAATTGGCCTCCGTGAAGAAATGCGGTCACATGGGGGGCAAGGTGTTGGTCCCCACCACCGAAGCCTGCCAAAAGCTGATCGCGGCCCGTATGGCTGCAGACGTGTATGGCGTGCCCACTTTGGTGATCGCCCGCACCGATGCCGAAGCCGCTGATTTGTTGACCAGCGACTACGACGAGAACGACAAACCATTCCTGACCGGTGAGCGCACCGCAGAAGGCTTCTACAAGACCAAGAAGGGCATGGACCAGGCTATCAGCCGCGCTATCGCCTATGCTGAGTACGCAGACCTGGTCTGGTGCGAAACCGGTACGCCTGATCTGGAATTTGCCCGCAAGTTCGCAGAAGCCGTGCACGCCAAGCACCCCGGTAAGATGTTGGCTTATAACTGCTCGCCATCGTTCAACTGGAAGAAGAACCTGGACGACGCCACCATTGCCAAGTTCCAAAAAGAGCTGGGCGCCATGGGTTACAAGTACCAGTTCATCACCTTGGCCGGTATCCACAACATGTGGTACCACATGTTCGACCTGGCACAAGACTATGTTGCACGTGGCATGACTGCCTATGTTGAGAAGGTGCAAGAGCCCGAATTCGCAGCCCGTGAACGAGGCTACAGCTTCGTGTCGCACCAGCAAGAAGTGGGCACGGGTTACTTCGACGAGATCACCACCGTGATCCAGGGTGGCAAATCCAGCGTGACGGCGTTGACGGGTTCTACCGAAGAAGAGCAGTTCCATTAAAGACTAGCTAAGCTTTTGCTAGACTGCAAAGGGCCAGGCTTTCGCAAGAAGGCCCGGCTTTTTTCATGGGCTGTAGTAGGAAATGTTGGAATGACGCTGTACGTATCGGATCTGGATGGCACTTTGCTGAACCGTGAGGGCAGGTTGTCAGAACGCAGTCGTTTGGGCTTGACGCACTTGCTGGAGCAGGGCCTGCTGTTTACGGTGGCGAGTGCACGCCATGTGTCGTCCATCAACAGCCTGTTGGGCGACTTGCCATTGCAATTGCCGGTCATCTCAGGCAACGGCGCTTACATCAGCGACATGCGCAGCGGCCGGCACGAACTGGTGCGCACCATAGAGCCCGCACTGTCGCAATCCATCTTCGCCCTGGTGCGTGCCCATGGCCTGATGCCGTTTTTCTCGACCCATGGCCCCAAGGGTGATCAATTGTTTTACCACTCGGCCGACAACGCGGGCCAGCAGAGTTTTTTGGACGAGCGCTTGCGCATTGGCGACCCACGTTTGCGCCATTCCAAGCGCCCGCAAGACGAGCTGCGCGACCCGGCGGTGACCTTTGTGCTGATAGAGCGTGAAGCACCGTTGCGGGCGCTACAAGCCGCAATCACTGAACTGTGTGGTGACGCCGTAGAAACCCATTTGGCGGAAGACTTGTATTCCCCCGATTGGCCATGGCTCACCGTGCACGATAAACACGCCAGCAAGGACCAGGCGATCCAAACATTGATCGAACGTTATGGCATGGTGGAGCGCGAAATCGTTGTGTTTGGCGACCACGTTAACGACGTCAGCATGCTGCGCGCCGCGCACCGCGGTATTGCGATGGGCAACGCCATTGAAGCGGTCAAGCAAGAGGCGCACACCGTCATTGGGTCGCACCACGTCGACAGCGTGGTGGGGTTCATTGAAAGCGATTGGCGGCGTTAGCCTAGCGCGTGCCTTGACGACCTGGGCAGACGACAATGGGTTCATTGTTTTTTTCCTTGGCGGGACCCTATGAGTAACCACTACGAAAGCGTTCAACCGGCCTCGTTGTACCCCGATGCCTTCCATGTTGCGGCCCCAACGTCTCCTGTGGGCCGCGAGGTGTGGCCACGCCAACCGGGCGTATTCATCCGTCAAGGCCACCAGCCACCGGCAGAAGCGCCGACGGTTGATGACCAGATCCCGCGCGCGCTTGCAAACCGAGAGTTGGTTGCTGGCCAATTTGGTCTGGTGCCTGGTTGGGTCAAGTCGGCATCTGAGGCCAAGCTGCGTTCGACCAAACTGGTCAATGCCCGCTCAGAAACCGTGACCACCTCCAACAATTTCCGCGATGCCTGGATGAATGGGCAGCGCTGCATCGTACCGATGATGGCGTTTCAGGAAGACGACTGGCGCAGCAGCAAGCCCGTGCCCACCCGCATTGCCAGGGTGGATGGCAAGCCCATGGGCGTGGCGGGTTTGTGGGAGAGTTGGACAGGGCCCGAGGGCGAGGTCATTACCAGCTACACCTTGCTCACCGTGAGCGCCAATAGCCACGCCTTGATGCACCGCTACCAACAGCCCGGCAATGAAAAGCGCATGGTGGTGATACTGAATGAAGGCGCAGTTGACGCATGGCTGGGTGCCCGCCCGGAGAAGGCGCGGGAGTTTATGCGGGCCTATCCGGCGAACTGGCTGACCGCCAACCCGATTGAGAAAAAGCGCTGATCAGGGGTTTGCGATGCGGCCTTCTTGCGGGTCCGCTTCACGCCAACACCCCGGGGCCAGCCCGTCCAATGTGTAGGGCCCGATGGCGGCGCGGATCAAGCGCAGGGTGGGCAAGCCGACAGCCGCCGACATACGCCGCACTTGGCGGTTACGACCTTCGCGGATGACCAGTTCCAGCCACGCTGTGGGTTTGGTCTGGCGCACGCGAATAGGGGGAGTGCGTTCCCACAGACACGGCGGCGTCTCGATCACACGGGCACGGGCCGGCAGGGTAGGGCCATCCTTGAGTTGTACCCCCTGGCGCAAGGCCACTAACGCAGCTTCATCTGGAATACCTTCCACCTGCACCCAGTAGGTCTTCTCCATCTTGAAGCGTGGATCGGCAATGCGGGCCTGGAGCTTGCCATCGCCCGTTAGCAGTAGCAGGCCCTCGCTGTCTGCATCCAGTCGGCCGGCCACATAGACATTTGGAATGGTGATGAAGTCTTTAAGCCCACGCCATTGGCCCTCAGGCGTGAACTGGCTGAGCACCCCGTAGGGTTTGTTGAAACAAATCAAGCTGCGCCTCTAACGGGCATCGTCTCAGCCTTGCTTGAGCACTTCTTCAAACTCGGCCAGCTCCTGGGCAATGGCCGCGTATTTCTTGGACTTGGCTTTGTTGTCGACCCACTGCAGCGCAGCCGCTTCAAGGTCTTCTTTGAAGTGAGCGAATGCCGAGTCCTTGATGGCCTTGCTCGCCTTCTCTGAGGACCAGAGTTCGATCAGATCTGACAGGCCGTTGTCAAAATCGTCGAAGGTCTCAAGGGGGATCCACTGGCCTTTTTTATCAAACATTTTTGTCTTTCCGTAATTGCATGTATTTGAGTTTACCGGTGCGAGCGGTCGCTGTTGGCGCCCCGTATTATTTTGGGTGTTAACGATTGGCTTGATCAATCCCGAGTGGGGGCAAAGCGCAACAGGCTCTGGAGATAATCCTGGGCAGCTGAATGTCGTTCTGCGCTGCCAATGAATGAACACTGCAGTAACATGAGCCGCTACAAGTTTTTATCGACCCACATCGCATGCTATTGCAACGCTTGCTGCCCCAGTCATTGAAGTCGCGCGTTACTTTGCTGACTATTCTCATAGTTGTGCTCGCGTTCCTGGCATTATCGTCGTACGTCAAGGGCTTGCTGCGTGATGAGTTGATTTTGTACACCGGTGCGCAACAGCGCTCAGCGTTGAAGCTTCTGGGCGCGGAAGTCAGCAGGGGTTTGCAGGACCGCATGGAATCACTGGCCGTCTTGGCCTCTGGTCTTGGGTCGGCACAGTTAGAAGACACACTAAGTTTGAACGACTTTCTGCGAGCTCGGTCCTTGCTGGATAGTCAATTCAACGCCGGTGTTTCGATATGGAGTGCGCAAGGTGTGCTGCTGGCGTCCAACGAAAGCTACTGGGATCGATCGGTTGCAGCCCAGGATTTGTCTGCGTTTCTACAAGCTGGCCAGCCCGGAATCGGTCGCATGAACATGCTGACCGAACCCAAGACCGCCGCGTTTGCCATGTACGCTCCCATTCGCAATCCGGGTGGCAAGCTTGTCGGGGTTGTGGCGGGCTCCATTCGTTTGGACAAGCCCAACTTCTTGACCGCTTTGGCCTCGCATCGCTACGGCAAGACCGGCAACTTTTTCTTGATTGAGGCGACGCAGCGACTCATTATTGCCACTTCGGATCGACCCCGTCTGTTTGAAGTACTTCCAAAACACGGCGTCATTCCATGGATTGATCGATTTGTGGATGGGTTCGAAGGGACGGCACGTGTGGTCAATCCCCATGGCGTGGAGGTTTTGGTCAGCATTGAACAAATTCCGCTGGCCCATTGGTACGCGTCGGTCACCTTGACGCCTGATGAAGTGTTTGAATTGATTGACAACATCAAGCCTAACGGTCAAATCGCCGCTGTTGTATTGGTTACTGTGTTGCTGGTGCTGATCTGGTTGATGTTGCGGTTGCAGCTGTCTCCGATGACGACAGCGGTAAAGATTTTGGACGGATTTGTGCGAAAGAACCAGCCTCCTCAGGCGCTTCCCGTCGTCCGGCAGGATGAAGTAGGGCAATTGGTGGGTGGATTCAACCAATTGCTGGATTCATTGGTTCAGCAGAAGAAAGTGGTGCAAGACAGCGAGATATTTAAGCAAGCGGTGCTCAACTCTGTAACCTCGGCCATCGCTGTTTTGGATCATGATGGAATTATTTTGTCGATCAACGACGCGTGGGCGCGGTTCTCCAGTGAATTCACGTCACTGCCCGGGTCGACGGCGGCAACGCTGGGGGCCAATTTCCTGGCTGTTTGGAAGGGCTGGCCTGTGGCTGCAACACATAGCAACGCACTGACTGCAGAAGAAGGTGTTCGCGCCGTGCTGGAAGGACAATCGCCACATTTTCACCTGGAATACTCCGTCGCCGGGTTAGAACTGCAGCACTGGCGCAGCATGAGTGTCACCCCGTTCAAAGGGGCAGTCCTTGACGGCGCGGTGGTGTCCATTGAAGATGTTAGCGAGCGTGTGGAGATGCAAAGGCAGGTGCGTGAGCTTGCGTCGCATGACCCTCTGACCGGGTTGCCCAACCGACGTCTGGCCTTGGAGCGACTGACGCAACAATTGGTGCGCGCGCGGCGCGCCAAATCTCTTTTGGCACTCTTGTTCATCGACTTGGATAAATTCAAACCCGTCAATGACGAACTTGGTCACGAAGTGGGTGATTGGTTATTGCAAGCCGTGGCCCAACGCGTTCAGGCTTGCCTGCGAGAGTCCGACACCGCCGCGAGGCTGGGTGGTGACGAGTTTGTCGTTCTGGTGCCAGATCTTCAAACGATTGAAGCCGCCACCGCCGTTGGGGAAAAGATCAGACAGGCTCTGGAGCTGAATTTTGTGACGCCCAAGGGCGTAGTACTCGAAATCTCGTCCAGCATCGGCATAGCGATTTACCCGGACCATGGAGACTCTGAAGAGGTGTTGTTGCGCCTGGGCGACGAGGCGATGTACAAAGCCAAACGGGGTGGGCGCAATGCGGTAAAGGTCTGGGCACCATAGGCGCCTGCCGGACTCAGGGGCTTGTGTCGATACTGCGGGCATCGACAGCGCCCAGCGCCCAGTGCCCAGTGCCCATTCTTGCCAGTGTTCTGCGTGATTGCGGGTGACCTCCGACGCATGGACTGAAAGATTGCCCATTGTCGCGGCCACCATGCCGCGGATGTGCTAAGCGATGTGACTCCCGTTGGGATGCTCACGCAATGCGTCCATCTGCTTTGTGCTCTCGTCCCTGGCCTGCGTGGTTGAGGCGCGCAGCGCAGCAACCGCTTCATTTGATGCCAGGGCAGATGAATTTGGGAGGGTGTCGTGGGTGTGCATGGGTGGCCCTCGGTATCGCTGTGGATGTACTGCCGATGGCAGACGAATGAAGACGGGCCGGAAAAGAAAAAACCCACTATCTTTCGACAGTGGGTTTTCCAATTTTGGCTCCTCGACCTGGGCTCGAACCAGGGACCTACGGATTAACAGTCAGATAAAAGTCAATTTCACATTGACTCACTAAAAATCATAAAAGAGAAAATAGTCAATAAAATCAATAGCCTAAACGATTAGTTAGTCTCATGTTGTGGCATCATGACACATCAAAGCAAAAATCGTATCGTGACATGAATCGTGACATAAACATAGAAGACGCTGAAGTCGAAAAAAAAGTAATTCGACGTTCCGCCCCCAAGCCGCTGACCACCGCAACAATTAACGCCATCAAACCGGGCAAGTTGCTGGCAGATGGCGCAATTCGCCCCGGCTTTGGCAGTCTCAAAATCCGAAAACGAGTTGTCGCAGATGGCATCGTGTGTGAGTGGATTTTTGAATGGAGTCGCAGCGGCAAGACCGTCCGGCAGTCCATCGGACGTTACAGCGCCAACGAGAACCCCGGAAGCTTTACTCTGGTTCAGG
>NZ_JANXUQ010000121.1 GCF_025356155.1 Rhodoferax sp. | reverse complement strand
AACGATTAGCGTTTATCAGCCGCGCTGCAATGCTCGTAGAAATCATGAACGCCTCCCGCGGCTGATAAACCATGTTGGACTGAACCGCCTGCTGAGGCAGTCGCGATAGGGGTTTGTAAGCTTCACCCCATTTGTTGAATCAGATTATGACCGGGCTTGCGGTGAATCCCGCCAGTCAATATCGTGGCGTCCGTTGCACGGCGCCTTGCAACATGGCGGTGCACATGCGCATTGCGCTGCCCCAGACAGGCCTGTCCAACACAGCGCGCAGCACCACCCCCAGCCTCTTGTGCTGCGAAGCCAAACCGTGCACACGCACCCACGTCACGGCGGCCCCCGGCTCTGTTGTGCCACAGCGTGCGCGGGTGCTGGCAAACGGGCTTGCCCTTGCAACACGGCGGTGACTTGCATGTGCCCCACCTTGCAACACGGGCACAAGCTCACATCCATCCTGGCCACCCGCGCCATGAACCCTTGTGCTGACTCGATTGCCTGTGGATTGGACTGCGGCATCTGCAACGCGGTCCGCGCGGCGCTGAGCTTGACTCCTTTGCACGCGGATGCCAGTACCCCATAGTGGCGAATACGCTTGATGCCGCTGGGCAGCACATGCAGCAGGAAGCGGCGCACAAACTCCGCGCCGTCCAAACGCTCCAACCGCTTGGCGCCTTGTGTCTTGGCACGCACCGTGAACACCACCGCTTCGGTGGTGATGGCGCGGATGCGCTCATTGCTGATGGCCGTGCGGTGCGTGTAGCGGCTCAGATACTCCAGCACCTGGGCCGGACCACCCAGTGGCGTCTTGGCGTACACCACCCAGTCGTGTTTGTAGAGTTGGTGTAGCCGTTGTTTCCAGGCCGAGGCATCACCCTGCGGATCGTGTTCAATGTCGCCCTTGTCACGGGCACGTGCCAGTGCCGCCAGGAACTTGCCCCGAAACGCCTTGGACAGCGCCTGCACTGGGAACAAGAAGTCCGGCTTGCGCGTGGGCACGTTCCACTGTCCGTCTTGGTCCAGCACCCCACAGGCCATCACCGCATGCACATGGATATGCAGCCGCAAGTCCTGCGTCCAGGTGTGCAAGACCAGGCTGAACGCTGGAGTTCCACCGGTGGCTCCCATCCATTGGGGGTTGGCGGCAAACCCCGACAGCGTTTGCGCGGTGCAGGTAAACAGGGTGTCGATCAGCCAACGCGGATGGGCGCCGTACAAACCGTTCAAGCTGTGTGGCAAGGTAAACACCAGATGCGCGTAGGGCACGGGCAACACCTCGGCCAGTCGGCCTTGCAGCCAGGCATCCTTGGCTCGCATGCCGCACTGCGGGCAGTGCCGGTTGCGGCAGGAGTGGTATTGCCAGTGGCTGTGGCCGCAGGTGTCGCAGCTCAGTTGCTGGCCACCCAGCGCGGCGGTGCGACAGGCAACAATGCCCCGCCAGGCTTTGGCCTGGGGCGTGCTTAGGGCGTGGGTTGCCAGATACGCTGGGCCAAACTGACGCAGCACCTCTGCCAGGCTATGGGCCAAGCTGGCCATACGGCGGCTACAAGGGCGGCTTACCGGGTCAGAGCTTGGGCAGGCCTGCCAGCAGGTCTAGCGGATCAACGTCCTTTGGAGGGCGGAACTGGGGGCTGATCATGTGCAGGTAGCGCGTGGTGGTGCTGGTGTGGCCATGGCCCAGCAGCTTTTGGATGGTGTAGAGGTCTACGCCACCCTCCAGCAGGTGGGTGGCGAAGTCGTGGCGCAGGGTGTGAATGCCCCCATTCTTGGTGATGCCCGCGTGCTGGCGGGCGGCGCGGTAGGCGCGTTGGGCCGTGTCGATGCTGATGGGCTGCGTGCCAGTAGCGTCACAAAACAACCAGAGCTTGGGTCGAAAGGTGCGCATATAGGTGCGCAGCAGATCCAGCAAGGTCGGGCTCAGCAGGGTGTAGCGGCCCTTGCCTCCTTTGCCACAGACCACGCGCACGCACATGCGGTCACTGTGGCTGTCAATGTCGCACACACGCAGAGCGCAGGCCTCGGACACACGCAGTCCCGTTGCGTAAATGGTTTGCAGCAGCATGCGGTGCATAGGATGCCAACAGATCGCAAACAAGCGGGCGATTTCTTCTCGGGCCAGCAGTTCGGGTTGTTTGTCCGGTGTCTTGGCCATCGGAATGTGAAACTGTGTGCGTTCATGGCCCAATACCTTCTCGTACAGGAATCGCGCGGCGCTGGCGGCCTGGTTCATGGTGCTGTAGGAGAGGTGACGCTCCTGGACCATGTGCAGCAAGTAGGCTTCGACTTCTTGGGCGGTGCATTCGGCGGGGTCGCGTCGGTAGTGTTTGGCCATGCCGTAGATGGCACTGACATAACAATCTCGGGTGCTGGGACTGAAGCCACGAACCACCATGGCGTCGATCATGCTTTGGCGTAGAGGTCTCATGCGACAAACTCCTTCAAATCCGGGGAACATTCCCCAGCTCGAAGGCTTCTCATGACTCGCCTCAATTGCAAATCCCCCGCCAACAAAAACGCGGTGGTGGCCTGCGAGGACCAACCACCGCGTCAGCGGTTTAGTTCAACGTAATGTATGCCGCAAAACCTGCGGATTAATCTGGGCGCTGCGGTATAAGCTGGGCATGAATTCCTCCTGAGATTGGCTTGCAGCATTGCTTGTAACGGTTTTTTCAGAAATCTATACAGGTATAAAAAATCCGACAAACCCCGCAGACTTTCTTCGAGCGATTCTAGCCACGGATAGCCAAATCTCTTCAATTTGGGACCCTGAACGGATGTCGGCTTCCGCCCCGTTGCGGATAGATCGAACTGACTATACCCTCACCTATTCTTGCGTTCAACAGTAACCGCGATTGAATGCCGTCCCGTTTAAAACGCCAGCGGCCCCGTGCGCTTGGCCGCTTCCAACACGATGTGTGTCGTGAAGCTGCGCACATTGGCGTCGTGCAACAGGCAGGCGTTACAAAACGCCTCATACGCGGCCAGGTCCGCCACGATGACAACCAGCACATAGTCGGCCGCACCGGTCACGCCGTAACACTGCTGCACTTCGCCACGGGCCGTCACCTTGTCGCGGAAGGCGCGGGTCGCATGCGCGGATTCGTCCACCAGATCGACATGCACGATGGCGGTCACGCCCAGGCCCAGTTGCTGGCAATCCAGCACCGCCACTTCAGCCTGGATTACGCTGGCCTCGCGCATGCGCTTAAGCCGCCTTTGCACAGCGGCCGCAGACAGGCCAACCTGCGCACCGATCTGCTCCCCCGGCAGGCGGGTATTGCGTTGGTACAGGGTCAGTATCTGGCGGTCAAAGCTATCTAACACGACTGCGTCTGAGGGCATGGGATGTTGTCGCCGCGCTGGCGGCACTCTTGTGCGGCCAAGCCGCATAAACGGGGGTTGAAAAGCGGCCGGGCGCCGCAGGGCTGCGCAGACACTCTGTGCATGCCTATTATCAATAATCCTTCCCACCGTTTGTCGCTGGACAACATCGCGCGTGCAGCCTCATGCGTTGACCCGATTTTTTTGAACAGCCCACAGTTTGAATGCGAGCCGCTGTCCGCCGCACTCGGCGCCTCTCTGCTGCTCAAGGTGGAGACGAATAATCCGCTGCGTTCCTTCAAGGGCCGCGGTGCCGACTTCTTCATG
The DNA here is from genome assembly GCF_025356155.1 of Rhodoferax sp. Lineage (GTDB taxonomy): Bacteria > Pseudomonadota > Gammaproteobacteria > Burkholderiales > Burkholderiaceae_C > Allorhodoferax. Next base: position 86 of record NZ_JANXUQ010000121.1, on the reverse strand, counting down.
CATGAGAACGCCGAGCGTCTGGCCGGCCGCATGCTGGTCTGCGCCACCGCTGGCAACTGGGGCCAGGCCATGGCGTATGTCTGCCG
>NZ_JANXUQ010000098.1 GCF_025356155.1 Rhodoferax sp. | reverse complement strand
GCGGTTGGCAGTCTCATACTCGACGTGGGCGGTGTTGATCGTGATACCGCGCGCTTTTTCTTCGGGTGCGGCGTCGATCTGGTCGTACGCACGGGCGGTGCCGCCGTACTTGGCTGCCAGCACCGAGGTGATGGCCGCTGTCAGCGTAGTCTTGCCGTGGTCAACGTGGCCAATGGTGCCCACGTTCACGTGGGGCTTGGTACGTGTGAATTTTTCTTTTCCCATTGTCAGACTCCGAAAAGTAATGAGTTCAAATCAATAACATTCGCTGCGCCACCGATACGACATCAGCAGCACACAAAACTGGTGCCCTTTGCGGGAATCGGACCCGCGACCTCTCCCTTACCAAGGGAGTGCTCTACCACTGAGCCAAAAGGGCAAATTCTCTACAAACCCATCATGACGAACCAACTGTGGAGCGGGGTAGGAGAATCGAACTCCTCGCTTTAGCTTGGAAGGCTAAGGTATTACCACTATACGAACCCCGCAGAGGTTCACTCAAAACAATCAAGCTCATCACTTGGTGGAGAGGGCTGGATTCGAACCAGCGTACTCGTAAGAGGGCAGATTTACAGTCTGCTGCCATTAACCACTCGGCCACCTCTCCTAAGGTGAACCCCGGATTATGCCACGGGTTTTTGACCTTGTCATATCCGGCCTTCAAGATTTTTCTAATCAAACGCCAAAAAATCCGCTTTTTCCACAGCAGTCAGGCTGGGGGCTGGTGTACGGCGCGCCAATCACGCGCCTGTGAAAAATGGCCGCAGCCGATAAAAGGCACCGGCGGCCGCAACGCAGACAGCGGAGACGGGTGGTTGGCCGTAAGCACCAGGTGGCGACTGGCGTCGATCAGGGGTCGCTTGCTCTGGGCGTGCGCGCCCCAGAGCATGAAAACCGTCGGCTGTGCTTCTTTTGAGACCTGGCGGATGATGGCGTCGGTCAGCAATTCCCAGCCCTTGCCCGCATGGCCGGCGGGCAGCCCCTCCTCCACCGTCAGGCAGGTGTTGAGCAGCAATACGCCCTTTTGCGCCCATTTCACGAGGCTACCGCCGGGTAGGGGCATGGCAGGGAACGGCGTCCCCAGATCGCGTTGTAGTTCCTTGAAAATATTGCGCAACGAGGGCGGCAGTTGGACGCCGGGCGCGACTGAAAATGCCAGCCCTTCGGCTTGGCCACGCCCGTGATACGGGTCCTGGCCGAGTATGACGACCCGCACCGCTTCAGGCGGCGTCAGTTGCAGCGCCCGCAGCGGCAAGGGCGGGAATATGCTGGCTCCGACTTGCATGCGCTGTTTCAGAAAGGCCAACAAGCCCTGCCCTGCTGCGGACTCGAAAAAACCATCCACCAAAGGCTGCCAGCCCGCTGCTACCGGCCAGTTTGCGGCATCGGCAGATTGCAATTGGTCGTGGGCAGTGAACGCCTCTGCCGTAGCCGGTTCGTCGTTTTCAGTGGGTTGCGGCATGGCAAAACTCCCTCAATCAACAGCGTCAAACAGCGCGGCCAAAGCCTCGCCTGGGTCTACCGCACGCATGAATGCCTCGCCCACCAGGAAGGCATTAATGCCCGCCGCCCCCATGCGCAACACGTCATCACGCGTCTGGATGCCGCTCTCCGTGACCAAAATGCGGTCCGACGGCACGGACTCGCGCAGCGCCAGCGTGGTGTCCAGCGTGACCTCAAAGGTCTTCAAGTTGCGATTGTTGATGCCGATCAACGGCGTCTTGAGCTTCAGCGCGCGTTCCAGCTCGGCACCGTCATGCACCTCCACCAGCACGGCCATGTCCAGGCCGCGGGCGATGGCTTCCAGGTCCTTCATTTGTGCGTCATCCAGACAGGCGGCGATCAGCAAAATGCAATCGGCGCCCATAGAGCGAGACTCGTAAATCTGGTACGGATCGACCATGAAATCCTTGCGCAGCACCGGCAACTGGCAACTCGCGCGGGCCTGTTTAAGGTAGTCCACCTCGCCCTGGAAAAACTGCACGTCGGTCAACACCGACAGGCAGGCGGCACCACTATCGGCGTAGGACTGCGCAATGTCTGCCGGTATGAAATCTTCTCTCAGCACGCCCTTGCTGGGGCTCGCTTTTTTGATCTCGGCAATCACCGCCGGTTTGCCCGCGGCGATCTTGGCTTTTAGCGCGCCGACAAAGTCACGCGTCAACACCCGCGACTCGGCATCAGCCCGAACCACAGCGAGCGATTTGCGCTTCAGCGCAGTTGCAATCTCCAGGTGTTTGACCGCAACAATTGTGTCCAGAATATCGCTCATAAATTCTCCTAATCGGTTGGGGTCAGAGCACATTTGCTGCGCAAACTGGTCTGACCCGCAAGGTTATTGGGCAACCAGTTCGCCCGACAGTTTGATCAATGCATCCAGCTTGGCCCTGGCAGCGCCCGATTCAATCACTTGGCGTGCCAGCACAATGCCTTCGGCCATCGAGGGCGCCACATTCGCCGCATACAGGGCCACGCCCGCATTGAGCACAACGATGTCCTTGGGTGCGCCAGCCTGGTTGTTCAGCACGCCCAGTAACATGGCCCGGGAATCGTCCGGCGTCTCGACCTTGAGTGCGCGATTGCTGGCCATGACCATGCCAAAGTCTTCCGGGTGGATTTCGTATTCGGTGATGACGCCGTCCTTCAGTTCGCCCACCAGCGTGGCAGCGCCCAGGCTCACCTCATCCATGCCGTCGCGGCCGTAGACGACCACGGCATGTTCGGCGCCCAGGCGCTGCATCACGCGCACCTGAATGCCCACCAGATCCGCGTGAAAAACACCCATCAGGATATTCGGCGCACTGGCCGGATTGGTCAGCGGCCCCAGCAGGTTGAAGATGGTCTTGTTGCCCATCTCACGCCGCACCGCCGCCACGTTTTTCATGGCTGGATGATGATTGGGCGCAAACATGAAGCCAATGCCGGTCTCGGCCACGCACTGGGCGATCTGCGCCGGCGACAAGTTGATGTTGAGCCCCAGCGACTCCAACACATCGGCACTGCCGCTCTTGCTGCTGACGCTCCTGCCTCCGTGTTTGCTGACCTTGGCGCCCGCAGCGGCGGCCACAAACATGGAACAGGTGGAAATATTGAAGGTGTGGGAGCCGTCACCGCCGGTGCCCACAATGTCCAACAAATGGGTCTTGTCGGCGATATCGACTTTGGTCGAAAATTCGCGCATCACCTGGGCCGCAGCGGTGATCTCGCCAATGGTTTCTTTTTTGACGCGCAGGCCGGTGGTGATGGCCGCCATCATGACGGGCGACATCTCGCCTGACATGATCTGGCGCATCAGGTGCAGCATTTCGTCGTGGAAGATTTCGCGGTGTTCGACCGTGCGTAGCAAGGCCTCTTGCGGCGTGATGTGTCCAATGGGGGTTGGCATACTGGTTTCCTTATGCGTTGGGCGTCTGTGTGAGCGCCAGTTTGATTCCGAATCCTACGAACATCGCGCCGGCAAAACGGTCCAACCAATGCATGCTTTTGTGCACTAGCGATGCGCGGTTGGCCAACCAGGCTGCAGCCAGCGCCCAGCCGATGTTTACCCACAGCCCATTAAAGTTAAACAGCAAACCCAGCAGCAAAAACGCCATGGGTTTGTGCTCTACCGTAGGCGCGATGAACTGCGGCAAGAAGGCCAGAAAGAACAGCGCCACCTTGGGGTTCAAAGCATTCGTCCAGAAGCCGCGCAAGAAAATAGCGTCATAGCCGTTTCCGCCTGTAGCCTTCGCGGAATCTGCGTTAGGCGCTCCCAATTTAATAGCGTTTACGCCCTTGGAGAACAGCAGTTGCACGCCCACGTAGACCAGGTAGGCCGCGCCCAGCCACTTGAGGATGGTGAAAGCGGTGGCGGACGCCGCCATCAGCGCACTCACCCCCACGGCTGCGGCAAAGATGTGGACAAAGCAGCCAGCCGTAATGCCCAGCGCCGCCACCATGCCGACCCTCGCGCCACCGCGCAGGGCGTTGGACACGATGTACAACACGTCTGGCCCGGGTGTCAGGTTCAGCAACAAGCCAGCGGCTACAAACAACAGCAGTTGGTCGATTGGCATTTCTGGATTCCTTGCTTAGCGGGTCGACGCAAAAAACTGGCGTATGGCCGCCACGGCGCGGTCCACACCCTCGGCGTCCACATCCAAGTGAGCCACAAAGCGCAGACGGTAGAGGCCGGTGGCGCGTATGCCCTGTTTTGCCAGGGATGCCAACAACGCGGCAGACTGGCTGCGCGCGGCACCTACCAGATCGACAAACACGATGTTGGATTGCGGTGCCTCCACGGCCAGGCCGTCTATGCCTGCCAGCCCGATGGCCATGCGCTGCGCCAGCGCGTGGTCGTCCGCCAGCCGCAGCACATGGTGGTCCAGCGCATAAGATGCCGCTGCAGCCAGCACACCCGCCTGGCGCATGCCACCGCCAGCCATCTTGCGCACGCGGTGGGCGCGGGCGATCAGCTCGCGGCTGCCGCATAGCGCCGAGCCAACCGGTGCGCCCAGGCCCTTGCTGAAACACACGGAGACGCTGTCAAAACACTGGGCGATGCGCCTGGCTTCCAGGTACACGTCGCCGCCCGTCTTGGCCGCCTGCGCCGTCGCTGCATTGAACAAGCGCGCGCCGTCCAGATGGCGGTTCAAACCGCGCTCTTTCGCCAACGCGGTCGCCGCCTGCACATAGTCAAACGGCAGCAGCTTGCCGCCAATGGTGTTCTCCAGCGTCAGCAGGCGGCTGCGGGCGAAGTGGGCGTCGTCGGGTTTGATAGCGGCTTCGATGTCGGCCAAGGCCAGCGTGCCGTCTGGCTGATGGGCGATCGGCTGCGGCTGCACGCTGCCCAGCACGGCTGCGCCGCCGCCTTCCCAGCGATAGGTGTGGGCCAGCTGGCCGACGATGTATTCGTCGCCGCGCTGGCAGTGGGCCATGATGGCGCACAGGTTGCTTTGTGTGCCGGTGGGCATGAACAGCGCTGCCTCAAAACCCAGCAGCGCGGCGATTTTTTCCTGCAGCGCGTTGACGCTGGGGTCGTCGGCAAACACGTCATCGCCCAGAGGCGCGGCCATCATCGCCGCGCGCATGGCGGGTGTTGGCTGGGTGACCGTGTCGCTGCGCAGATCGACCACGTTCGGCTGGTGTTCATTAGTCATATTGGCCTCTAGCCCTTGTCAGCATTGCGTTAGCAGCTATGAATTTCATAGTAAAAGAAAATTCTTCAGCATCGCATGTCCATGCTCGGTGAGTATGGACTCGGGGTGGAACTGCACGCCCTCCACACGCACCGCGCGGTCCAGGCCGGCGTGGCGCACGCCCATGATTTCACCGTCGTCGGTCCAGGCGGTCACGGCCAGTTCCTTTGGGCAAGAGGGGCGATCGATCGCCAGCGAGTGGTAGCGGTTGACCGTGAACTGTCTGGGCAGGCCGGCGAATACACCTTCTTGTGTCGTCGTGATCACCGAGGTTTTGCCGTGCATGAGTTGCTGCGCCCGGATGATGGTGCCACCCAGCGCCGCACCAATGCTCTGGTGGCCCAGACACACGCCCAAAATGGGCAGCTTGCCCATAAAGTGCTGGATAGCCGCCACCGATATACCCGCTTCGGCCGGGGAACAGGGGCCGGGCGAAACCACCAGGCGGTCCGGGCGACGCTCGGCAATGCCTTCCACCGTGATCTCGTCGTTGCGGAAGACCTCTACTTCGGCGCCCAGTTCACCAAAGTACTGGACGATGTTGTAGGTAAAACTGTCGTAGTTGTCGATCATCAGCAACTTCATGCCGTTTCTCCTTGCCGCAGCCGCGCAAACTCGCGGTGCTCAAAAGAAATGCAGACTTCCATCATGCTGCGATAAATGGCCTCGATGACGGCGGGCTCACCCCCTTCAGCCAACGCCTGTGCGCGCACCCGGTCGGCTATCGTTTGGATGCGTGCTTCATCCCGCACCTGGTTTTCTTCCTGCTTGATGCGGGCGGCCTGGGTCATGTAGCCGCTGCGCTGCACCAGCAGTGGCACCAACAGGTCGTCCAGAGCGTCGACACAGCGGCGCACATCGGTCATGGTGGTGCAGTGCTGCACCTGCTCAATTGCTTGCTTGCTCATAGTTCTATTCCAATCCCTCTTCGACCAGTTCTGCTGCCCGCAGTAACGCGCGCGCCTTGGCCTCTGTTTCTTTCCATTCCAGCTCCGGCAGGCTGTCGGCCACCACTCCGGCTGCCGCCTGCACATACAGGGTCTGGTTCTTGATGATGCCGGTGCGGATGGCAATGGCCACGTCCATATCACCGGCGTAGCTCAGGTAGCCACAGGCACCGCCGTACAGGCCGCGTTTGGTGGGTTCCAGCTGGTCGATCAGCTCCATGGCGTGCACCTTGGGCGCGCCGGTCAACGTGCCCGCGGGGAAGGTGGCCTTGAGCACGTCCATGCTGGTCATGCCGGGTAAGAGCGTGCCTTCGACATTGCTGACGATGTGCATGACGTGGCTGTAGCGTTCCACACAGAACGCGTCCGACACCTTGACGCTGCCGATCTGGGCGATGCGGCCGATGTCGTTGCGCGCCAGATCGATCAGCATCACGTGTTCGGCACGCTCCTTAGGGTCGCTGACCAGTTCTTCTTCGGCGACCTTGTCCAGCTCGGGCGTGGCGCCACGGGGGCGCGTGCCCGCTAGGGGTCGAATGGTTACTTTTGTTGAAACTGCATCCCCAGCGGTAACCAACTCTTGGCGCACCAGAATCTCTGGCGACGCCCCCACCACATGGAAGTCGCCAAAGTGGTAGTAGTACATGTACGGGCTGGGGTTCAGCGAACGCAGCGCCCGGTACAAACTCAGCGGTGACTCGGTGTAGCGTTTCTTAATGCGCTGTCCTACCTGGACCTGCATGAAGTCGCCCCCGGCGATCAGCTCCTTGGCCCGCTCCACTGCGGCGATGTAGTCGGCCTTGGCAAAGTCGCGCTGGGCCGGGTGGCTCTGCGTGGGTTTGACGGCCGGAATGCGCACGGCCTGGGCCAGGCGCTCTTTAAGTTCACGCAGGCGCTGGCCGCCAAGCGCGTAGGCATTGGGCTGGCCAGGATCGGCGTACACGATCAGGTGCAGCTTGCCCGACAGGTTGTCGATGACGGCCAGCTCTTCACATTGCAACAGCAGGATGTCGGGGCAACCCAATTCGTCGGGGGGGCAGGTGGCTTCCAGCTTCTTCTCGATATAGCGCACGGCATCGTAGCCAAAGTAGCCCGCCAGCCCGCCGCAAAAGCGGGGCAGCCCGGGGCGCAGCGCTACCTTGAAGCGTGTTTGGTAGCTGGCAATGAAATCCAGTGGGTTGGCGGTGGATGCCTCTACCACCACGCCATCCGTCACCACCTCGGTCACGGCGTTGGCGCCAAAGCCGCAAGCACGCACCAGCGTGCGCGCTGGCAGGCCGATGAAGCTGTAGCGCCCCAAGCGATCACCACTGACCACTGACTCCAGCAGAAAACTGTACTTGCCACTGTTGGGGTCCAGCACCGCGGCCTCACCTGGCATGTGGGCCAGCTTCAGGTACAGGGATAACGGCGTCTCTAGGTCGGCAAAAGCCTGGGCCATCAGCGGGATGCGGTTGAACCCCTGGGCGGCCAGGGTTTGGAATTCAGATTCGGAAATCACGGATTGCGGTCCTCTCATCTTGCAAGGCGGCACCGGCTGCCACCTGCGCGCCCGTGCAAAGCTGGGCGCGCGTTCTATTCAAACCGATTCCCCAAGGCAGGCCCGGGGAGAGACTGGTGCGCGCAAGATGTCGGAGTGGAGGTCCGTGCCGCTTGTTCGCGCAGAACCGGGTGACAACGCCCGCTGACCGCCTGACAATCAGGCGCGTGCGGCAGTCACGGGTTCAGGCATAACGGTCAGCGTACGCCAGGGCCAGGCTCCCCGGTCGCTACAACCCGTCAAAAAAATATGATGAACGAACATGCCCTCAGTGTATCAAACCAGCCGGTGTGTCTATATTTGGCCCGTTGTTGGTAGCAATCTCCGCGAAAACCCTAGGGTGTTACCAGTTGTAAACGGCGCAGAATAGGCGCATTAAAAGAACGATCGTTCCTTTTTTTGAATGGAGATTCCATGCGCCTGACTCAACAACTTTTCATAACTGCTGCGGCTCTGCTGGTGGGTGTCAGCGCTTGGGCAGCGCCCCTCGTCATCCACGGCGTCAAAGTGCAGGAAACTGCCGTCGTGGGCGGCGCAACTTTACAGCTCAACGGTGCTGGCACGCGTTACAAAGGCCCGTTCAAAGTCTATGTAGGCGATCTCTACACCAGCAAAAAAGTCAGCTCGCTGGAGGAGTTGGTGGCAGCACCCGGCCCCAAGCGCCTGTCCATGACCATGCTGCGCGAAGTGGAAGCAGGTCCCTTTGGAAAACTGCTAACCCGGGGCGTAGAAGACAATGTTCCGAAGTCCGAAGTTTCCAAACTGGTTCCCGGCCTGATACGCATGGGGGAAATCTTCACCGTCAACAAGGTTTTGATACCGGGCGATGTCATCACAATCGACTGGATTCCTGGCACCGGTATGGTCGTGACCGCGAAAGGCACGGTGCAAGGAGAGCCTTTCACATCGCCCGACTTTTACAAAGCCATGATGTCCATATGGCTCGGTAGTTCGCCTGCGGATTACATGCTCAAAGACGCGATGTTGGGTACCAAGTAGCAATCCACACTGCTCCCCAACAAGCCCGTCGGCCAACCGCCCACGGGCTTTTTTAACGCCCTTTTGGTGCAGAAAATTCCGCAACACAAACTTACAAAATAAGACTAGAGTCTGGTCGTACACGTCTGAATGCTGAATCCACCTGACAAGGGTGTCACCATGAAACTCCGCCTCAAACTTCCCTTGGCCTTTGCCCTCGCACTGGGGCTGCTTTTTTTGGGAGGCATGTTTGGCATCTCCAGACTGAACGCGGCGCTCGATGTGTATGAAATCAAGGTACTGTCCACCGTAGCGGCCAACGAAAAAGTGGCTCTGATCGACGCCAAGTTCTCCACGGCCATCCAGGAGTGGAAAAACGTGTTGTTACGTGGCAAAGAACCCGCAGACCTGGATAAATACTGGGCTTCGCATCTCAAGGAGATGAGAGAGGTGCAAGAAGGATTGAAAGAGTTGGACAAGATGGACTTGGACAGCGAGTCCAAAGCCACACTGAAAAAACTGGATCAGGCCGTGCCCGTGGTGGGCGAGGCCTATAAAAAAGCCTTTGAAGAATTCAAGGCAGCGGCTTTCGACCCCGCAGTTGGAGACAAGGCAGCCCGCGGTAAGGACCGGGCATCAGGGGCACTGATGTCCGAACTCAAAGACAAACTCTCTAAGACAAAAACCACAATCTCGGCCGCCGCCAGCAAGGATGCGGATAGCGCCACCCTGCTGGCTATGGTCGTCATGGTGGCGGGCGCTGCGCTGGGCATGGCGGGCGGCGTCTGGCTCAGCCGTCAAATTGTGCTGCCCCTGGCGCGCGCCGTGGAACTGGCGGACAAGGTCGCACACGGCCAACTGAACAACACCATCGATGTCCGCGGCAAGGACGAGATTGCCGCGCTGCTGCAATCCTTGCAGGACATGCAGGGCAGCTTGGCCAAACTGGTGACCAATGTGCGCCAGGGGTCCGAAAGCGTGGCCACCGCCAGCGCCGAGATTGCCCAGGGGAATAACGATTTGTCGGCGCGCACCGAACAGCAGGCCAGCGCGCTGGAGGAAACCGCAGCCTCCATGGAAGAGCTGGGTACAACCGTCAAACAAAACGCCGACAGCGCCCGTCAGGCCAACCAATTGGCGCAAAGCGCGTCCAGCGTGGCGGTGCAGGGCGGCATTGTGGTGGACCAGGTGGTCCAGACCATGAAAGGCATCAACGAGTCCAGCCGCAAGATATCGGACATCATCAGCGTCATCGACGGCATTGCCTTCCAGACCAATATCCTGGCTTTGAACGCGGCAGTGGAGGCGGCCCGCGCGGGCGAACAGGGTCGCGGCTTTGCCGTGGTTGCCAGCGAAGTGCGTTCACTGGCCGGACGCTCCGCGGAAGCTGCCAAGGAAATCAAATCATTGATCGGCGCCAGTGTGGAGCGCGTAGGCCACGGCACGGCCTTGGTTGACCAGGCCGGCAGCACGATGAAGGAAGTGGTGGACAGCATCAAACGCGTGACCGACATCATGGGCGAGATCAGCGCGGCCAGCGGCGAGCAAAGCACGGGGGTGCAGCAGGTGGGCGAAGCGGTCATGCAGATGGACCAAGCCACACAACAAAACGCCGCGCTGGTCGAGCAAATGGCCGCCGCTGCCAGCAGCCTGAAGAGCCAAGCCCAGGATCTTGTTCAAGTGGTGGCTGAATTCAAAGTCGACGACGGTGGCTTTGACCGCTCCAGGCACACTGCTACGCGTACACCGTCAGCGGCCAGAGCCAACACTGTCCAGCGCACAGCCGCCTCGGGGCCCAAACCGACCGTAAACAAGCCCGTACCAGTCACCGCCCTGCCCAAACCCGCTGTTACGGCGCGCGCCAAGGCCCCCGCCGGTGGCGATGACGACTGGGAAACGTTTTAGGCCGACGCACTAACCGGCGGGCGGCGCGATGCGGGCTTGCACCCATGCCACCAGCGCAGCCGTCTCCAGAGGTTTGCTGTAGAGATAGCCCTGGCCCTTGTCACAACCCAGCTCAGCCATGAGTTGGGCTTGGCCTTCGGTCTCGATGCCTTCGGCCACCGTGCCCAGCCCCAGCGTGTGGGTTGTGGCTCGGCGGGCTCGGCATACAGCTGACGAAAATATCTAGTATGCCGGGACGGGTTTAGGCCTAGGCGGCCAGCGCCGCGCGCATGGCGTCGATCACAGCCTTGTAATCGGGCTTGCCAAAAATCGCGCTGCCGGCGACAAAGGTATCGGCCCCGGCGTCGGCCACACGGCGGATATTGTCAACCTTGATACCACCGTCTACCTCCAGGCGAATATCCTTGCCGCAGGCGGTGATGCGTTTGCGCACATCCTCGATCTTGCGCAATGCGGAGTCGATGAAGCTCTGGCCGCCAAAACCGGGGTTGACGCTCATGATCAGCACCAGGTCAATATCATCAATCACCCAATCCAGCACGTCCAGCGACTCGGCCGGATTGAACACCAGCCCGGCCTTGACGCCCTTGGACTTGATGGCCTGGATGCTGCGGTGCACATGGCCGGAAGCATCGGGGTGGAAGCTGATGAAGTCGGCCCCGGCGTCGACAAAGGCGGCCGCCAGCGCGTCCACCGGCGAGACCATCAAATGCACGTCAATGGGCACGGCCACGCCAGCGGGGGTCTTGGCATGTGGCTTAAGCGCCTGGCAGATCATGGGCCCGAACGTCAGGTTGGGCACGTAGTGGTTGTCCATGACGTCGAAGTGGATCCAGTCGGAGCCGGCGGCAATCACGTTTTTGACTTCCTCACCCAGGCGGGCGAAGTCGGCAGAGAGGATGGAGGGGGCGATTCGAAAAGTCATGCCCACAGTTTAATCAGTTACCCCGTGGGCACCTCCACTACCCGCCCTCCGTCAGTTTTGGTCCACCTTGAATTCAAGCCAATCGCTCCACTCGAAGGTGGTCTTGAACCCGCTGGCACTTTAGGACACTGCCACGTCTGTCGCCCGTGCCCACCGTCGCAATGGTCAGACTACCCGGCGCCGCAAAGCGGGTCTGGTTGGGTTCGTGTGGAAGGGATGGATTTGCTATTGGCCCGCTGCGCCTGACCCCGTCGCCTTGGCTTTCATGCGATCCGCACGCTCTGCCGACCCGGGATGGGTGGACATCAGGCTGTGCCCACCGGACTCGCCTTTTGCCAGTTTGCGAAAGGCCGACTCCATCGCGCCCACATTGAAGTTGTGCTTCTTCATGAAGCTGAAGCCATAGTCGTCCGATGCGGTTTCATCCGACTGGGAAAATTGCGCATTGAGTACGGTCTCGGCGATAGCGCCCAGTTCAGACCCGGCCAGCGCTGAGACCGCGCCGTTACCCGACGCTGCCGCACCTTTGCGACCCGCGGACAACAGCAGTGCCTTTTTCATACCCGATACCGAATGGCCGAGCTTGGTGTGTCCGATTTCGTGGCCAATCACGCCGCGCAGCTCGTCGTCGGTCATAAGGTCCATCAAGCCCGAGTAAACACGGATGCTTCCATCCGGTGTGGCAAAGGCGTTGATCTGGGGCGACAAATACGCTTTGAAATTGAGCTTGAGGCCGTCCTCGTTGGCAAATTTTGAGGTCAGGGTAGACAGTCGTTTTGCGTACTTGTCGCCCGCTGGGGCCACCTTGTTCGTGGCGTCTTGGTGCACCATCATCTGGCGCGATCCGTCTATAACGTCGCTCTCGCTCAAGGTGGCGGCCTTGGCTACGTCGGCAATGGCGCCAAGCGAACCCAAACCTCCGAACGTGCCTTGCGCGAACGCCAGGTGGGCTTGTGATGTGAGCAAGAGGGCCGCGAGGGCCAGGAGTTTTGTATTTTTCAAGGGGTTTTCCCGTTGTGGACCATAAGGGCGGTCCTGTGCCGCAGTGGATGTTGTGGAGAACCTGGCATTCAGTCGTAGCGCAACGCCCAGCGGTTCAATCTGGCGCTGCAAATACAGGTGTTCGCGCTTGCCACGGGTTCTGCAGTTGAGCCAAGCGTGAAGACCATGACCCAGTCATTCAAGATGCGTGCCAGCAAAAATACCCAATGAAATCAATGTTCTTGCGCCGTTTCAGGGCTGCATGGTGTCGGCAATTACAGACATTTGCGCGCGCCTGCGCCCGGCTTAGGTCGCGGCGAAGAGGGCTTAGGGTTTAACGGTAGCATTGGTGCCATGCCCAAGTACCAAATATCTGTAGAAGTTTTGCCGCAATTCCTGCCCGAGCAGTCCGCACCGGACAAAGACCAGTATGTGTTCGCCTACACCATCACCATCAGCAACACTGGCGAAGTGGCCGCACAAGTGATCTCGCGCACCTGGAATGTCAACGACGCCAACGGCCACACCGAAAAGGTCAAGGGCCTGGGCGTGGTCGGCCAGCAACCCCTGCTCAAGCCGGGCCAGGCCTTTGAATACACCAGTGGCACGCGCCTGCGTACTCCCACCGGTACCATGCACGGCAGCTTTTTTTGCGTGGCCGAAGATGGTGAAAAATTTGATGCCGATGTACCCATGTTTGTGCTCGACGCCTTAAGCGGCGAGACCGGCGTGGGCGGATCGCGTACCCTGCACTGATGACGCAAGACCCCCACACGCCCGCAACCGCCCCCATTGCCCTGCCCGACCACAGCCGCAGGCTGGACCTGTCGGCCATCCTGCAGGCCATGGACCCGGACGCCGACCAGGTGCACCGCCACCTGTGGCTGATTGCGCTGCTGGACTGGATTCGCGGCGACGACGCCTCTCCTGAGAATGCCTCCGCGCGCATGGAAGTTTTCCTGGATGTGGTGGAAGCCCGGCCTGAAATGGCCGTGCGCCTGCAGATCTGGTGGCGCACGCTGATCGAATCGGTGGACGGCACCACGCTGCTGTCCGACTACGGCTTTGCGTCGCGCAACGCCTTTGTCAGCGAGTTCGTGGAGCGCCTGCATTACAAGTTGCTGCCGGTGTCACCCGAAACATCGGATGCCTCCGAACTGTTCACACTGGTCATGCCCAGCGCGCGCGATTCGCATTGGCTGGCCGCCCTGCCAGAACCCAGCCTGCAGCGCCTGGGTCGCCTGCTCACCGCACCCGCCATTGGCCACCACGTACAGGCCTACCCCGACCTGACCTACTGGCAAAACACGCTGCTAGAAGCCATCAACTTCTGTACCAGCCAGATCCGCGCTGCCGGCTTCTCGCCCGAGATTCGCCTGCGCATGAGCGCCCCGGCGCTGGAGGCCAGCCCCTTCCACACGCTGTCCGCCGACTTTGACGCACTGCGCGACGCCTGGCTAGCCCAACTCGATGGCGGCGGCTCAGGCGAGGCGCTGGAGCAGACGGTGCGGCACTTCCGCGCCAAGCTCGACGCCTGCCGCCACGCCGCGGCCACCGTCTACACCCACCTGGACGCCCATGGCATCTCGGTAGATTTGGTGTTCAGGCTGCGCCAGTTGCGCGAGCGCGTGCTGCGCATCCGCGCGCTGCTGGACTGCCTGCTGGGCGAACCCACGCACGTCAACACCGCGCTACTGTTTTCACACTTGGCCAGCGTGGGCCAGTACCAGCGCAGCCTGCGCGCGCTGTTCTCGCACAGTACCTCGCTGTTGGCGGCCAAGGTGGCGGAGCGCAGTTCAGAGGTGGGCGAACACTACATCACCCGCACCCGCAGCCAATACCGCGGCATGCTGCGCAGTGCGGCCGGCGGCGGCGCGCTGACGGCGGTCACCACCTTCCTCAAATTTGCGATCATGGCCGTGGGGCTCACGGCATTTTGGTTCGGCTTCTGGTCCGGCGTGATGTACGCGGCCAGTTTCGTATTGATCCAGTTGATGCACTTCACACTGGCCACCAAGCAACCGGCCATGACAGCCCCTGCCATGGCGGCCAAGCTGCGCGACTTTTCCGATGCCAGCGCGCTGCAGGAATTTGTGGACGAGGTCACCCACCTGGTGCGCTCGCAAGTGGCCGCCGTGCTGGGCAATGTGGTGGTGGTGTTCCCTTTGGTGCTGCTGATATCGGGCGCCATGCAGTTGCTCAGCGGCAAGCCCATGGTCACTGCGGCCGAGGCGGCGCACGTCTTCCACTCGCTGACGCTGCTCGGCCCCTGCCTGCTGTTTGCCGCGTTCACCGGCGTGCTGCTGTTTGCAGCCAGCATCATCGCCGGCTGGGTGGAAAACTGGTTTGTGCTGCACCGGCTGGACTCGGCCATCCGCTACAACCCCCACGTGACGCGCCGCCTGGGTGTGGCGCGCGCCGACCGCTGGGCGCACTTTATGCGCAACAATGTTTCGGGCTTTGCGTCGAATATCTCGCTCGGCTTTTTGCTGGGTTTGTTGCCGGCCATCTTCGGCTTTCTGGGCCTGGGGCTGGATGTGCGCCACGTGACACTGTCCACCGGCCAATTGGCCGCCGCCTGCGCCAGCCTGGGCTGGGATGTGGTGCGCAACCCCGACCTGTGGTGGGCGGCGGCCAGCATTCCTTTTATCGGTGTATTGAACCTGGGTGTGAGTTTTTACCTGGCCTTTAACGTTGCGTTGCAAGCGCACAGCGTGACGGGCCTGGGCCGGGTGCGCATTCGCCGGGCCGTGCTGGAGCGGCTGCGCCAGGCGCCGATGAGCTTTCTGCGGCCGGCGCGAGAAGAAGGCTGAGCGAAGGTCTGCCGATGGGCGAGTTCGAGCTGATCCAGCGCTTCTTCACCCGCCCCACGCCGCGGGCCGTACTGGGCGTGGGTGACGACTGCGCGCTGCTGCAGCCAGCCCCCGGCATGCAGATGGCCATTTCCACCGACATGCTGGTCGCCGGTCGGCACTTCTTTCCCGACACCGACCCGCGCCGCCTCGGCCACAAGGCCCTGGCCGTCAACCTCAGCGATTTGGCCGCCTGCGGCGCGCGGCCCGTGGCTCTTACGCTGGCGCTGGCCTTGCCCATGGCCGATGCAGCGTGGCTGGAACCCTTCTCGCAGGGCTTGCTTGCCTTGGCGGACGAACATGGCTGCGAGCTGATCGGCGGGGACACTACGCAGGGGCCACTGAATATCTGCATCACCGTGTTTGGCGAAGTGCCTGCGGGCCAGGCCTTGCTGCAAAAGCGACCCGCCACACAGGCCTTGCTGCGTGGGGGCGCCCGAGCGGGTGACGACATCTACGTTAGCGGCACGCTGGGCGATGCGTGCCTGGCGCTGCAGGCGCTGCTAGGCCACATCCAGTTGCCACATGCGGTTCTGGCTGCCGCCCGCCAGCGCCTGGAACAACCCACGCCGCGCGTGGCACTAGGCCTGGCCCTGCGCGGCGTGGCCAGCGCAGCAGCCGACATCAGCGACGGCCTGCTGGGCGACCTGGGCCATATCCTGCAGCGCTCGGGGGTTGGCGCCACCTTGGATACCTCAGTTGCTATTCATTTGCTAGCATCTAACGCATATTTCACGAGGGCTAGCGGCCAATTTGACTCAAGCCCTTCGGTAGAAAGCAGGATTTCAGCGCAAGAGGCCCTGCGTTGCGTGCTGGCCGGGGGGGACGACTACGAGCTGGTGTTCTGCGCACCACCCGCGCAGCGCGCCGCCGTGCAGGCCGCCAGCCAGACCAGCGCCACACCGGTCACGCGCATAGGCCAGATCGACAGCGCACCCGGCCTGCGCCTGGTGGACGCGCAGGGCGCGTCTGTGTTGGCCAACCAATTCACTTCCTTCGACCACTTCAACCCCATCAACCGTTCTTCCCCATGAGCCGATTGGGCCACACCCGCGACAAAATCTACAAGACCGTCGCCCGCCAAATGCACGGCGTGGTGCCTTGCTGGGTCTGTGGCCAGCCAGTACTGCCAGCAGACGCCACACTGGAACACATCAAGCCCTTGAGCGAAGGCGGCAACAGCCACCTGGAAAACCTGGCCATCAGCCACGCGCTGTGCAACCAGCAGCGTGGCAAGGCGCCCTGAGCGTGCAGTGACGCACAGACGCTGCCGCCAGCCCACGCTACCTTCCACCGTACTTGCTTGCGGGCATGGAGTCTCCAAGCCAAAAGCAAGCCACGGCAAAAGCATTTGCCACGAAGGAAAAACCATGAAACTGCGTAAAACCCTGCTGGCAGCGATCTGCGTTGGAACGCTTGCCGGCATCGCCGCTCCGCTGACGGCCAACGCCAAGGCTGGCGTTTACTTCAATGTCGCTCCACCAGAGCCCCGCTACGAGGTGGTGCCCGTACCGCGTCGCGGATACGTCTGGTCCCACGGCTATTGGAACGCCCGCGGTAACCGCCACGTCTGGCAGGCCGGGCACTGGGAGCGCGAGCGCCATGGCTACTACCGGAGCCAATCCACGTGGACGCAGCACGACAACCGCTGGCAATTGGAGCGCGGCCGGTGGAACCGGGGTGACAGCGACCATGACGGCGTGCCCAACAACCAGGACCGTGCGCCCAATAACCCCTACGTCCAGTAACGCGCCTCAGGCCTTCGCCCGCCGCAGCTCGACACTCCGGCGGGTGGGAGGAATAGCAGTGCAGTTTTTGTCGACCGTGTGCGCTTAGCTGCTGATAAAGTACGTGCTTCAACCGGAGCACATGCATGCCTGACGCCAGCACCACCAGCCCACACGGCAACGACGACGCCAACTTCCGCATCAGCCGCACCGTGAACGGCCCGTTGGACGCGGTGTGGAAGGCCTATACCAACGGCGGGCCGACGCGCCACCCCATGTCGGCCGCCTGGCCGCTGCAAACGAAATCCGCTACCCCCTTTGCCCGGCAACCACACGAATCGACCGTGGATGAGATTGCGGCGTTCAAGGCCGGTCACTCCTTGAAGACCCAGGGCTGCAACGCAAGCTTTGAACAACTTGACGCCCACCGGGCGCAACTGCCCCGTCCATGAACCTGGATGCCAAGCCCGATCCGTTCGCCGACCCGGTGACGGTGTTTCCTGCTGACTTGGGGCGGCCCGCCCCGATGGCACGACCCAGTGTGCGTTTTCTGCTGTCGCACCCCGCGCATTGGATGGCGCTGGGCTTTGGCTCGGGCCTGTCACGTATTGCACCCGGTACGGCGGGCACGCTGTGGGCATGGGTGGCGTTTCTGGCGCTGTCGCCGTGGATGGATGACGCGCGCTGGGGTCTGTTAATCCTGCTGTCGCTGCCGCTCGGCTGGTGGGCTTGCAGCGTCACCGCGCGCGACATGGCGGTGCTGGACCCGGGCAGCATCGTGTGGGACGAGATCGTGGCCTTCTGGCTGGTACTGTGGCTGGTGATGCCCGCGGGCTTGGTAGGCCAGGTACTGGCGTTTGGGCTGTTCCGCTTCTTTGACGCGGTCAAGCCCGGCCCGGTGGGTTGGGCCGACGCGCTGTACCACCACATAGACCCCGCTACCGATACCGGCGCCTGGCGCAAGGCGGGCTTTGGCATCATGTTCGACGACTTGGTGGCGGCGGGTTGCACGGTGCTGGTGGTGGCGCTGTGGAGGTTTGCCACATGAACCCGCCCTCTTCTGGATTGCTATTAAATTCAGAGCGAGATATCGATATAGCACGAGGGCTAGCGGCCTATTTGTTAAAAATACGTGGCTGGAAACTGGCCACCGCCGAGAGCTGCACCGGCGGGCTGATTGCGGCCTGCTGCACCGACATCGCCGGTTCCAGCGACTGGTTTGAACGCGGCTTTGTGACCTATTCCAACGCCGCCAAGTCCGAGATGCTGGGCGTGGACGCCGCGCTGATGAGCAGCCACGGCGCTGTGAGCGAGCAGGTGGTGCGCGCGATGGTGCGAGGGGCGCTAACGCACTCCGCCGCCCAGGTCGCGGTGGCGGTAACGGGGGTGGCTGGCCCCGGCGGTGGCAGTGATGCAAAACCTGTGGGCACCGTGTGGCTGGGCTGGGCCACGCCCGCAGGCCTAGTCTCCGAGGTGCAACACTTTGCCGGCGACCGCGTCAAAGTGCGCGCAGCCACCGTGCAGCGCGCATTGCAACGCTTGGCGGAGCTGTTGCAAGTAGCCTAACCCCGAAGGAGTCTGGGCGGTAGGGCGTTCTGCGCAGGTAAAAGGAGGAGCCCGCGCAGCGGGCGGGGGACCCGGAGCAGAACGCCCTCCCGCCCAGACTCCTGGCCCCCAAAGGGCCTGCCTAGACCCGAATGAAATCCTGCAACCGCCGCCGTGGCGCAGGCTCTACTGGCTGTGCATACCCCACGCGCGCCCACATCTGCACGGTCTCGCCGAGGGCTGTGGCTCCGGCCAGCGCGTGGATGTCGGCATAGGGCCCCTGTTGTTCCGCATATTCCTGCAAGGCTTGCGACAGCGGCTGCATGGCAACGCCGTGCGCGGTGGCGGCCAACTGCACACGCGCATACGCGCGCCCGGCGTTGACCTGGGTGACCCGGTCGTTGCCCGGCGTTACCATCCACAAAAATCCGGGCGTTGAGGCCAGCTTAGCATCGAAGTCCTTGATCTGGCTCGTGGTGGCATAGTCGTCAGCGGCGGGGGCATGGGTGCGGTCAAACAGGCCCAATGTGTTCAGCGCAACAACCATAGGTGCGGTCAGCGACAGGCCGTCGCGGTGGGCCGCAATTTCGGACTGGCCCACCCGCAACACGTCAAACGACTCCATGATGGTGCGCGGCACGGTCAGCTCGATGCGCCAGGCTTCAGACGCGATGCGACGGTGCGCTGCCAATGCCGCAGCACCCTGCTCCAGGCCTGTAAATCCGACCCGCACGGTGGACGGCTGAGAAGTCGGGCGAATCGGTGCCACTGCCGCCGCCATCGCCGCCAACGCGTCGGGCGGTACAGCACGGCTGATGTCATAGGCGCTGCGGTTGGTATGGCGTCGCAGTATCTGCGCAAACAGCGGGTCTTTTTGCGCGCTGGCATCTGGCGTCAGGCGCACCGTGGCGACCGGTCGCGTGTCCAGCTTGCCGGGGCCAAATGCGCCCTGGG
Source organism: Rhodoferax sp. (assembly GCF_025356155.1). GTDB lineage: Bacteria > Pseudomonadota > Gammaproteobacteria > Burkholderiales > Burkholderiaceae_C > Allorhodoferax. Next base: position 16,196 of record NZ_JANXUQ010000098.1, on the reverse strand, counting down.
GGAACAGCGCAATGTCGGCACGCAATCCGCGTTCGCGGGCCGCCAGATCCAGCAGCTCCAGGAATGTGCCGTGGCTCATCATGATCTGGCGCGACAGCGGATCGGTCTGCGGCAGCGTCCGTTTCAAATCGCAGTACAGCGTGATCTCTCCCGGCGTGCGCAGATCAGCCACCCAGGACTGCAGGTTGTGCGAGTGCGGCGCCAGGATGGCATAGCTGAGCAGCCAGCGCCCCACATCTGCGTCCTGGGCCAGGGCCGCATTCGGGCCGGCCCAGGCTTCAATTGCCTCCTTGGGCATGCCCTGTGCGCAGCCGGACAAACCGGCAGTACTTGCAACGGCGATGGCAGACACCGCGCCGCCGCCCACCAGGCGCACGAACTGGCGGCGTTGCAGGGGTTGACCCCGCACGGGGTTGGTGGGATTACGGGGGCTGGGGGGGAAATTCATGGTGGCGCTCCTTGCGGCAGGGGTTTACTTACTGCGCCAACGCGGCGCGTTGGGGCTCAGTCTGCGCCATGCGTGACGCTGCAGGTTTGACCAAACCCAGGTCTGCCATCGCGGCCTGCGCGGCCTGGGGCAGGGGCGTAAACGGCTCGGCACCTATCAGCGCAGTGAGTTTGTCATTGGCCAGCGCGTGCGGGGTTTGCCACAGGTAGTACATCTCCAGCAAGGCGCCCCATGTGGGCACCAACAGCGCACCGATGCGGATGATGGGCCAGGGCAGCTTGGCCATCTTCAGCACCGCGCCAGGCTTGACCCAGCCCTGCGATTGGGCCAGCGGCGTCAACACGTCCAGCCAGCGCTGGCCCGTGATGCGGTGGCCGGCAAAGTGCAAGACCTCAAACGCAGGCAACTTGGCACGTTGCTGGGCCACGGCTACGAAGCTACGCGCCAGGTCAGGCAGGTAGGCCCAGGCCCGCGACACATCGGGGGCGCCAGGGTAGGTGAAGACGCCTTTGCGAATCTCCTTGACCATAGTGGTGTCAAACCACGTGCCCTTGCCGCCACCAAAGAAATCGCCGGCACGGATGACGACGCTGCGCACGCCGGATTGCTGCAGGCGCTGTTCCATCTGGATGCGCACCTTGCCCTTGATCGTCTGTGCCACCTGCGGTGTGTCTTCGCGCAGCACGGCGGGCATGGCAGCGCCAAAGTTGTAGACATTGCCCGGCACCATCAGCGTGGCGCCCAGTGCGCGGGTGATGGATATGGCGGCGTCGGTCATGGGCAGCACCTGGGTCATCCAGGCCTTGTTGGTGTAGGCCGGGTTGAGTGCATGCACGACCACAGTTGCGCCTTGCGCGGCATGTGCCAAGGCTTTCGTGTCGTACAGGTCGATGCCCAGCCATTCGATGGAGGCCTCCCCTTGGGGAACCTCTGCCCCCGCGCGGGTCTGGCCCAGCACTCGCCATCCGGCTTCGGCAAAGGCGCGGGCGGCAGTCAGGCCAAAGCGGCCGCGGGCGCCCAGGATCAGAACGGTATTGGTCGTAGTTTGCATAGTGCTTCCTTCAGTGGTTGATGGGTGCATTGTGGAAATATTCGCCACTTTGCACAATTGCATATATGCTCAATCCAGCTATGCAATCTTGAATACCGTCACACCACATGCCCCACACAAATGCTTTTGACTGGAGCCTGATCCGCTCCTTCCTCGCCGCGCTCGACCACGGCAGTTTGCTGGGCGCAGCCCGCGTGCTCAAGACCAGCCAGCCCACGCTGGGCCGCCACATTGCCGAACTGGAAAGCCAACTGGGCGTGGTGCTGTTCGAGCGCACGGGCCGCGGCCTGGTGCCCACCGCGACCGCCTTGCAGTTGGCCGAAGCAGCCCGTGGCATGGAGGCCGGTGCGGCGCAATTGACCCGCACGCTGACCGGCGCACAAGCCCAGACCACCGGCACCGTGCGCATCACCGCCAGCCAGCCGGTGGCCATGCAATTGATACCACCGCTGCTGGCGCGCATGCGCCTGGCCCTACCCGACATCCAGGTCGAGTTGGTGTCCAGCAACCAGGTGTCCAACCTGCTGCGCCGCGAGGCCGACATTGCGATCCGCATGGTGCGCCCCGATCAAGGCACGTTGGTGGCCAAGAAGATTGGCAATGTGGGCGTTGGCGCCTATGCGCACCGGTCTTACCTGAGCCGACGCAGCGCCATCCGCCAGCCGATGGATTTGCTGCAGCATGATCTGATCGGCAACGACACGGATAGCTCGATACTGCGCGGTTTTCAGGCCCTGGGCTACGCAGTGGGGCCGCAAGCCTTTGCGCTGCGCACCGACGATCTCGTCGTGCAGTGGCAGGCGGTGCGCGCCGGTTTGGGTATTGGTTTTGTGGCCGGCTACATGGCCCGCACCGAGCCCGATGTGGTGCAAGTACTGCAGGGGCTGTTGCCTATTCCCGACCTGCCCATGTGGCTGGCCGTGCACCGTGAAATCCGCACCAACCGGCGTATCCGCGCAGTCTATGATTTTCTGGCCGAGGCCCTACCCCAGGTGATTTAAACGCCGTCCAGCCGCCAAGTCGGCTAGAAGGTCTCCCAGTCGTCATCCCCACCCGCGGGTGCGGGCTTGGTTTGGGTCTTGGGTGCAAAGGGTGCGGCGGTGGCAGGTGTGGGCCTGGCGGCGGCCCCAGCGGGTTTGCGTGCGGCGGCCGAGGCACCGATGGAGCGGCGCTCATCGCCCTTGAAGGGTTTGGCCTGTGAGGCCGGTGCGCGCACCGCTGTGCGGGGCATGCTGCTAGAGCCGGAACCCGAGCCAGAACGAGCCGCCACTTTGAAAAATGCCACGGCTTGCACCAGCTCGTTGGCTTGGCCTTTAAGGCTGCTGGCCGCTGCCGCCATTTCTTCAACCAGAGCGGCATTTTGCTGCGTGGTCTGGTCCATTTGGACGACCGCTTCGCCCACTTGGGCCACACCCAAAGCCTGCTCATTGCTGGCGGCGCTGATCTCGCCCATGATATCGGTCACGCGCTTGATACTGCTAACCACCTCAGCCATAGTGACGCCAGCCTGGTCTACCAGGGTGGTGCCGTGCTCGACGCGCTCCACACTGGCGTTGATCAGCATCTTGATTTCTTTGGCAGCCTCGGCAGAGCGGCCCGCCAAAGAACGCACCTCGCTGGCAACGACCGCGAAGCCGCGGCCTTGCTCACCGGCCCGCGCCGCTTCTACCGCCGCGTTGAGGGCCAAAATATTCGTCTGGAATGCAATGCCATCAATGACGCTGATGATGTCCGATATCTTGCGGCTGGAACCAACGATGCCCTTCATGGTTTCAACCACCTGGCCCACCACGTTGCCGCCTTCGATGGCGATGGTGGACGCGCTCTGCGCCAGCTGATTGGCTTGGCGGGCGTTGTCGGCGTTTTGCTTGACGGTGGAGCCCAGCTCCTCCATGGAGGCTGCGGTTTCTTCCAGTGCGCTGGCTTGCTGTTCGGTGCGGGCCGACAGGTCATTATTGCCTTCGGCAATTTCAGCGCTGGCGGTGGCCACCCCTTCGGAGCCGGTACGCACCGTGGTGACGATCTGGGCCAGGTTGCCCTGCATCGCGACCAGGCTGGCCATCAGGCTCTGTGTATCGTCCGCCTTGAGTGCCACTGTGCGGGTGAAATCGCCTTGCGAAACGGCGCGCGCCAGTTCGGCTGCATCGCTGGGTTCGCCGCCCAGTTCTTTGAGCAGGCTGCGCGTGATCAGCAGGCCAATGCCCACCGCGACCAGCAACGCCAGCACGCCCAAGGCCATCATGACGGTGCGGGCCTGCTCATAGGTGTCTTCGCCGGCCTTGGCAGTTGCGTCCATGGCCTCCGTTTGGAATGCCGCCAATTCTGCGAGCCCGGCCATATAACTGCCCAACAGGGGACGCACATCCTTGCTGAGGTAGGCTTTGGCCTCATCTACTTTGTCGGCGGTGATCAGTGCAACCAATGCGTCTTGCGCCGCAACATATTTGGCCCGCTGGTCTTTGACTTTTGCCAACAACTCCTTACCCTTGGGCAGGACGATAAGGCGCTCCAGTAGTTCGAGATTTTTGACAACAATGCCGCGCGCCTGGGCGATGATTTCGTTATGTTTGGAGCGGTCCGCCGCATCAGCAAGCAGCATGTCGCGCACAGCGATGGACTGGGTAATGGCCTGAATCTCTATGGTGTAAGCCGCGTCGATCTTGGGGACACTGGTATCCACAATGGTCCGAACTACGCCGGCAACACTGCCCATGGACAGCAGCCCCACGCCCAAAATAACCAGCAACAAAGCGCACACCACACCAAAACCCAATGTGAGCCGCATGCGCACGGACCAGGAAGAAATGTTCATTTGTTAGCTCCAAAAAATTGGGGATCTGCTGTACTTCACTGCATGACCGCGCGCCTGCTTAGCGCCGTGCTTGGCACATCCTAACGCGCCTATGCGCAGGTGGCAACGCCTAAAACGACGAACAGACAATGATTGCCGAGCTACTTTCTGTAGGCCTTGACGAAACTCAAGCGCCGTGGCATTTCTTGTATTTCTTGCCGCTGCCGCAGTAGCATGGATCGTTGCGGCCGGGCACGTCGGCGCGGCGCAACGCCTCTACCCGCGGCCCAATGCCGCGCCAGATTTCGCGCAGGTCATAGACCGACCAGACCGCGTCGGCAAAGGCGTTCAGCCGGTCGGTGCTCATCGACGGCGGGCCGTCTTCGCTGAAGGGTGACAGCTCGGGCTCGCCTTCGTCGTCCTCGGTCAGGGCCACGACGGATTGCAAGGCCACGTCGTGCCACTTGGCGGCCTTCTTGTCGCTGGGCTCGGCCCATTCATCGGGCCACGCTTCGACTACATACATAAAGCCCAGTGCCCAGACCTGGCCAAAGGCCGGCAGTGCTTCGTCGGGCAACTCGGCGCGCTCTGCGTCGGTCAGCTCAGCCATGGCGCCACGCACGTCCATGACCTCCGGGTGGTAGGCCGTCTCGTCTTCCAGGGATTCGATGGGTGTGTCCAGCGCCATCAACACTTCAGCCCAACGCTGGTCCCAGATTTGCAGGAACTGCGCGCGTTGGGCTTCGTCAGCAAAGGAGCCGCCGGCTTCGGGCTCTGCTTCACCTTCCTGGATGACTACCGGAAGGTCATCGCCGCCCTCGCCCACGGCCAGCAACACGTCCAGGTATTCGGCCTGGGGAATGGCACGGCGGCAGCAAATGAGGGCCGCCATAAAACCTTCGCAAAACTCCCACTGCGGCGTTTCGTCGTAGCGGGTGCGCAGGTCGTCCAGGATGGCGTCAATGGTGTCGAACTGCTCGGCGGTTACAGCCCCAGGCAGATCCGCAGGTGCGTCTGACGATTCGGGGGTGGGCGGGTTGGGGGGTGTGGAATTCATAGAGGCCTGCTTTACAGAAATTAGCGCTACATGGAACGGGTTTACACCATTTTGCCTTGGTGCATTTGCCTGCTATTGTCGGGTGATGCTGAATTACCTTGATTCGATTTTCCCCGTGCGCTACACCGCCATGGGCTTGTGCTGTTTTGGGCTGCTGCTCAGTATCTTCAGCCTGGGGGCTTTGGGTGTGGGGCTGCCGTACTTTGTGCTGTTTGCCCTGTTGGTGGCCACAGGGGTGTATGACCTGCGCCAACACAAGCGCTCCATCCTGCGCAACTACCCCATCATTGGCCACATCCGCTTCATGCTGGAGTTTGTGCGCCCAGAGATACGCCAGTATTTCATCGAGAGCGACAACGATGCCAACCCCTTCTCACGCGCCCAGCGTTCGCTGGTCTACCAGCGGGCCAAGGGTGACCCGGACAAACGCCCTTTCGGCACGCAGCTGGACGTACATGCAGAAGGGTATGAGTGGATCAACCACTCGCTGGCGCCCACCCAACTGCGCTCGCACGACTTTCGCGTGGTCATCGGCGCTGGCCGGGCCCAGCCCTACAACTGCAGTGTGTTCAATATCTCGGCCATGAGTTTTGGCGCGCTGAGCGCCAACGCCATCCAGGCGCTGAACGCGGGCGCCAAACGTGGTGGTTTTGCACACGATACCGGTGAGGGCTCTATCTCCGTACACCACCGCAAACACGGTGGCGACCTGATCTGGGAAGTGGCCTCAGGCTATTTTGGCTGTCGTAATGACGACGGCACATTCAGCGCCGAGAAATTTGCCGCCAACGCCTGCGACCCGCAAGTCAAGATGGTGGAGATCAAGCTGAGCCAGGGCGCCAAACCTGGCCACGGCGGCGTGTTGCCCGGTGCCAAGGTCACCCCCGAAATTGCCGAGGCCCGTGGCGTGCCGGTGGGGGTGGACTGCATATCGCCTGCGTCGCACAGCGCGTTTTCCACACCGATAGAAATGATGCAATTTATCGAGCGCCTGCGCGCATTGTCCGGCGGCAAGCCCACCGGACTCAAGCTCTGCATCGGCCACCCCTGGGAATGGTTTGCGATGGTGAAAGCCATGCTGGCCACCGGCATCGTGCCAGACTTCATCGTGGTCGATGGTGCCGAGGGCGGCACGGGTGCTGCCCCAGTGGAATTTACCGACCACGTGGGCTCACCGCTGCAAGAGGGCCTGCTGCTGGTGCACAACACGCTGCGCGGCGTGGGCCTGCGCGACCAGATCAAAATCGGTTGTGCGGGCAAGGTGGTCACCGCGTTTGACATCGCGCGCATGGTGGCGCTGGGCGCTGACTGGTGCAACAGCGCACGCGGCTTCATGTTTTCGCTGGGTTGCCTGCAAGCTCAAACCTGCCACACCGGGCACTGCCCGACTGGTGTCACTACACAGGACCCGGTACGCCAGCAGGCCCTGGTGGTGCCGGACAAGGCGACCCGCGTCTACAACTTCCACCAGCAAACGCTGCACGCGTTGCAAGAGCTGGTGCAGGCCGCCGGGGTAGAGCACCCCAGTGAAATTACGGCCCACCACATCGTGCGCCGCTCGGGCGACCACAAGGTGCAGTCACTGGCCCAACTGATACTGACGCAACTACCCGATCGGGCACTATTGGAAAGCGACTTGCAAGCCCTGCCCATCATCTACCGCCAGACCTGGCCGCTGGCCGTTGCACAGACCTTTTTGTTGCAGAGCGAGCCGCTGCAGGTGCTGCCCGCCTAGGGGTTCACAGCGTGACGGGCATGGTTGTCGCTACACATTCCATAGCGGCTTGTGCTTGTGCGCCGAGGGCTAGCAGCCTTTTCTTCATACAGAGCACAGCGTTGTCCTTGCTCAGCACCAGGGCCTTGTGCGCGACCGCCAAGTCTATGAACTTCTGGTCGTCCGGGTCTTTGCAGACGATGGGTGCCTTGGCCGCCACCGCTACTGTCTGAACCAAGGTGTCGAAGTGCTGCAGCACATCCGCAGCCTGCAATTGGTAAAAAGCCAGACGCTTGGCGATCTTGGGATAGGCCAGCACGCGCTCCAACTCCTCACGCATGGGGGCGGTGGCGATCCACTGCACGGAGCGGGACTGCAGCGCTTGCAGCAAGGGCTTGGCCGCGGGGTCGTTGAAGACAAAGGTGTCCAGGACGATGTTGGTGTCCAGGATGACCAAACGGCAATCAGACCCCATTTTTACGGGCAGTGCCCTTGACCATGTCAAAGCGGAACATGCGGCATTCGATGGGGCCATTCCACATCGGTACGCGGCGGGATTCTTTGAGGCGCATCTTGCTGGGCAGCTTGAGGTCGGGCGTCAAAATCCAGCCGGTCCAGCCGCTGAAGTTTTTCTTCCAGTGCGTCGCGAGCTGGCTGAAGAATTCGCCGCCGTCTTCGGTCACCGCCTGCTCCCGCGCGCCGCTCTGGGCTTCGTAGTCGGGCAGTGGCGCATCAACGCGGTCCCCGCGATTGGGTGCGCCGGAGCGCCTAGCACCGGCACCGCTGACACCGGCCACCGCGATGCGGTCCCCGTACGGCGGGTTCAGCAGCAGCACGCCGGGACCGTCGGTGGGCGGCATGCGTTGCAGCGCGTCACCACCGCGGAATTCGATGACGTCGGCCACACCTGCGCGCTCGGCATTGCGCTGCGCAAAGTCGACCATGCGGTGCGCCACGTCGCTGCCGTAGATCAACGGCTTTTGGCCGGGCTCGGGTTTGACCACGGCGGCGGCGGCTTCCTGCTTGATGCCGTCCCACACGTGTTGCTGGAACGGGATGTACTTCTCGAACGCAAAACGGCGCAGGCTGCCCGGCGCGATGTTGCAGGCGATCTGCGCGGCCTCGATGGCGATGGTGCCGCTGCCGCAGCAGGGGTCGTACAGCGGCAGCAGATCGTCATCGCCATCGGCCCAGCCGCTGGCGGCGATCATGGCGGCGGCCAGGGTTTCTTTCTGCGGCGCCTCGCCCTTGTCTTCACGCCAGCCGCGCTTGAACAGCGGCTCACCGGACGTGTCGATGTACAGCGAGCAGGTGTCGGTGGTCAGGTGGGCGTAGATGCGCACATCGGGCCACTGGGTGTTGACATCGGGGCGCACGCCGTGGGCCTTGTCGCGGAAGCGGTCACAGACGGCGTCCTTGATCTTGAGCCCGGCAAAGTTCAACGACGTCAGCGGGCTGTGCTGCGCAGTTACCTCGACCTTGATCGACTGTTTGGGCGTGAACCAGACCTCCCAAGCCACCTCGCTGGCGGCAGCATACAGATCCTGTTCGCTACGGTAGTCGGTGTAGGACAGCTGTACCAACACGCGCTGCGCGAGGCGGCTGTGCAGGTTCAGGCGCATGGCGTCGCGCCACGAGGCTTTGGCCATGACGCCACCGCGGCGGGTCAGCAGGTCTTCACCCATCAGGCCGGTCAGGTCGTGCACCTCGTGGGCCAGCAGGTCTTCTACGCCGGCGGCGCAGGGGAGGAAAATTTGGAGTTGGTTCATGGGTTTTCCCTATTCGGCGCGCGATCGGGTTCAGGTGCTTTTTGCTGCGTCTTTGCTGGTTGAATCATCACTTTGTTGCCCTCGATGATTGTTCGAAACACGTCGCTGGCCGTCGCCCAATCCACCACATCCACTCTCCAAGGCAGATTCGACTGAGAAAACTCCTCACCCAATGCTGCAAAAAGGGCCAGTGACAAAGGCTGCTCGGTGATAACAACCAGATCAAGGTCAGAAAATGGCTTCGAAGTCCGTTTGGCACGCGAGCCAAAGGCCCATACCGCGTACCCTGGTACATGCTTTTGCAGGATATTCCGAACGACGGCTAGATGCTCGGGCTGGACGTCCAAAGCCGGTGTTGCACTGGCAACGGGCGCAGTCACGCCGCCCTGTCCTTCAATTGGACTAGCAGGAATTTTGCTTCTTCCAGAAATGCCGGAAGTTCCGCAACCACTTCAAGCGCCTTCGCTTCGTCGTACGTGTGGCTGGTTTTACTGCGCATGTCGCGGAATGTTCGCCAGCGTGGCCAGTCACTCAGCAATAGCCCCTGCTCGTTGCCCGAACGAATCATGTCCTGGAACGGCATACCGTCGAATTGCTCGGGTGTAGCCGAAGCCATTTCCATGTAGCGTTTGAGCATCTTGTGGCTGATCTCGTACGTGAACTCGAAGCGCTGGATCAGTCCATCGCGAATCTGCGTGTCCGACGTGTCAGACTGGTAGCGGACGATGCCCTCGTCCAGGCGGTTTATGGCGCTGGAAAGTGGGCTCAAGTGCAGAACAAAGTCAGCCATGGTTTTGCCTATCCATCATTACAACGCTTTCCTCAGCGAAGCGGGGGCAATCTTCAGCCCCTCGCGGTATTTGGCCACGGTGCGGCGGGCACATTCGATGCCCTGCTCTTTCAGCATCTCGGAAATCTGGTTGTCGCTCAAGGGTTTCTTGTCGCTCTCGGCGCTGATGAATTGCTTGATCAGCGCCCGCACCGCGGTGCTGGACGCGTTGCCACCGGACTCGGTGCCCAGGCCGGAGCCGAAGAAGTATTTCAGCTCGAAAGTACCAAACGGCGTGGCCATGTACTTGGCCGTGGTGACGCGGCTGATGGTGGACTCGTGCAGGCCCAGTTCGTCGGCAATCTCGCGCAAGACAAGGGGACGCATGGCCAGCTCGCCGTGCGTGAAAAAACTCTTTTGCCGGTCTACGATGGCCGTGCTGACGCGCAATATGGTGTCAAAGCGCTGCTGGATGTTCTTGATGAACCAGCGGGCCTCTTGCAGGCGCTGCTGCAGGCCGGCATAACTGGCGCTGTCCTTGCCGCCACCACGGTGGTTGCGCAGCACGTTGGCATAAATGTCGTGCACGCGCAACTTGGGCATGACCTCGGGGTTCAGCATGACGCGGAACTGCGGGTTGATGCCCGCGCGAATTTTGCCGACGGCCACGACCAGTACGTCAGGTACCACAATGTTGCGTTCCACGTCGACGAAACGGCGGCCCGGCTTGGGTTCCAGCCGCGCGATCAGCGTGATGGCTTCGCGCGTCAGCGCATCGGTGCCGCCGCAGCGTTGTACTAGGTTTTTGACATCACGGCGCGCCAGCAGATCCATGGGCTGGCCGCAAATGCGCAGGGCCAGCGTGAGCAGCGTGGCGTACTCGGACTCGGGTTCGGGCTCGGATTGGTGTGGACTCAGCGCGTCGTCCAGCTTGGCGCGCAGTTGCAGGCGCAGGCATTCGCCCAGATCGCGTGCGCCGACGCCTGCGGGCTCCAGGCTGTGCAGCAAACCCATGGCGACTGTGAAGTGGTGCACCAGGTCTTCGACCTGCTCTTCGTCGTCACCCGCCAGGCCGCGGGCCAAGCTGTCCAGCGGGTCTTCCAGGTAGCCGTCGTCGTTCAGCGACTCGATCAAAAAGCGCAGCGCGCTGGCATCGGTCTCGCTCAGCCGCAGGCTCAGGGCCTGGCGGTGCAGGTGCGATTGCAGCGACTCCTGCGTTCGGGCCAATTCGGTGGCGTCGGTGTCTTCGCCGTCGCCCAGGTTGTTGGCTTTGGCCTTGGCGTCGGTGCCCCATTCGCCGTCGTCGGGCACCATCTCGGTCGTGCCGTCGCCGTCCCAGTTGGGCTCGTCATCGCCACCGCCCAGCGGCGTAGCGTCTTCGTCTTTTGCGCTGCTAGCCCCCGTAGAATCTGCATAGTCTGCTATGGAAGCAGGAGCAGCCTCGGATTCGCGCTCACCAGCGCTGACCAGCGTGTCGGCCTGGGCCAAGCCGAATTCCTCGCGCACGGCCTCGTCTTGGGTTACTTCCAGGAAGGGGTTTTCGTCCAGCATCTGCTCCACTTCCTGACTGAGTTCCAGCGTGGAGAGTTGCAGGAGGCGAATGGACTGCTGCAACTGGGGCGTGAGGGCCAGGTGCTGCGAGACGCGAAGGGACAGCCCTTGTTTCATATCAAAGCAGACGTGTAGTCGGCGGGAGCGGCAATTTGCCGCCGGGCCGCCCCAAGGCAAATTGGCCCCCTCGGGGGGCAGCGACCCGCGTAGCGGTGGAGCGTGGGGGCCATATCCAGCTACATCTTGAAGTGTTCGCCGAGGTATACGCGGCGCACGTCGGCGTTGTCCACGATCTCGGAGGGCGTACCCTGGGCGAGCACGCGGCCGTCGCTGATGATGTAGGCGTGATCACAAATACCCAGCGTCTCGCGGACGTTATGGTCTGTGATCAGCACGCCGATGCCACGGGCCTTCAGGAAATTGATGATGCGCTGGATTTCGATCACCGCAATCGGGTCGATACCGGCGAAGGGTTCGTCCAGCAAAATGAAGCGCGGCCGCGTGGCCAGTGCACGGGCAATCTCGACGCGGCGGCGCTCGCCACCCGACAGCGCCAACGCGGGTGATTCGCGCAGATGCTCCACCCGCAGGTCTTGCAGCAAAGCGGTCAGGCGCACTTCAATCTCGGCACGGCTCAGGGGTTTGCCAGCATCGTCATGCTGCAGCTCCAGCACGGCACGCACGTTGTCTTCCACATTGAGCTTGCGAAATATGGAGGCCTCTTGCGGCAAATACCCCAGCCCCAGCCGCGCGCGGCGGTGGATGGGCATGTGCTCGATAGACTGGCCGTCGATCGTGATATCGCCGGCGCTGGCGCGTACCAGGCCGACGATGATATAAAACGACGTGGTCTTGCCCGCACCGTTGGGGCCCAAGAGCCCCACAACCTCGCCGGTGCGCACGGTCAGCGACACATCCTTGACCACCTGGCGCTTGCCGTACGACTTCTGAATTTGGCTGACTTCAAGCCGACCGATGGCCGAATCCGTCCCACTGCTACTGCTATTGCTGCTGTTGCTGTTGCTCACTGCTGCCGTTGGGGTCACTGCGGGGGGCTCCCCAACGTCGTGGTGGCGCGCAGGCTGGGGCTGGATTGGCTTGCTACGGGTTTAGCAGGGGACGAGGCCGCCGCCGAAGCCGCAAACTCGGGCTTGGGCGTCAACATGGCGCGCACCCGGCCGCTGGGGGCTGGCGCGCTACTGCCCACTTTGGCGGCAGCGCTGCCGTCCACGCTGAATTTGTCGGTCAGATTCTCATAAATGATGACCGCCCCGGTGATTTCATCGGCCAATACGGTGCCACGCAGTCGGCGCAGCACGGCCTTGCCAGTGAACTTCACGATATCGGCACTGCCGTCGTAATCGATCTGTTCACTCTCCACCTCGATGTATTCGTCCACCGCCTCGCGCTTTTGCCGGAAGAACGCTGGTTTTTCAGAAGTGCCGGTGATGAGGGCAGATTGGTAACCATCGGCAGCCTCACGCACATCAATTTTGGCAGCCCGGACCACAATGGTTCCCTTGGTCATGACTACGTTGCCAGCGAAGGTCGATATTTGCTTGACGTCGTCAAGACGCAGGTTGTCTGACTCGAAGAACATGGTTTTGTTCCGATCAGCCTTCTCCGCCCAGGCAGGCAACGTAAACACCACACAGACGGTCAACAGCAGCAGGAATGAAGGTGTTTTTTTCATAAAGGCACGGAACTTGCTGAGGTGGAACTTCAACGATTGTACTGAGCATAGGGCGCCCGTAAGCCACTGCGGCAGACCGCTTTTTAAAATGCTATTGTTTTGGTAGCTACTTAGGCATATTGTGCGAGGGCTAGAGGCACTTTTCAGGGTGTTCACTTTCTCAAAATACCTTGCCCCGCTTCAGCCCAACACGCTGGCGCCTGCGCGCGCACCGCCACACGGATAGGTGCGCGCACAGTCCTAGAATGGCCAGAGCATGCCTCCCCGGAGGCGGCCCGTCAGGAGTACACACCATGTTTGAATCCGCCGAAATCGGCCACAAGGTAGACAAAGCCGCATTTAAGGCCGCCGTGCCCGCCCTGCGCGCCGCGCTGTTGACCGCGCAAGTGGACCTGCACGAGAACAAAAAGATACCGGTCATCGTGCTGATCAGCGGCCAGGACGGCGCCGGCAAGGGCGAGACCATCAATGTGCTGTATGAATGGATGGACGCGCGTTTTCTGTCCACGCTGGCCTTCTCCGCCCCCACCGACGAAGAGCGCGAGCGCCCGCCCATGTGGCGCTACTGGCGCGCGCTGCCGCCCAAGGGGCGCGTGGGCATCTTCGCGGGGTCCTGGTATTCGGAGCCGATTCGCCAGCGCATTGAAGATGAGATTTCGCTCAAAGAGCTGGACGCCCAGGCCGACCAGATCAACCGCTTTGAGGCCATGCTGGTGGGTGAAGGTGCGCTGGTTCTGAAGCTGTGGTTTCACCTGACCAAAGAGGGGCAAGTCAAGCGCCTCAAGGCGCTGGAAAAAGACCCGCGCACCGCCTGGCGGGTGACACAGTGGAACTGGGACCGCCTCAAGACCTACGACAAGCTGCAGGACGTGGCGGGCCACCTGCTGCGCATCACCAACACGGCGTGGGCGCCGTGGATGGTGATTGAAGGCACGGACGACCGCTACCGCTCGCTGACGGTGGGGCAGATTTTGCTGCAGGCCATGCAGAAGAAACTGGCCAGCACCGACGAGCAGGATGCGCCCGTGGCGCCCCTGGTGCGCGTGGATACCGATGGCCGCACGGTGCTGTCGGCACTGGACCTGCATCTGCACCTGGAGGACAAGGCGTATGAGGACGCGCTGGCGCATTGGCAGGGCCGGCTGGCGGAGTTGCTGCGCGACCCGCGCTTCCAGGGCCGCTCGCTGGTGTGCGCGTTTGAGGGGGCGGATGCAGCCGGCAAGGGTGGGGCCATAAGGCGCATCACCGGTGCGCTGGATGCGCGCCAGTACCAGGTGATACCCGTTGCCGCCCCCACCGAAGAGGAGCGGGCCCAGCCCTACCTGTGGCGCTTCTGGCGTCATGTGCCGCGCAAAGGCCGGGTCACGATTTTTGACCGCACTTGGTATGGCCGGGTGCTGGTGGAGCGGGTCGAAGGTTTTTGCAGCGAGGCCGATTGGCTGCGCGCCTATGCCGAGATCAATGATTTTGAACACGAGCTGGCCGCGTCGGGCGCCATCGTCGTCAAGTTCTGGCTGCAGATCAGCCAGCAGGAGCAGTTAAAACGCTTCAAGGCGCGCGAGCAGATCGCCTTCAAGCGCTTCAAGATCACCGCGGAAGACTGGCGCAACCGCAAGAAGTGGGACGCCTACCAGTTGGCCGTGCGCGACATGGTGGAACGCACCAGCACCGGCCAGGCGCCGTGGACGCTGGTCGAGGCCAATGACAAGAACTACGCCCGCATCAAGATTCTGCAGACGCTGTGTGAACGGGTTGAGGCGGAGTTGGATGGGCGCGCCGCCGATGGCTCACCGGCCCGGCCCAAGAAAGACAAAAAGGCCAAGAAGCCCAAAAAATCCGAGAGCAACAACAAGCGCGACAACAACGACAAAGGCGACAAGTCGGCCAAGCGCAAGTAAACCGAGGGGTCTGGGCGGCAGGGCGTTTTGCGCAGGTCAAAGGAGGAGACCGCGCAGCGGGCGGGGGACACGGAGCAAAACGCCCTGCTGCCCAGACGCCTAGCGAGCGAGAGTAGCGTCAAACCTGACGAGCAAATACACACACACCTCCAACCCCGGCTGCGCATTGCGCAATTGCAGCCTGCCCCCATGGGCCTGTGCCACCAGCTTGCACAGGTACAGACCCAGCCCTACACCCCCAGCAGTGCGACCCCGTGCGGAGTCGGGCCGGTAGAACGGTTCGGCCAAATGGGGCAAGGCGGCCTCATCCACACCGGGGCCGTAGTCGCGCACAGAGACGCGGACGGTGTTGCCATCCGAATCGGGCTCCAACTGCAGGCAGATCATTGGTGGCTGTGCAGCATCGACACTGTGGCGCAGCGCGTTGTCCAGCAGGTTGCGCAACAACAGGCGCATGCGGGTGCGGTCCAACTGCAGCGGCGGCAGATCGCGGGCGAGATCCAAGGCCACCGGCTGCGTCGATGCTGTTGCAGGGGCAGCGGCTTGGGCTACCTCGTGGATCAACTCCGCCAGGTCCACCGACTCCAGCTGCAAGGCCGCGTGGCCTTGACCCAGGCGTTCGCTTTCCAGCAGGTCGGTGACCAGGTCGCGCATCTCGCCCAGGTCGCGTAGCAGGGCTTCGCGGCGCGGGGCGACTTCGCCCTCCTCCGGCAACAGTTCAGTGTTCAGCCGCGCGCGGGTCAGCGGGCTGCGCAGTTCGTGGCTGATGGCCAGCAGCAGGCCGCGCTTGGCCTCCAGCATCTGGTGCAGGCTGGCGGCCATGGTGTTGACGTCGGTGGCCAGTTGGCCCAGCTCGTCGCGCCGTCGTATGGGGATGGGTCGGGCAAAATCTCCGCTGCCAAAACGCTGGGCACCATCGCGTATGTCATCCAACGGGCGCACCAGGCGGCGGATGTAGCCATAAGCTAGGGCAGTCAGTATCAGGATGCCGCCCAGCGTGTACCAGCCAATGCGGTGGGGCTGGTTTTCCCACGCGGCCACGCTGACACCCAGCACGATGCGGTGGCCATCGGCCGTGGTACGGGCCAGCAGGCGCGGCGGGCCGTCTTGCCAATCTTCACGCGTCTCGCGGTGCTGCGGGGGCAAAGTCTGCCACTGCGGGTTGCTGCGCCAGTTGACCACCGGGCCGGATATCTGCACGCTGACGGGCAGGCGCTGGGTCAGGGCTTGCGCGCGCTCCACGCTGGGCGGGCTGCCGATCTCGGCCACCAGACGGTCCACGTAGTCGCTGACCAGCGGGCGGGCCGCCACGCGCCAGCCCACGCTCAATGCCTTTTGCATGCCATAGCTGAAAGTGGCCGCCAGGGCCATGGCGAGCAGCAAAAACAGCGTCAGCAGCCGCCAGCGCAGCGAATGCCCCAGCGCGTGCCGCGCCCGGCGGTGCCAATGGCGGCG
>NZ_JANXUQ010000083.1 GCF_025356155.1 Rhodoferax sp. | reverse complement strand
CCCTGCGCGCACGCAAACCCACTAGCCCATGCCCACTGGAAGTTGTAGCCACCCAGCCAGCCGGTCACGTCCACCACCTCGCCAATGAAATACAGGCCGGGTTGCTTGGATTCCATGGTTTGCGATGACAGGTTGCGCGTGTCCACGCCGCCGGCGGTTACCTCGGCCTTCTTGTAGCCCTCTGTGCCGGTGGGCGTCAGCTCCCACTGGCTCAGGCGCTCACCCAGGGCGGCGAGGGCTTTGTCGGACGCCTCGTTGATCGGCCGCGCCCAGTTATGGCCCAGCGCCGCGCCTTGGGCCACCCAGGTGTCGGCCAGGCGCGATGGCACCAGCGCGGACAGTTCGTTGGCAATCAGCTTGCGCGATGTGGCCTTGGCGTGGTTCAGCATTTCACCGACAGGGGTGTCTAGCGCCAGGTTCAGGCGTATCGGCGAGCCGGGTTGCCAGTAGCTCGATATCTGCAACACGCCGGGTCCGCTCAGGCCGCGGTGGGTGAACAGCAGGTCTTCTGCAAAGGCCACACGTTCTTTCTTGCTGCCGGTCTCTATCTTCACCGGCAGGGATAGGCCGGACAATTGGGCAAATGGCGCCCAGGCCGCTTCGTCAAAAGTGAGTGGCACCAGGGCAGGCCGTGGCGTGACGACCGGCAGGTCAAACTGCTTGGCCACGCGGTAGCCAAAGTCGGTTGCTCCCATCTTGGGGATAGACAGGCCGCCGGTGGCGATGACGACCGCAGCGCAGTGTATGGTTCCGCGGTCACTATCAATTTCATAGCTGCTTGCGCTTATTCCACGAGGGCTAGAGGACAGATTGCGTATAGACGATACGGCGCAGGGCTGCCAGTGGCTCACATTGACGGACGCCGCGCACTCGGCCAGCAGCATCTGGATGATGTCGTCGGCCGAGTGGTCACAAAAGAGTTGGCCTTTGTGTTTCTCGTGGAAGGCGATGTTGTGTTTTTCGACCAGCGCAATAAAGTCGCGAGAGGAGTAGCCTGCCAACGCTGAGCGGCAAAAGCGCGGGTTGTCACTGATGAAGTTGTTGGGCCCCACGTCGCGATTGGTGAAGTTGCAGCGACCACCGCCCGAGATGCGGATCTTGTCCGCCACCTTCTCGCTGTGGTCGATCAGCAGCACTTTCAGACCCAGCTGGCCGGCTACTCCGGCACAGAATAGGCCAGCGGCGCCGGCCCCTACGATGACAACATCAAAACTGTGCATTTAAACGGCGCAGAAAAGTAAAAACATCGTCAAAGATCCCCGCACGGGGCATGCTATTGGGGTCTGAAGTTGCGTCGCCGATCATGAAATCTTCCTCCTGCGGTTGTGGGCAGGAGCTAGTGTAGGGCGCCATTCAAATTAACTTGACGAACGCCGATATTGCTTCTAAAGTGATATCACTTTGATTTCACTTTCTTCATCTGAAGAAGGCAAAGTAGCCTCCAGCAGAGAGCATGGAGCAAAACCGTAGGAGGATAGACATGGACAAAAAGGCATCCAAGGAATATGTGGCTACGACGGCCAATGGATTTGTGGCGGTACTTCTGGGCTTGGGCTTGCTGCTGGTGGCGGTGTTTCTGGTCACGCGTGCGCCCAGCGTGACGAGCCTGGTGCTGGCCGGTATCGCCGTGGTGGTGGCCCTGTGGTTTTTGTCGGGCCTGTACACGCTCAACCCCAACCAGGCGGCAGTGCTGAAGCTGTTTGGCAGCTACCGCGGAACCGACCTTAACGAGGGCCTGCGCTGGGCCAACCCGTTCCTGAGCCGCAGCAAGGTCTCGACCCGCGCACGCAACTTCAACAGCGAAAAGCTCAAGGTCAATGACCTGCGCGGCAACCCGATCGAGATTGCCGCAGCCATCGTCTGGAAGATCAGCGACACCGCACGGGCCAGTTTCGACGTGGAAGACTTCGAGTCCTACGTGTTCACACAGGCCGAGGCGGCGGTGCGCCATCTGGCGTCCAGCTACGCCTACGACAACCTGGACGACACGGCCGGCGCGGTGCATAAAGAGGTCACGCTGCGCTCCGGCGGGGAGCAGGTTGGCGCGGCGCTGCTGGATGAATTGCAGGACCGCTTTTCACTGGCGGGCGTGGTGGTGGTGGATGCCAAGCTGACCCACCTCGCCTATGCCCCTGAGATCGCCGGTGCCATGTTGCGCCGCCAGCAGGCGCAGGCCATCATCGCGGCACGTAGCCTGATCGTGCAGGGCGCCGTGGGCATGGTGGAGCTGGCACTGACCGGCTTGCAGGAGCGCGGCCTCGTGGCCTTGGATGACGAACGCAAGGCCGCGATGGTGACCAACCTGCTGGTGGTGCTGTGCTCGGACCACGATGCCCAGCCCGTGGTGAATACCGGCACGCTGTACAACTGAGGCAGTTAGCGTTTGTTGAACCTTACCTGCCATGGCCAGTCCCGATAAGAAGTCTTTCGCGCTGCGCATCGACCCCGTGCTGTGGGCGCAGATCGAGCGCCTGGCAGCATCGGAATTGCGCAGTGTGAATGCCCAGGTGGAGTACTTGCTGCGGGAGGCGGTGCGGGCGCGCTTGAAGGGGCAAAAACCGCCAATCACGTCCGGGGAGTATGACACCCCCAGCAGCCCCTAGAGTCTGTACGGCAAGGCGTTTTGCGTAGGTCAAGGAGGAGCCCGCAAAGCGGGCGGGGGA
>NZ_JANXUQ010000057.1 GCF_025356155.1 Rhodoferax sp. | reverse complement strand
TTCGGTCTCTTCATCGGTCATGCCTGCGACAGGTTCATCCAGCAACAACAACTTGGGCTCCTGCATCAACAGCATGCCAATCTCCAGCCACTGCTTCTGGCCGTGGCTCAAATTGCCCGCTTGCCGACCCACGCTATCCGCCAAGTGGATGGTGTGCAGTACCTCGGCGAGCCGATCACCCTGGGCCGAGTCCAGACGGAAGAACATCGACGACTTGACACCCTTGTCGGTGTGCAACGCCAGCTCCAGATTCTCAAACACCGTGAGCTGCTCAAACACCGTGGGCTTTTGGAACTTGCGGCCAATGCCCAGTTGCGCAATCTCGGGCTCGGTGTAGCGCAGCAGGTCTATGGTGCTGCCGAAGAAGACCGTGCCGCTGTCAGGCCGCGTCTTGCCGGTGATGATGTCCATCATCGTGGTTTTTCCCGCACCGTTGGGTCCGATGATGCAGCGCAGCTCGCCCGGCGCTATGTCCAGCGACAGGCCGTTGATGGCCTTGAAACCATCAAAGCTGACATGCACATCTTCCAGATACAAGATGCGGCCGTGGGCTACGTCCACCTCGCCTTGTGTTACCACCCGCGAGAAACCCGCATTGCGCCCGCCCGATTCCGTTTGCCCGGTGCGCGCGGACAGCGCCGCCATATGGGCCTGTACGCGTTGGGCGCCTTGCTCCAGCAGGTCTGGCGTCATTTGGCCACCCCCTTCATTCCCGTAATTTTTTTCACCAACCCAACCACCCCGTCCGGCAAGTACAGCGTGACGCCGATAAACAATGCACCCAAAAAGTACAACCAGAACTCGGGATAAGCCACCGTCAGCCAGCTCTTGGCGCCATTCACGATGAAGGCACCAACGATGGGGCCGATCAGCGTGGCACGCCCGCCAACGGCCGCCCAGATCGCAATCTCGATCGAATTGGCCGGGCTCATCTCGCTGGGGTTGATGATGCCCACCTGCGGCACATACAAGGCGCCCGCCACGCCGCACATCATGGCCGAGATGGTCCAGATGGTGAGCTTGTAGCCGATGGGGTTGTAACCGCTGAACATGACCCGTGTCTCCGCATCACGCACAGCCTGCAGCACGCGGCCAAACTTGGCATTGACCAACCAGCGGCCCATCAAAAAGAACAGCAGCAGCGTGACCGAGGTCATCACAAACAGCGTCATGCGCATACTGGGCGTAGCAATCGGAATGCTCAGGATGCGCTTGAAATCGGTAAAACCGTTGTTGCCACCAAAGCCGGTCTCGTTACGGAAGAACAGCAGCATGGCGGCAAAGGTCATGGCCTGGGTGATGATGGAGAAGTACACCCCCTTGATGCGCGAACGAAAAGCAAAATAGCCGAACACAAAAGCCACCAGCCCCGGCACTGCGACCACCAGAAACAGCGTGGCGACAAAACTATCGCTGAAGGTCCAATGCCAGGGCAAGGTCTTCCAATCCAGGAACACCATGAAATCCGGCAGATTGCTCTTGTAGTTGCCGTCCGTGCCGATCTGGCGCATCAAATACATGCCCATGGCGTAGCCGCCCAGTGCGAAGAACAGACCATGGCCCAGGCTCAGAATGCCGGTGTAACCCCAGATCAAATCCATGGCCAGCGCGCAGATGGCGTAACACATGATCTTGGCGACCAACGCCACTGCAAAGTCACTCAGATGGAATGCGCTGGTGGCGGGTACGACCAGATTCAGCAGCGGCACCAGGGCGCACAACACAATGAGTGCAGCCAGCCACGCGCCCCAACCCGTGCGGGACAGCAGTGGTGCGCGGGCGGGGAGTTTCAAAGTCGGCGTACTCATGCTTCTGCACTCCGGCCCTTCATCGCAAAAATACCCTGCGGTCTTTTTTGGATAAAGATGATGATAAAAACCAGCACCGCAATCTTGGCCAGCACCGCACCGGTCCAGCCCTCCAGAAATTTGTTCAAGATGCCCAGCCCCAGCGCGGCATACACGGTGCCGGCCAACTGACCAACACCACCCAATACCACCACCATGAACGAATCCACGATATAGCCTTGGCCCAGGTCGGGCCCCACATTGCCCACCTGGCTCAGCGCGCAACCGGCGAGGCCCGCAATGCCGGAGCCCAGCGCAAACGCATACGTGTCGATGCGGGCCGTGTTGACGCCCATACAGCTGGCGATGGGCCGGTTCTGCGTGACACCGCGTACAAACAAACCCAGGCGCGTCTTGCTGATCAAGAAGGCGACCCCACCCAGCACGGCCAGCGAAAAGCCGACGATGACCAGACGGTTATACGGCAGAGACAAATTGCCCAGTACCTGCACACCACCACTCATCCAGCTCGGGTTTTCGACGCCCACATTTTGTGCACCAAAAATCGTTCGCACCCCTTGCATCAGCATCAGGCTGATGCCCCAGGTGGCCAGCAGAGTCTCCAGTGGGCGACCGTACAGGAAGCGGATCACGCTGCGCTCCAGTGCCGCCCCAACCAAGGCCGACGCCAGAAAGGCCACTGGTACCGAAGCCAGCAAATACCAGTCGAACGCACCTGGCAGGTATTTCTGAAACAAGCCTTGCACCACATAAGTGGCATAGGCACCGATCATCATCAGTTCGCCGTGGGCCATGTTGATGACACCCATTAGCCCGTAGGTGATGGCCAGCCCCAAGGCGACCAATAGCAGGATAGAACCCAAGCTGATGCCGCTGAAAATGGCACCCAGCCTGTCCCCCCATGCGAGACGGGCACTGACCTTGCCCAGGCTCAATTGCAAGGCACCATTCACCCGGGCATCAGTCTCTACCTGCAGGCGTTCCGTCAACAAAGTTTTGGTCGCGGCCAGCGAACTATCAGCCAGCAAACTCGCAGCTTCCAGCCGCTTGGTTTTGTCTGCGCTGCCCAGCAAGGCAGCGGCGCGCAGCAGGCCCAGCCGGTCCTTGATATCGGGCACGGTCTCTTGTGCAAAGGCCTTGTCGATCAACGGCAGTTTGCTCTCGTCCACTTCGCCCTGCAGGGTCTTGACCGCCTCACGGCGCACCGCCACATCGGTGGACAGCAGCTTGAGTGACGCCAAAGCGGTATCGAGTTCACCGCGCATGCGGTTGTTGTTCATGACGTCTTCAGCCGTATCGGGCAAGGCGCTCTGCGCACCACTGACCGGGTCAACCGCCTTGTCGTCTTTCACGACGACGGGTTTGCCCGCCACGACCTTGACCGCATCATCAGACAGCGCCTGGATGAACGCTGCGGTTTTGTTGTCAGCGCCCGCAACGGCCGCGCGCAAAGCCTCTATGCGCGCATCGCCTTCGCCGACGGCCATGGCCTTTGCTGACTCAGCCGTCAATGAATAAGCGTGACCAGCTACAAAAATAGCAGCAACTGCGAGCAATCTGGATATTCGGTATGGCATGACTGAATCTGTAACTTCGTAAGCCGCCCCTCAAAGTGAGGTGATGGCCGTAGCGAGCGACCCGAGGTGGGGCTTGAAGCGCGGAGCCGTACGCCTGTACGGTGAGCACTGGAAGGCCCCAGATCGGGTCGCGCAGTAGGCTAGCGCCTTACTTTGCTACGGGCTCGTCAGGCTTCTTGTCGTTGCCTTCGATGTACGGAGACCATGGCTTGGCTTTAACCGGGCCGGGTGTCTTCCACACCACGTTGAATTGGCCGTCGGCCTTGACTTCCCCGATGAACACGCTCTTGTGCAAGTGGTGGTTCTTCTCATCCATCTTGCTCAGAATGCCGCTGGGTGCCTTGAAGGTCTGGCCAGCCATCGCAGCGATGACCTTGTCCGTGTCAGTGGACTTGGCTTTTTCAACTGCCTGCTTCCACATGTTGATGCCGATGTAAGTGGCCTCCATCGGATCGTTGGTCAAAGGCTTGTCGGCGCCGGGCAGCTTCTTGGCCTTCGCGTAGTCAGACCACTTCTTGATGAAGGCCGTGTTGTCGGGGTTCTTGATGCTCATGAAGTAATTCCATGCAGCCAGATGACCCACCAGCGGTTTGGTGTCCACGCCGCGCAACTCCTCTTCACCCACCGAGAAAGCCACCACTGGCACGTCTTTGGCCTTCAGACCCGCGTTACCCAGTTCTTTGTAAAAGGGCACGTTGGAGTCACCATTGATGGTGGACACCACAGCGGTCTTGCCACCGGCAGAAAACTTCTTCACATCGGCCACGATGGTCTGGTAATCGGAGTGACCGAATGGGGTGTATTTTTCGTCGATGTCGGTGTCTTTCACACCCTTGCTCTTCAGGTAAGCGCGCAGGATCTTGTTGGTGGTGCGGGGGTACACATAGTCGGTACCCAGCAGCACCCAGCGTTTGGCGCCGCCGCCTTCTTTGCTCATCAAATAATCGACGGCAGGAATGGCTTGCTGGTTGGGCGCAGCACCGGTGTAAAACACGTTTTTGGACAGTTCTTCGCCCTCGTACTGCACGGGGTAGAACAGCAGGCCGTTCATCTCTTCCACAACCGGCAACACCGATTTGCGCGACACCGACGTCCAGCAACCGAAGATAACGGCGACTTTGTCCTGCCCCAGCAACTGCTTGGTCTTTTCAGCAAACAGCGGCCAGTTGGACGCGGGGTCTACCACCACAGGCTCCAGCATCTTGCCCATGACGCCGCCCTTGGCGTTGATTTCGTCAATGGCCATCAGCACGGTGTCTTTCAACACGGTCTCAGAAATGGCCATGGTGCCCGAGAGGCTGTGCAAAATGCCAACCTTGATGGTGTCTGCCGCGTACGCAGGAAATGCTGTCAATGTGGACAGGGCGACGGCGGCGGTCAGCGCCTTCAGCGCGAAGCGCCGGGAATTAACTTTTTGTTGCATGGGTAAGCGTCCTTGGTTAAAGAAAATCGACTTCGCTGTGCGGGCCTGCAAACTACAGCAGGTTTTGCACAACGATGGACTGACTTTAGGGAAGGACGGCCCAAGGCGAAATACGCCGAGTGGCGTATGAGAGGAACCGATCGGTTACCGATTTAGACCGTGGCGCTGGGCGGACGGTACTGCGCCAACCAGGCTGGAAATTGCTCGGCGGGCATGGGCTTGGCGATCCAATAGCCCTGCGCAAAATCGCAGCCCAAGGCCGCCAGTTGGTCCCAGTGTTCCCGGGTCTCGACCCCCTCGGCCACGGTTTTACAGCCCAGGTCATGCGCCAGGTCTATCGTGGACCGGACAATGGCCAAGGACGCCTTGCTCGCGGTCATGTCCATCACAAAGGATTGGTCGATCTTGATGTAGTCCACGGGCAGCTTTTGCAAATAGGTCAGTGACGAATAACCTGTGCCGAAGTCGTCGATATACAGCGGTATGCCTTCTGCGCGCAGACGGTGCAGCACACCCAGTGCAAACTCCGCATCATCCATGACGGTGCTCTCCGTGATCTCCAGCTCCAGCAGGCCAGCGGTCGCACCCCAGGTCGCCTTGAGACTGCGGATTTTTTCCACCAGCTTTTCGTCGCGCAGGTTGCGGGCAGACAAATTCAGGGCGATAGGCAGCGCACAGCCCTGGCGCTCCCAGGCCTGATTCAGGCGCAGTGCTGTCTCAATGACCCATTCGGTCAAGGGCCGGATCAAGCCAGTGTGCTCGGCCAAGCCAATGAACTCTACCGGCGGGATGATGCCGCGCTGTGCATGCTGCCAGCGAACCAGTCCTTCGGCGCCGCATACCGCGCCGGTTTGCATATCCACTTTGGGCTGCAGATACAGCAGCAGGTCGCCCCCTTCAATGGCACGCCGCAGTTCACCGGCCGCGTTCAGGCGCCGTGACTGGTCCTTGTTTTGCTCGGGGTCATACACGTAGTGGCTGCAGCCCATCTTCTTCGCAAGGTTCAACGCGCTGTCCACATGCCGGAACAGGTCATGGGGCGTGATGCCGTGGTCAGGGAACACCGCCACACCGATGGTGGCCGACACATCCATCTGGATATCCGCAATAGCAAACGGTTGTTCTAATTGGGTCTCTATGCGCTCTGCCAAGGCTATGGCATCTGCTACCTGGCTATTGGGCAGCAGCATGGCGAACTCGTCGCCACGCAAACGTGCCACCAGAGCCGTCGCGGGTGCAGCGGCACACAAACGGTCGCCAAACTCACGCAGCAATTGGTCGCCTTGTCCAAAACCCATCACGTCGTTGATTTCGTTGAGTCTGCCCACATTGGTTTGCAAAACCGAGAAAGACTGGCCTAGCCGCTGGCCCGACGCTATAGCCGCCACCAGAAACTCGGTGAACTGGGTCTCGTTGGGCAAGCCCGTCAGCACGTCAAAGTGGGTCATGCGGTGCATGGCCGCCTGGAACTCTTGCCGCTGCTGGCGCGCGCGCAACGTGGCAATACCAAATGCCAGGTCATCGGCCATCTCCGACAGCAATGCCTCCTCGTCCGGGCCTATGGCATGCGAATCGGCTGCATAGATGGCCAGCGCACCGATGGTGTGTTCGCCCACCCGCAACGGGCAGGCAAGGCCCGAACCCACACCCATCAATTGGTCTCTCCAGACCGCGTAGTGCGGATCGGTCAGCATATCGTGCGCCACCTGTGTCTGGCCGGAGCGAATGGCGTGTGCCACGACACCTTGGCCATTTTCATTATCCGCCCAACTGGTCTTTAATTTGTACAGCGCGGCAAGACCTTCTGCAGGGCCAATACCTGCCATGGGTCGCAAAGACTGGTTCTCATCCTGGCTGCGGTACCACACGGCCGCAATGGCGTAGCCACCGGTCTCAACAACCGTGCGGCACATGCTCTCCAGCAGCTCCAACTCGTCGGTGGCGCGCAGCATGGTGCGGTTGCCGGCGCTCAGCGTGCGCAATATGCGGCTGGTGCGCTGCAGGTCGCGCACATGTTGCGCCAATTCGGTATTCAATGACTGGATACGCTGCTCGGCATTCTTGCGCTCTGTAATATCGGAGCCCAACACGTAGTAACCCACTACGCGTTCACTGGCATCCCGCTTGGGCAGGTAGTTGATGGCTTGCCACACGCCGGGGAAAGGCTCCCAGTCGTAGCTTTGCGCGTGACCGGCCAATACCTGCGCAATGAGGGGTGCGGCCACTGCATACTGGGTGTCTCCCAAAATCTCATGCACACTGCAGCCGCGAATGTCGTCCAGCTCCGGCGCAAACCGGGTGTGGTATCGGCTGTTGACATAGACATAGTGCCGCGTGGCATCCACATAGGCAATCAAGGCCGGCACATTGTTGATGACGCTGCGCAGGTGTTCTTCACTCTCCACCAGTTGCGCGGTGCGCTCCTGCACGCGCTGCTCCAGCAGGTGGTTCTGGTCGCTCACCATACGCTGCAATTGGTGTGCCACGGATACATCACGAAACACCAGCACCACACCGCGCACCTGTCCCGTTGCATCGCGGATGGGCGCCGCGCTGTCGGATATGGGCAGTTTGCTGCCGTCCCGCGCGATCAGCATGGTGTGGTTGGCCAGCTCTTGCACTTCGCCCGTTTCCAGCGCTTTGGCCACTGGCAACACGGTGGGTTCAAGCGTGTGTTCGTTGATGATGTCGAACACCTTTTCGACAGGCTGCCCCACGGCCTGCGCCATGGTCCAACCGGTGAGCCGCTCGGCCACCGGGTTCATGCGGGTGACACGGCCCAGGGTGTCGGTCGCCAATACGGCGTCGCCGATGGAATACAGTGTGGTGACCAGGCTCTCTTCACTCTGTGCCAGGGCTTGGCGGCTGGCTTCGGTCTCACGCACCTGGCGGCGAATCAGGGCATAACTGATGCTCAGCAGCACCAACAACAATAACGAGGCCAGCGCACCGATGGCTACCACCACGGTGCGGGCGCGCATCTGCTCGGCAATGCGCAGGGCCAACAGGCGGCGCTCTTCCTGGTCCATTTCACCCAGCAGGTGATTTGTCAACTCCCGGGTGGCCTGCAAGGGCGCAGTGGCTGCAAACGCGCTGGCGGCCGCTTGCCCCTGCGTCTTGCGTAAGAGTTCGACCTGACGGGAGATGGCCAGGCGCTCGCCGATGACTTTGCGCAACCGCTCCCACTGGGCTTGCTGCAACGGGTTATCAGCCGTGAGCTGCCGAATCTGGCCCAGCAAGACTTGGCGCTTCGCGATCGCCGCATCGCGTTCGACTAAACGTGCGGGATCGCCTGTAACGCGAAAACCCTGGGTGCTGAATTCGACCTGCAGAGTTTCTGCGCGGGTGTCGCTCAGGCGTTCCAACACCTCATGGGTGTGGGTCACCATGCGGGTTGCATTGGTGGCGTCGCCAGCCATCAACCAGGTCGCGCACGCAAGCCCCGCCACCACCACCATGGCGGCGGCAAACGCAGTCAATACTTTTTTCTCAAATCGAGACCCGGACAACACTACACAACCCTCTGCGACTTTGCACTACGACTAGCCATTCATTCTTACACCCATCTAAACACGGTTATGTGCAGCCATAAGTCTGCCAACGTACAGACTGGGTGTCATTGGCTTTTTGTTTACAAGAAGTTGCACTTCAACATTAAGTTGATACGGTAAAGCGGCCTACTCTGGTTTAACCTTGCGAGACAGCCTGTCTGACCCACCGCGGTTTGAGTTGCGCAACATTCCCTACGGGAGCAAAGTACATGAAACCCCAAGAACCCCCTATGGCGAATGCCGTTCGCCCCCTCACCGGCCCGGCCTCCGAAGCCACCATTGCACGCCTGGTGGGCCAGGTGTATGAGGTTGCGCCCCCCGCCGAACGCCGCCGTCTGTTGGAGCATTTGCTCAAACCACTGGGCGTGCTGTCCATGGTGGCGGTGGCCAACGGCATCTTTGCCGATATCCGTTTTCGCAGCGATTGGTCCGTCCTGAACGTGCGCCTTGAGGATGCGCAGCAGGTGCAATCCGGGGATGTCATCACCCTGGTGAACTACGTGCAGCAGGTCAGTATCCATGCCGTCGATGGACTGGCCGACATGTTGGCCGCGTCGCCGGTATTGACTGGCTCGGCAGCCGCTGCCCTATTGGTCTCGATGCTGGTGCAGCGTGCACGCAACCGCCGGGCAGAGGACCGACTGGAGTAAGACTGGGCGAGGTTAGGTAGGGCTAGCGCGTATCCTCTGGCACATGCACGTTCCGACGCCACCACCTGACAACGACACTACCAGCCAGCGCACGCTGGCCCACTACAACCAGCACGCCGACGACTTCTTTGCTGGGACGCGCGACCACGACGTGCGCCAAAACATGGACGCGCTGTTGCAGCACATCACGGCGCCCGCGCCGTTTACGGTTCTGGACTTCGGCTGCGGCCCCGGCCGAGACCTCAAGGCCTTTTGTGCGTTGGGGCATACGGCAGTCGGACTGGAGGGCGCGGCGCGTTTTGCCGACATGGCGCGCGCCTACAGCGGCTGCACCGTGTGGCAGCAAGACTTTCTGGCACTGGACCTGCCCGACCATTTCTTTGACGGCGTATTTGCCAACGCATCCCTGTTCCATGTGCCCAGCCACGCGCTGCCCCGGGTGCTGGCGCAGTTACATGCCACGCTGAAGCCCGGCGGCGTACTGTTCAGCTCCAACCCGCGGGGCAACAACGAGGAAGGTTTTCACGGTGACCGCTACGGTGCCTACCATGACCTAAGCACTTGGCGCGGGTATATGGCGGGCGCGGGCTTCACCGAGTTGATGCACTACTACCGCCCCCCGGGTTTGCCCCTAGAGCAGCAGCCCTGGCTGGCCAGTGTGTGGTGCAAGGCTTAGCCGGTTGCGACGGTCGTTGCTACATATTTAATAGCGGTATACGCATATTTGACGAGGGCTAGCGACGAATTTTCCATATGCCACTCCGTCAAAACCGCTGCTGCACACGCACGCTGCCGTCCACCCCCAGCGTCACCACATCGCCCGAGCGCAGTTGCTGCAGGGCCTGCACCACACCAAACACCGCCGGCAGGTCTTTTTCGCGCGCCAGGATGGCGAGGTGGGCCAGCCAACCGCCCACTTCGGATACCAGACCCGCGGCGCGGTCAAAGGCGCCAAACCACACCGGATCGGCAAGGCCGACTACGGCAATTTCTCCGGCGCGCAAGTGCTTCAGGTCGTCGGCATGGCACAGCAGGCGTACGGGGGCGGTAACCTCTCGCCGGCCGGACACGCGCACGCCTTTCAACGTGTCCGATGCTGTGGGGCCACCGCAAGCAAAGGCCTGCAACCAGTTCGTGCGGGTCTCCAGCTCGCGCACCGACAGGCTGGAGCCAATCACCACATCACGGAAAGCCAAGGCCTGTGCGTGCCGGTGCGCGGCACGCTGGCGCAGCGCGTCGGCCTCTGGCCCCAGCAGCGCAGGCAGCTCGGCCAGTTCCAGGTAGAACACCAGACCGTCCCACGCCAGGCGCAGGTCCAGCACCAGCAACACGCGCCGCAACTGCGCCCACTCGCGCAGCAGCGCGTGTTTGGCATCTTCCTTGAGGCGGGCAAAGCGCTGGGCGCGCTCCACACTGGAGTCCAGCAGTTTGCGGCCCGTGCCAGGTGGCGCGTCGGCATGCGCAGCGGCGTTCTGCCCGACGGCACTTGCGCCGAAATGCCGCGCAAACATTGCCGGGTCTTCGCCATAGCGCGGTTCGCTCAACTCCCAGTCGTGCACTGCGCGGTGGCCATACGTGGTCAAAGTGGGGGCTGCCGACGGCTCTGTTGCGGAGGTCGCCAACAGCGCGGGTGACAAGCCCTTGGCGGCGAGCGCCTTGGCACTGGCACGGGCGTAGAACTCAGCGGCGATGTTGATGACGTCGGCCTCCACATAGTGGTCTGTCACAAATTGCCGCGTCCAGGTTTGTACGGCGGCCATCAGTTCGGCATCTGACAGTGCCTCCAGGTCCATGACCTCGCGCCAGCGCATGGCCTCTTGATGGCCGGGCAAAAAGCTGTCGCGGAAATGGGTTTCGATGGCTGCGGCGCTGCGTGACAGATAGAACGAGGCCAGCACGCCCATTGGTGGCACCTGCGCCTGGGCCTGCAAAACATAGGTCTGACCGAATGCGCTTTGCACTTCCGAAATGCCGTGCGGACCGACCTGCCATCGCAGGCCCAGGCGCTCAAAAGCGCGGTCGGTCGAGCCCCCGTCGCCGCGCAAACGCTGCATCAGCGACAGGCTCATCGGCGTGGGCCGGGGCAGATCAGCCGTCATATCGGTCTGCACCAACGCGGGTGCATCGGAGTTGGCCGTACTGAAGGCCAACAGACTCAACAACCGCCCACGCTCGCGCTCGATCAAGGTGTGCGGGTCCAACTCGGTGGATGCCACAGGTTGTAATGCCACGATGTCACGCGCCTGCAGGATGTAGAAACTGCCCTGTGCAAAAGCCCACTCAATATCCTGCGCACTGCCAAACTGGCTTTCAATGCTGTGCGCTAGTGCCACCAGCGGCGACATATCCAGCGGGCAAGACGCCGCCGCATCGAATGGCTGCCCGGACACCCGCCCCACCCGCAGCGCGCCGGGTGTGGCGCGCCCGCCGGCCAGGGCCTCACCCAGGCCGGCCACCCACTCGATCAGCATGGCGCCAGCATTGCCAGGGTCACGTGTGAACAGCACACCGGCGTATTCAGCCTGGACCATGGCCTGCACGATGACACCGCCCGCGTGTGCAACACCAGCAACCGCCGCGTAGGATGCGTGCACCCGCTGCATGGCGGCAGGCACCTCCGCGAAAGGCACCTGCAATTCACTTCTAAAGACGCCGGCAAAACTCTGCTTCGCAGAGTCTTCCGCAATGCCGGAACTGCGCACCGCATAGCGGCCCTGCGGATCCAGCCCCAGCGCGCGGAGTTCGGCCAGCAGCGCAGCAGCGGCAGGCGCCGTGTCCTGGGCGGGCCAGACCCATCCTGGCGGCACCGGCAGGTGGGCCAGGCGCATCTGGCCTTGGCGCCAAGCCTTGTTACCCACCACGCTGGCCTGCGCGCAGTGCTCCAGGGGCCGCGCGTTTAAAGGCAGTGCTTGCAATTGGGCCTTGCGTGCCGCCCACCAGGTGCGCAGGCGCAGCATGCGCTCCCGCCATGGCCTTTGCTGCAACCACAGCAGCGCCATCGACGCCAGCAGGTACAGGCTGATGGCGGCGGACAGATCCCAGCTCAACCACAACATCACCAATCCTGCCAAGGCACCCAGGGCCCAGCGCAGCACACGGCGCATCGGCAAGTCGACCAGCAGGCGCCAGGTCAACGCGCAGGCGGTGAGGGCAATAGCCACAGCCAGCACGCCCAGGGGGTCGGGCTCGCGCAGCAGTTGTAGCCACACAAAGGATTCGTTGCTCCACTGGGCGGCGGCGCGCACAGCGGCAAAGCAGATCAGAAAAACGCCCATCTGCAACAGGCTCACAGCCAGGTTGCGCCAGGGGGTTAGCCCATGCTGGTGGCGCAATTGCTGCACCGCCCGTTGCAGGCGAAAGCTGTCGCCCGCGTAGTGGTTGCGCAGCCGCGCGGTCTGGTCGGCAATGGCACGCAGGGCCAGGCGATCGCGCTGCGCTTTGGCAGCCAGCGGGGCCAGTGGCAGGCGCGTCAACAGCAAAAGCACCAGCATGGCCGGCACCAAGCCACCCAGGTGCGCAGCAGACCACGCGAGCCCGCGCGCCAAAGGTTCCACCGCCTTATCGATGGTGGTGGACAACACGCGCTGCACCCGCGGCCACATGCCGCGCGCGGCGATCTGCGTGGGCACCGGGTACTCTTGTGGCACCGTGTAGCGGCCACGGAAGTCCAAGCCCAGACGGGTTAGTTTGAGGCCCAGCACACGGGCGTGGAAGCAACTGCGGTTGTCATAACAGGCGGCCACCAAGGGTTGTGCGGGCAATTGCGCCAGCGCAGCGGCCAGCGCGTCGGATGCCATGCCGCGCATCGGCAAGTTGAGCGCATCGGGCAGGTGACCGCGCACGAACTCGTCGGGGCTGCGCACATCCACAAAGCGTGCCTTGTCGCCGTGCACCAGGTCGGCCACCTCGGGCGTGTCCAGGTAGACCGTGTCGCGTGCATAACGCGGCAGCGGTGTGAAGCGGGCGCGCCAACCGTAGGCCGGTGTGGACAGGGGCCTATCCTCACGCACCCATTGCGGATAGCCGCCCTCCAGCACCTGGCAAGACAAACCCAGGCGTGCGCGCTGCTCGCAGACCTCGCCGCTGCGCTTGCCTGAGTCACACACAAACACTACGGGCATGCCATCATCGGGCGGGTTGCGCACGCCCAGCAGCAGGTCGGCATAACGCAGGTTGATGGAGCCCGGCAGGTGGGTGACTTCAAACTCTTCGGGTTCTCGCACGTCGATGATGTGCAGCGGGTCGGCGCTGGCCATGCGTGCCGCCAACTCCGCGCTTGTCAGTGTGGGCGCGGAAAAGGCCCGATCCCAATCCGCCGGCTTGCGCCACAGATTGGTCTCCAGCCGTCGGCTGTCAGCGCTGACATGGCTGGCGTATTGCCCGACGTTGACCAAAACAGCCAGCACTGCCACCACGCCAAACACCGACAACCAGCGGCTGGTACGCACGTTGCCCGCCCCGCCACCGCGTTGGAATCGCAGCAGTGCGGCACCCGACATGGCGGCCAGCAGGCCGGCAATCTGCGCGGCCGACGCAAAGGCGTTGATGACCAGGTCGGGCGAGGGGATGGCGAAGGCCGGCATGGCAAAAGCCAGCAAAAAGAGGAACAGCAAGGGCAAGAGCAATTTCAGGCGCATGCGCCCAAGTATCGGATAAGAACGCTTTGGGTATCACGAAACAGCTCCCCGCAGAAAAGCCAAAGCCGTCGAGCCCGGCGACGCCGACCATGCGCCCACAAGCATGTGCTTGGGCCACCTGAAACACTATGAGAGATACCTCCCGCCTCGTACGCATCGCTTCTTTTACCGGCATGGCGATCGCCACCGCAGCCCTGACCGGCTGCTACGTGGTGCCGCTGGACCAGCACCACCCCACCGCGACCGTCATCTATGCACCCGCACCTCAGGTGCAGACACCGGTCACCTTTGCAGCGCGGCTGTATCCGGCCAACGATGCGGCCACGGGCTATGGCATGGTGATGGCCGTCGTCACCAACGACCTGAACGGGCGCGGCCACTTCAGCACCAATATCAATGGGGAGAGTTTTGCCGGCGAGGCCACCCGCACAGCCAGCTCACCGCGCGACGGTGTCGCCAACGGCGCGGGCAACCGGGGCAACTTCATCAACTGCCGCTTCTCGATGAACTCCACCACACAGGGCACGGGCAGTTGCCGCCTGAACGATGGTGCGGTTTTTACGATGCACCTGGGCGGTTGAGCCCACAGTGCTGAGCAATAGCCCCCGGAACCATGCTATACATTAAATAGCTGTATGTGCTTATTCCACGAGGGCTAGCGGCCAATTTCTCGAATGTCTATCAACCCATGGCATAGTCGTAACGGATGAAGCCATGGTGCTTGGCCACCCGGTCGTACAGGCTCCGGGCGCGCGCGTTGGTGGTGTGGGTCAGCCAGTACAGCTTGGGGGCACCGCGCGCCCGGGCGACCAGGGCCACTTGCTCGATCAGTGCCTGCGCCAGGCCATGGCCGCGGGCGGCTTCATCGACAAACAAGTCTTGCAAATAGCAGACGTCGGCCGACCAGATGCTGGGCTGGAACAGGTAGTGGGTGATGCCCAGCAACTGGCCATCGACACGCGCGGCAAAGCCGTGGATGCCGTCGCCATGCATCAGACGTTGCCACGTGCGTTCGTAGGTCGCCTGCGGCAGCTCCCGTTCGTAGAAGGTGTTGTAGCCTTCGCCCAGGCGTCGCCAGGCGGCGTAGTCGGAAGGCTGTAGCGCGTCAACGGTGATCGTTGCCTCGGCGGTCGGTGTGAGGGTTGTCGTGTGGGTGCTCATGGCTTGATCCTTTGTTGTACCAAGGCCGCCATCTTTGTAGCCGCCTCACCGGGCTGACCCGCCAGCCCTGCAGCCACACCCTGCTGGTCGGCCGCCGGCCGGTTCTGGCTGACCTTCCACTTGCCCACCCAGCGCTGCACCGGTATCTCGATGGCTACGATGACCTTCAACAGCTTGGTGATGTAGTCAGCCGGCGCATCCGACACCTGCCACGGCAGGGCCTGGCCCGCCTCATGTATCTGCGTCAACCGGGTTACCACGTCCAGCACGTGCTCTGCGTCCTCAAAGGCCTGGGGCACACCGTGCGCATGCGCGGTGGCGTAGTTCCACGTGGGCACGGCCATGCCGTTGGCATGCTTGCTGGGGTACCAGTTGGGCGACACATAGGCATCGGCACCGGTGAACAATGCTACCGACGGCGCGCCAGCGGCCAGCACCTGCCACACCGGGTTGGCACGGGCCACGTGGCCGATCAGCGTGCCGTGCTCGCCCCGGTCGGCATCCAGCAGCATGGGAATGTGGTTGACCAACAGTTCGCCATCATGCTGCACCACCCACGTGGCCAGCGGATGGGCACGTACCAGGGCGTGCAGGGTTGCGGTATCGTTTTCGGCAAAGTGGGGCGGTAGATAGGTCATGGTTGGGGCGAGGAGTTTGGTTAGATAACGGGTTCGCAAACCACTTCGGTCTTCACCGAGTTGGCAATAAAGCAGGAAGTGTGGGCGCGGTGGTGCAAGGCCCGCAGTTCCTCCGCCGTGGGGCTCTTGCCTGGCGCAAACTGCACGGCGGGGCGCAATACGACGCGTGTCATGGCTTGCTGGCCTTCTGCGTTGCGCGCCAACGTTCCCGTCGCCTCGTCCCGGTAGCGGTCCACCACCCAACCCGCGCGCGCCGCAATGTCCAGAAACCACAGCATGTGGCAACTGGACAGCGAGGCGACGAAGGCCTCTTCAGGGTCCACCGCTGCGGCATCGGAATACGGTAGCGGCACCACGTGGGGCGATGACGAGCCGGGCACGACCACACCGCCATCAAAGCTCCAGGTATGGGCGCGGCTGTAGCGGTGGTCGGCGAAGGCGGATTTGTCGTCTCGTTGCCAAAGGATGGTGGTGCTGTGTTGGGCCATGGTGGTAGGGTCGTGGTGGTGGCGCTGGTAAAGTGGTTCCTCAGTTTATAAAACTTCTTGTCTTACCAAGGGGCCAATTTAAGATGATTCAAAGAACCATTGCGCCCAGAAAAGAAACGCTTAAGAAACCCCGCAGCGAGAGTGTGCGCCAGCAGGTCTACCTGGAGCTGCGCAGCACCATCGAGCAGGGCACGTTCAAGCCGGGCACGCGCCTGCCTGCGTCGCGCGAACAGGCGACCACGCTGGGCGTGTCGCGCAACAGCGTGCTGTGGGCGCTGGAGCGGCTGCAGTCTGAAGGGTATGTGGTGGCCCGTGTGGGCGATGGCAGCTACGTGGCCGACAACCTGGGCGCCCTGGCCTCCTCCGGCGGGTCAGCCAAGGGCCTGCGCCCGGCCGTTGCCGCAGGCCTGTCGCAGCGCGGGCAGTTAGTGGCCGACACGGTGTCGCGCTGGAACCCGCCTGTGCAAGCGGCGCTGCCCTTTCGCATCGGCGCACCCGAGATCGCCACGTTTCCGTTTGCGCTCTGGGACCGCTTGGCACGCCAGGCGTCCAAAGAGCAGCGCATGTCACAAGCCCAGTATCTTGACCCTGCCGGCTCACCCGCGCTGCGCGATGCGATTGCGCAGTGGCTATGGGTGTCGCGCGGCATACGCTGCGAGGCGGCGCAGGTCGTGGTGTGCTCAGGCTCGCAGCAGGGCATTGACCTCGTCGGGCGGCTGCTGCTGGATGTAGGCGATGAGGCCTGGGTCGAAGACCCGGGTTACCCCGGCATACGGGCCAGCCTGGTGGGCCACGGCGTGACGGTGCGGCCGGTGCCGGTGGATGGTGAAGGGATGGTCGTAGAGCAGGCGGCCGCCCTATGGCCCGCAGCACGGCTGGCGGTGGTAACACCCACATCGCAATTCCCCACCTGTGTGCGCATGAGCCTGCAGCGCCGCCTGGCTCTGCTGGACTGGGCCAACGCACACAAGGCGTGGATTGTTGAGGACGACTACGACGGCGAATTCCAGTACGGCGCGCACCGCCTGCCCGCGCTGTGCAGCCTGCCCCATGCGCAGCGGGTGTTGTACGTAGGCACCTTCTCCAAGACACTGCACCCGGGTCTGCGCCTTGGTTTTATCGTGCTACCGCACGCCTTGGCAGACGCCTTTGCGATGGCGCGCGCGCTGACCGACCGCCACGCGCCCGGCGACGCGCAAGACGTGCTGGCACGCTTCATCACCGAGGGCCACTTGCTGCGCCACCTGCGCCGCATGCGCGAGCTGTACCCGCAGCGCCAGCAGGTATTGATCGAAGCACTGGCGAAGGCCAGTAAGGGCACGTTGGTGTTGCGGCCCAGCGAACAAGGCATGCACCTGCTGCACGAGCTGCCCGCTGGCCAGGATGATCTCGCGCTGTCCGCACGTGCGCAAGAAGCGGGGATCATGCTGGCACCGCTGTCGCGCTACACCATCACTTCCAAGCGCAGGGGGTGGTTGTTTGGTTATGCGGGGTATGACACAGCGGCGCTGCGCAAGGCGGCCACCAAACTGGGGCAACTGCTGTAAGTGCATTCTTGACGCGCTATTGGTAGACGAGCTGATAACATTTGGCGGTTCAACACAAAAAAAAGGTTCAGGGAGTTGTGAAAACTGCATATTCCATCGCACTGACTGCGGTCATGTTTGTGGCCGCCCCCGCTGCGCAGGCCCAATCACGCTACGCTTGCACAGTGAATGGCCGAACCGTCATTTCCACGCAACCCTGCCCTGGCTCAGGAATCGTGTACTACGGTCCTACGGCGGCCAAACCGGCATATGAGCCGCCACTTCCGCCCAGCAGGCCGGCACCCGCCGTTCTGAAATACCTGAACCCGCGTTGCGCATCGCTCAACGATGCCTTGCGCACTGCCGGTACGCGTGGCCTGAAATACGACACCATCAACCAAATGCAGCGGGAGTACAACGAGTTGTGTTCCGAAAGCGAGAGTGAGGCCTACAGCCAGATTGCGCAAGAGCGCAAAGACAACAAAAAGAAACTGGCTGAGTCCAAGGAAGCCGAAAAACTAGACCAGGAGCGCGCTGCCATACAACAGCAACAATGCGGTGAATCCAAACGGATTCTCTACAACAAGCGTGCGCGCAAGGACTTGACCGAAGGAGAAAAGGCGGATCTGCAGCGCTTCGAGGACAACTACCACAACCGCTGCGGTTGACGCACACGCCCGGCCTGCGACCCCCTACTTGCAGTTCAGTGGCAAGTATTCCTTGGCAATGTCGGTCTTGTTCTCGCCCTTGACAGTCATCTTGTCCGGCGCGCTGGCTGCACCGCAAATCCATGCCACCGGCACCATCTGCGCATCCTCGACCACGGCCGGGCGCAGAGTCAGCGTCTTGTCCTTGAGGTTGCTGTTGGCGCGGTTTCCGTAGGTGATGTGGATGGCACCGTCCTGCACAGTGACTGCGCGCACCAGGTTGCTGACGATCTTGTCCGGGGCCGGCAGGCCGACAATGTTGGCGTTGTCCGCTGGCAATGTTTTGAACGCATTCCACTGGGCTGCAATCGGGTCCTTCGCGAGCTTGGCCAGCGCACTGCCCTCCACGATTTGGTCCCGGATGATCTTGCCCTGGTAGCTGGGCATGGCGATCATCGCCAAGATAGCGATGACGGCGATGACCATGAGCATTTCGATCAAGGTAAAGCCGTTGTGCAGTGT
Source organism: Rhodoferax sp. (assembly GCF_025356155.1). Classification (GTDB taxonomy): domain Bacteria; phylum Pseudomonadota; class Gammaproteobacteria; order Burkholderiales; family Burkholderiaceae_C; genus Allorhodoferax. The sequence continues at coordinate 14,226 of NZ_JANXUQ010000057.1, read as the reverse complement.
CTTCATATAGGTAGGTTCGCGCCAATGTTGCAGACTGATTGTCGCCGTTATGCCATCAGGCCTGCCTGCGCCGATAGCGCGCAGGCGTTTCCCCCACCCGGCTGGCAAACAGCTGCGAGAACGTAGGCACATCGGCATAGCCCACCGCCTCGGTGATTTGGGCAATGCTCAACGCGCTGGCGTTCAACAACTGCTTGGCCTTGTCGACCCGCGCCTGTTGCAACAGGGCCAGCGGCGAGTCACCGGTCTGCGCCTTGACCCGGCGCAACAGCGTGCGGGTGCTGACATGGAAGGCGCGGGCCAGATTGTCCAGGTCATAGGCCTCCGTCAAGCGCGCACCCAGCCACTGCGCCACGCACTGTGCGAACGATGGCAGACTGGCAGGACCCAGGAGCGCGCTGTCCACAAACGGGGCCTGGCTGGCCCGGGGTTGGGATAGCAGTGCTAGCCGCGCAGTGGCAGTGGCCACCTGCGCGCCCAAGGTTTTTTTCACCAGGTGCAAGCCCAAGTCAAACGCCGAACTGACGGCCCCGGTGGTGGTGACGGCACCGTCTTCCACCAGCACAGCATCCGCCTTGAGCGTGGCTTCTGGATAACGGCTTGCCAGTTCACCCGCGCACAGCCAGGCAGTCGTGGCCGTGCGGCCCGCCAACAAGCCCGCCTCTCCCAGCAAAAACGTACCGATGCACACCGATGCAACCGGGGTGCCGCTGGCAAAGCTCTTGCGGATAAAGGTGAGCTCGCGGCGCAGCGGCGCAAGCTTGTGGTCCCACTCATCCAATCGGCGGATCTCCAGGCCCGGCACGATGAGCAGGTCATAGACGCCCACCGGTTTTTGCGCGCCGACCGTAAAACCACCGGCCACAGTGACCGATCGCCCGCCCAGCCCCACGACCTGCACGTCAAAGGGGGCAGACGCCGTTTTGCGCATCGCATGGGCGATGTGGCTGGCTATCAACAACACGTCGGCCACAGCGAAAATTTCGGTACCCATGCAACCCGCATACGCAAGGATGGCAATGCGGACGGGCTTCGCTTTTTTGGGCAATGGTGGTTGAAATGGCATATGGCGATAACACCATTAAATATGGCAATAGTGCCATGCTACACCAGCACACACCGATTTGACAATGCAGTGGCGCAGCACCCCGCTTCGCACATTTTCAAGGAAAGAAGAAACACCATGCGCCTCTCCATTGTTTTGTTCGACGGCTTCACCGCACTCGACATCGTCGGCGGTTACGAAGTTCTGGCCAATCTGCCCGGCATGGCTACCGAATTCATGGCCGCACGCACTGGGCCGGTGTTTGCCGATACCCGGCGTCTGGCCCTGCATGCCTACCGTACGCTGGAGGAAACCACCAGCACTGACATCCTCTACATACCCGGCGGCCCAGGCGTGGAAAAGGCATTGCACGACCCCGTGATGCTGGAGACGATCCGCCGTCTGCACGCCGCGTCCACGTGGACCTTTGGCGTCTGCAACGGTGTGGAGCTGTTGGGTGCGGCGGGCGTCATCGGCGGCTTGCATGTCACGACCAACTGGTTCGCCCGCGAGCGCGTGGCGGCCTATGGCGCCAAGGTCAGCACCGCGCGCTACCAGCGCGATGGCAAGCTCATCACCGGCGCGGGCGTGTCGGCCAGCATAGACGCGGGCCTGTTCCTGGCCGGGTTGATCGCCGGGGAAGACATGGCCAAGACTATCCAGTTGGGCATTGAGTACTACCCAGACCCACCCTTCGGCAATGGCACACCCGACACGGCGCCCGCAGCGGCCCAGGCACTGATTCGCGCCTTTGAAGAGGACGGACCCAAGCGGATCGAAGCGCGCAAGCCCGCGTTCTAGTCGTTGTACCCGCAACGCCACCCTCATCGTCCACGCAGGCGATCGCCACATCTTGGTGGCCCCCATGCTGGCGCCCCAGGGTGCCTTGCCGCCACTGCGCTTGCTGGACGGCAAGCGCCTGCGCAACCCCACGGTTGACCTCCCCGCACAGGCAGAAGTTGCATTGGACCGGGTCACGCACTGCCTGATCACCCATTGCCAGAAAGGCCACTTTGATCACCCGGATGGCGTTGGCCACTGCCCCGTGACACGGGCGGAACTGATCTGCCCGGCGGAAAAAGGGCGGGGAAGAGCAGGCGTCTGTGTGTACCTGCAGATGGGCAGTTGAATAAATGGCCCATGGTCTCAGCACGACAGGACCAACCGCACACTCGACCCAACGCAGGGTACTGAATCGTCCAAGACCCGCGTCTGTCGCATCCCGCCTGGCATTTTGTGCGCACCTAGTGTTTACCCTAGGCTCAATGACTCCACACTGCGATTAGATTGGGCAACCGATTGACCGTATGGGTCGCCCATGTTTCACATCAACAACAGGATCCACCATGAAACTCCGTCTATGCGTTGCAGTAGCCAGTGCTGCACTGTGCACCTTTGTAAGCTCATCAGCCTTTGCCGTTGACTACGAATATTTCAAAGGCCAATCCTGCCCGGAACTGGGCAAGGAATTGAGCGCCTTGCAAAAGGCTGAAAAAGAAGTGAATGACAAGAAGAAGGACGCCAACAGCAAAGCCAACACCCAAGCAGTCATCACTACATTGCTCGTCGGATGGCCATTTTGGGGTGAAACAGACCATGGTGACGCCAACAACATGCTGGCCGAAATACGGGCTGACATCAAATATGTGACCAGGGCCCAAAAGGCCAACAAGTGCCCATGAGTCAGGACCTTGGACAGGTAACCGGTCGTTGATCAGGGGCAATAATTTACTCCTGACTTTATAGCGCCATATTCAATTTCCACGAGGCTTCACGTGATTCCTACCAATACAACGTGTCCCTTCTATGAAAGCCAACGCGCGTTTTGAATCACCTCAGAGAAAAATGCACGCAGTGTCGTGGCACTCATCTTGTACGGGTCAAACTCCGCTGTACTGGAGTATTTGAGAAACAGTTGGCGATTTTCCTGGGTTGCAGCAATGAGGCCCATGGACCAGCTACCAAATTGCCTAACTGCAATGTCCGACAGATCCAGGACCGCCGGGTCTTTGTGGCGCCGGTCCTTCAAGATGCGGTGGTACAAAATGTTGACCGCTTGGCGATCGCCTTCAAGCTGTTGTAGGAAGGTGCCATTTGCCAAGCACAACGCTCCCGTCACGCCAACCGCCTGGTTGTTGCGGGCCGAGCTCTGCAAGATATCTTTGACATCCCCTGGCCCCAAGATGGTTGCAGTCTTGCTGGCATAAGTAAGTTGTACGAGCATGGTCAGGTAATTCCTGTGTAAAAACTGGCGCTTGCCAGCATGTTTTTGCGGTGTGACAGTGGACGATACCAAAAAGGCGGCCATGTTCGTGTACCAGTGTTATTCACTGGAGAATGTCCGGTCACAGCGCCGTGTGCAGCGGAAAAGGCCAAAATCCGGTATGCGTCTACATTGCCACACAACCCAAACCGTCCAATCCTTGCACGTGCCACCGCACACCGAAGCGGACATCTCGCGAATCATCGAAATGGCGTGGGAGGACCGCACCGCTTTTGAGGCGATTGAGATCCAGTTCGGCCTTAACGAATCAGCCGTAGTGGCTTTGATGCGGCTGCATATGAAACCGTCCTCGTTTCGGATGTGGCGCAAACGCATGGCTGGCCGTGTGACCAAGCATGCGGCGCTGCGCGGGGCCGCGGTCTTGCGCCACCGTGCCACCCACACGCGGCAATAGCAAACGTGGCGGACGTGCCCCGGCAACGCGCCCTGGTCTGGCTCAAACGAGACCTGCGCATCCACGACCACGCGGCACTGGTTGCGGCGCAATCGCATGCCGATGCGCTGGCCCTGTTTGTGATCGAGCCCGAGTGGCTGCAAAGCCCGGAGTGTGATGCCAGCCACGTGGACTTCGCGCTGGCTTGCCTGACCGAACTGCGCACGGCGCTGGCCCAGCGTGGCTTGCCACTGCTGGTGCGGGTGGGCTCATGTGTTGCGGTGCTTGCGCAATTGCATGCCGAGCTGGCGTTTACCCACCTGCTCAGCCACGAGGAAACAGGCCCTGGATGGTCTTACACACGCGACAAACAGGTGGCAGCCTGGTGCCAATCGCAGCATGTGCTGTGGCAGGAATTCACGCAGACCGGCGTGGTACGGCGCCTGCGCAGCCGCGCGGGCTGGGCCGTGCGCTGGCAGTCGCACATGGATGCGCCTTTGCAAATATTGCAAGGTGGATTTACCGCCGCAGCACCTGTGGACCAGCCGCAGCTGCCAAGCCTTAGCAGCCTGGGGTTCACACCACACGGTAAAACATTGCAAGCCGCCGGAGAGAAAGCCGCGCGCCGCACGCTAAAGAGCTTTTTACAGGAGCGCGGTTACGACTACCGCAAGGCGTTATCCAGCCCGCTCACCGCCGAAGAAGGTTGTAGCCGCCTGAGCCCGCACTTGGCCTTTGGCACGCTGTCGATGCGTACGGTGCACCAGGCCACCGAGGTAGCGATTGGCCACACGCCCGACCGTACATTGGCCTACGCGCTGCGCGGCTTCGCCGGGCGCTTGCGCTGGCACTGCCATTTTATGCAGAAGCTGGAGGACGAGCCCGACATTGAATTTCACAACTTTGCGCGCGTGTGCGACGGTCTGCGCGAAGATGACTTCAACGGCGCATACTTTGCCGCCTGGTGCGAAGGCCGCACCGGCTACCCGATGGTGGACGCGTGTATGCGGTCGCTGGTTGCCACCGGTTGGCTGAACTTTCGCATGCGGGCCATGCTGGTCAGCTTTGCCAGCTACCACCTGTGGCTGCACTGGCGCCTGCCCGGCCTGTTTTTGGCGCGCCAATTTTTGGACTATGAACCCGGCATCCACTGGAGCCAGATGCAGATGCAAAGCGGCACCACCGGCATCAATACGCTGCGCATGTACTCCCCCACCAAGCAGGCGCAAGACCAGGACCCGCAGGGCCTGTTCATTCGCCGCTGGGTGCCCGAGCTGGCCAAGGTGCCGCTGCCGTATCTGGCGGAGCCGTGGAAGATGGACACCAGCGTGCAACACCTGGCGGGCTGCACCATCGGCGGGGACTACCCTGCCCCCATCGTCGACGACAAGACTGCGATGAAGGCCGCCAAAGACCGGATGTATGGCCTGCGCCAAACGGATGAAGCGCGTGAAGAAGCCGGGGACGTGCAGGCGCGCCACGGTTCACGCAAGAGCGGCCTGCCGCAGTCCGGGCAACGGCGCAAGGCAGCTGCCAAAGAGCCTTCTACGCCATCGCCCCAAGGCGATCTTTTCGCCTGATCCACTGACGCGATCCCCCATGAAAAACGACTTCAAAGGCAACAAACAATCCCTGCCTAGCAAGCTGTGCGCGGTATGCGGGCGCACCATGACCTGGCGCAAGGCCTGGGCCAAAAACTGGGAGTCGGTGTTGTACTGCTCCGATGCCTGCCGCGCCCAAAAGGCAACCAAGAAAACGCCATCATGAGCAAACCCAACTCCAGTCCCACACCATTGCCTTCCAAGGTCAGGAACCTGGTCATCGTGCTGGGTGACCAGCTCGACGCCCAATCGCCGGCACTGCGAGATTTTGACCCCGCACACGACGTGGTGTGGATGGCCGAGGTGGCCGAAGAGTCCACCCACGTGTGGTCGGCCAAGCAGCGCATTGCGGTGTTCTTGAGCGCCATGCGCCACTTTGCAGAAGACTTGCGCGCACGGGGCCTGCCACTGGTCTACACGCGGTTAAACGATGCAGACAACCGGGGCTCATTGGCCTTGCAACTGAATCAGGCCATCACCCAACTGCAACCCGCTGCGTTGGTACTGACAGCACCGGGCGACTGGCGTGTGCTGCACGGCCTGCGCACAGTGGTCACCGAACACCACCTGACCATAGACCTGCGGGACGACACCCACTTCTTCAGCACCGTGCGCGACTTTTCGGCCCATGCGAAGGGCCGCAAGCAACTGCGCTTGGAATACTGGTACCGCGAGCTGCGGCACAAGCACGGCATCTTGATGGAAGGCAAAGACCCGGTAGGTGGGCAGTGGAACTTTGACGCAGACAACCGCGAATCCTTTGGCAAGGCGGGCCCGCAGAACGTGCCACCGCCCACACGTTTTGAGCCGGACGCCATCACGCAGGAAGTGATTGTGCTGGTCAACGCGCAGTTCGCCAGCCACCCCGGCACATTGCACACGTTTGGCTGGCCGGTCACACGCACACAAGCGCTGTTGGCGCTGCAAGCATTCATAGCGCAACGCCTGCCGCTCTTCGGACAGTTTGAGGACGCCATGTGGGCTGGCGAGGCCTGGCTCTACCACTCGCACCTAAGCTGCGCGCTGAACCTCAAGCTATTGAACCCACGTGAAGTGGTGCAAGCCGCCGAGGATGCCTACCGCGCAGGCGCTGCGCCGCTACCGGCGGTTGAGGGTTTTATCCGGCAAATACTGGGCTGGCGCGAATATGTACGGGGCATTTACTGGACACAAATGCCCAGTTACCTGGAGCGCAATGCGCTGGACGCACAAGCGGAGCTACCCGCCTGGTACTGGACCGGCGAGACCGACTTGCCGTGCCTAAAAGACGCCATCACACAAACTCTGGAACACGGCTATGCCCACCATATCCAGCGCCTCATGGTGACCGGGCTGTACGCCCTGCTGCTGGGTGTGAAGCCGCAAGCCGTGCACGCCTGGTACCTGAGCGTGTATGTAGACGCCGTGGAATGGGTGGAGCTACCCAACACGCTGGGCATGTCCCAGTTTGGTGACGGTGGCCTGATGGCCAGCAAACCCTATGTGGCGAGCGGCAAATACATCCAGCGCATGAGCAACCACTGCAAAGGCTGCAAATACGACCCCGCGCAATCCACGGGCGCGAGCGCCTGCCCCTACACCACGCTGTATTGGGACTTCTTGATACGCCATGAGGCGCTGCTGAAGAAGAATCCACGCATGGCGATGCAGCTCAAGAATCTCGCCCGGCTGGATGCACCCGCGCGCGACGCGATCACCACCCAAGCCAACGCCCACCGCAATGCACAGCTTTGAACCCTCGCTGGAAGCAGCCCATGCACGTTTGGCGGCCGTCAACCCCCAGGCGTATGCACGCACCCGCAATGCGCTGGACGGCGCAGTCACCCGCCTCTCACCCTACCTGACGCACGGCTTGCTGAGCCTGCGTGAGGTGTTTGATGCCGTGAATGCGCGCCATCCTTTGACGGCGCAGCACAAGTTCGTTTTTGAGCTGGGCTGGCGTGCCTACTACCGCCATGTGTGGGCACATCTGGGTGATGGTATTCACCAATCCATCCACACCGGGCTGCTGCCAGACGATGCGTACCAGCCGGATATACCCGCCGATGTGTTCGAAGCCCGCACCGGCATTCCCGCCATCGACTTGGCCGTACGCGAACTGTACGAGACCGGCTATGTGCACAACCACGCCCGCATGTGGCTGGCCAGCTACATCGTCCACCTGCGCAAGGTGCATTGGCATGCGGGCGCGCAGTGGATGCTGGGCCATTTGCTGGATGGCGATGTGGCCAGCAACCACCTGAGCTGGCAATGGGTGGCGGGCACCAGCAGCACCAAGCCCTACTTCTTCAATGCAGACAACGTGGCCAAGTACGCGCCCCCACAGTGGCACAGCCCCGGCACGGTGATCGACACCAGCTATGAGGCGCTGGACCGCATCGCACGCAGTGCCGCAACCACGCCACCGCGTAGCGCTGGCGCACCGGAAGGCATGCAACAACCCGACCTCTATGCAGCACCACCGGATGCCACGTGGTCGGCGCCTGACGGCGCGTTGGTCACGAGTCGCGACGTTTGGCTTATCCATCCGTGGTCGCTGGGTGCAGTGCCGCAACCACCGCTGACCGGTGCGTTGGTGATCGCCGTTGGCCTTGCCGAAGCGCACGCGCAGACGCCCTGGAGCACCCGACGCTGGCACTTCGTCACACACGGTTTGCAGGCACATGCCCCGCACCTGTGGTGGGGCAGCCATGCGCAGATTGCAAAGGCACTGGGCACAGCCCGTTCGGTCACCTGGCAGCCCGATCAGCACATGCCTATCACGCTGCAAGCTGGGCGAGAGCAATCGCCAACCCCGCTGTTTGAGGCTGTAGAAACCTACTGCCCCAGCTTTGCGCAGTGGTGGCGGCGCACCCGCGTCGCAGGGTGAGCGGTATCTACCATGGGATTTGCTGCCCCTGATAGTCCACAAACTGCGCACCTGGGCGGGCTTGCAGACCCGCCAAGGCGGCCAGCATGCCGGCCACGGATTCACCAGGCTCCAGTAAGTGGGGAACGCCTGCAGAAAACGGCTTCGACAGGTTGGACCGCACCGTCCCCGGCTGAAGCGCGGCCACCCGCAATGCAGGGTTCTTGCGTTGCAGCTCAATCGCTGCGGTCTGAAAAAACATATTGAGCGCTGCTTTGGATGCGCGGTATCCATACCAGCCACCCTTGCGGTTGTCAGAGATGCTGCCAACGCGCGCCGAGAGCTTGGCATAGATGCTCGGGCCCGGGGCCAACAAGGGCGCGAAGTGGCGCAGCACCATTAACGGACCAATCGCATTGAGCTGGAATGATTTGGCAAGGATGTGCACCTGCACCGCCGCCAACGACTTCTCGGGCCCGACGCCGTCTATCGTCAACGCACCGGTCGCGTCCACGATTAAATGGTACGGGCCATTCACCGCGCTGGCAGCAGCCGGTGCCGCAAGACTGGCTGGATCCAGCAGGTCAAAACCACTGCCTTGTGCGCGGGACACCGCCTCTACATGGGCGCAGCGCGGGTCAGCTTGCAGTGCACGCACAAACGCCTGACCGATAGCCCCACTCGCGCCGATCACTACGGCCCGGTAACCGTTGCCAGAGTCGTTGCCATCGTCGCTCTCAAATAAGTGCGTCATGGCTGGCACTGTATTTCAGATGATTGGTATGTATGACGATCAACCTTTCTTGGCCCACGCGCTGCACCAACCCTTGCCGAACACCTGCTTACCGGCGAACAGTGGGCAACCACCCGCGGCGGCACTGGCCGCGCCCTGAAACAGCGTGCAAGTAGAGCAGACTTGACCGGCTGCGTATTTAGGTTGCTTGGCCTTGTCCACCTTGGTGGCATCCGCTTTGTAGCCCAGTGCGGTAGCCTGCGCATCACCCTCTGCCACCATGGTCTGCGCTGTGGCTTGCAGGGCTGTGCCTGTGGCGGCGCACCCCACAAGGGTTTGCAACATGAACACCCGGCGGCGGCTAGCCGAATGCAGGATTTGAATTGGGGCTTGGGTTTGGGTCTTCATGGTTCGCTCCTGGGTTTTGCCGACAGGTGTCGGAGTTGCTATGGTTCACGCCTGTTCCGCGTGCCGGTTGATGATTCGTTGCGGCTGTATAGCCCTGTCGTAAATGATCGGGCCCTTGTAAGCAAACGCAACCTCATCCGTAGAAACTGTGTCCAGCGTGTGGCGCTCGAACCGCAAATTGGCCAGTGCCAGCCGGTTCTCTCGGATGTCTCGCTTCAAGCGGTCCAGGACCTGCGTTAATTGCGAAGCGTCTTCGACGTAGACGGTCCACTGCCACGCCTCGCCCGGCGGTATCTTTCTGGCTTTTCCAGTCTTGTTGAGTAGGATGTAACTAACTTTCATGTGTGAAATTTACCATTCACTTCCAAAATAGCTACTCATTTTACAAAATATTTGAATTAAACTATTCAATACCTACTCAAATGAGACCATATGCCCAGCCCAAAGCCAATTTCAGCCGGCGCCATGGCAGCACACCGCATCGGCGCGGTGTCTGCCTTAAGTGGTGTACCCGTGCCAACCTTGCGCGTGTGGGAGATTCGTTACGCCACCTTCAGCCCGCGCCTGAGCGCTGGTGGTCAACGGCTGTACAGCGATGACGATGTGCTGCGCGCCACGATGCTGAAGCGCCTCACTGAACAGGGGCACGCCATCAGCAGCATTGCCAATCACGATGCAACCCGGCTCAACACCCTGCTGCAGCAACAAAACGCGTCCCACCGGCGCGAGATTGCAAAGAGTGCAGAAGTCCAGACGGTCAGCGCCGCAATCGTGGGGCTTGCGCTGGCGGCACGCCTCGCATCGGAAAAGTTTAAAAAAATCTTCTCTGACAACGTCCTTCACGTCACGGATATTTTTTCAGACCTGGATGCTGCGCTGACCGCTCCGCAGCGCGTGCAGCCCCAGTTCCTGCTGGTGCGGGTCAACTCGTTGCACGCTTTGGTGCAGGTGGATCTGCACCGTTTGATCGACCAGTGCGGTAGTCCGCAGGTCATCGTGCTGTACCGCTTCGGTCAGGAGCACGTGGTGGAGTCGATGAAGCGCGCAGGCATGGTGGTTCGCCGCGAGCCGGTGTCTGACTACGAACTCGCTGACCTCATCAGCTCGTCGCTTTTGGTGGATGCGCCCCGGGCGATGGGGCAGGCGGGTCTAGGTGCCACCATTCCAGCGCGCAAATACGACGACGCCACACTGGCGCGCATGGCTGCAATTTCAAGCAACATGCTGTGCGAATGCCCCCGGCATGTGGCAGAGATCATTGCGCAACTGGCCAGCTTTGAGCAGTACAGCCAGGAGTGCCTGAACAAAAGCTCGGAGGACGCGCACCTGCACGCCTATTTGCATGCGGTGTCGGGATCAGCCCGCGCCTTGTTTGAGCATGCGTTGGAAAAGGTGGCCCAGCATGAGGGATTGGATTTATCGCGGCCTGAGTAATCGCTTTCGCTACTGAATTTATAGCTACTAACGCATATCCGACGAGGGCTAGCGGCCTAAAATGCTTAGGCATGCCCCGCAAATCAGCGTGCGCGATAGCGAGCTAGTGTGAGGGCAGGGGGCAATCAATCGGTGCAAGGGAACCGGTTCATTTCATGCTGCAGTCGCGTTGAAAGTGCGAAATCGTGTTTTCCTGTGGCCTTTTCCAACAGTGCCTTACGCGGATAACACGCCAACCGCTTGACGATGGGGCGCCAATCTTCCGGTGGAAGCCAGGGCAATAGGGAGTCCAGGGTAGCCTCGTCATAGCCTGCAGGGGGTTGGCCCGAAGCCAGTACCCACACAGCACGCCGACGCTTGTCCATCAAGCCCAGTGAAGGCGCCTCGCCCACGGCACGTAAACCGGCGGACAGCCAATGGGGAAACAAGCCTTCTTCGCGCATGCGGTTCAGGGCCGCGCGGTCATTGCGCAAGAGTGCAGCCAGAAACTCCTGCCGTGCTTGTGGCCAGTAGGTATCGGCAAACTGTGCAATGCTGAGTGACTCGCCATCCTGAATAACCTCTTTCAAAGCTTCGCAGTCGCCAAGCATCAAATCGCCGCCACATCGCTGCATGAGGCTGATTCGCCCAGGGTGATCGGTTGGCAAGGGCGCGAGTACGACGGAGTTGTCTGGCTGCAGACGCGCTTGAAAGATGTCGTTGGGGTATTGCCCCCAATCTACACTGCCCGATATAGCGACCCAGGGGGCAAGTTGGCCAGATTGGTGTACGAGCATGGCTTCACCGGAGTTGGGTATAACGCCAGAATCAAGCCACTTGTGTTGTGCCGGGTGCCACAGCATGGCAAATCGCCCTCCGTCTGCAGCATTGATTCGCTGTTCAGTATCACCATCGAAGAAGTCATGGTCAGTCCAAGAGCGTCTGCCCGGAAACCGCCCGCCTACGAAGAGCCACTGGCAATCGCTTAACCCCTTTGTCTGTACCGGCAGCACATACGCGGAACCCAGATCAGTGTCCCGGGCAACCTCGTCTCTTGCAAGGCTACGTCGCAGTGTGTTGTCGCCCACTTGCTTGTGACAAGTAAGCTGCGGCTTGATCCATTGGATAGATGTGGGGTCCGTGGTGTCTCCGCTGGCGGGTGTTTTCGGTGGTGCAATGACCCACCCATTTCCGATAGCTTCCCCTAGCGTGGGAACTGGCAGGTTTCCCTCGGACAAATCCTGCACCGGGTAGCGCGGGTGCCGGGCTTTGAACCCCAATGCCGCCAAACGGCGCACCCGTTCCCATCCGGTGGAGTGGTCGCCTATGCGGGTGTTGGACGGAGGCGTCAATGCCAAGGCGACTGCATCTGGGGTAGGGCCATACGACAGGGGTGCCAGCGCCCAATCCATAAAGCGTGGCAACAAATCCGGGCGTTGTGCCTTGGCCAACGCCAAAAATCCGGGCAATTCGTCCAGTTTGGCCCGCAATAACAGATCGGCCCAGTCCGCCTCCGTGGGCCAGCTTTGCGGGTTGGTCCCTTTGAGTTGGCGCGCGGCCGCAAGCCCTTGTGCCAATTCGGACATCGGAATGGATGCGACCAGATGGCTCCACGTATAGGTGAATTGCCCTTGCGTAGTAGATGGTTCCTGCGCCGGGAGCGCCCCCATAGTCTTCCATTCGGGCCACAAGGCGTAGGGCAGGGACTTGGGGTAGCCCCATGGTATGGACAGCGGTGCGACCAAGTGGGGCGTGAGTTTCTCCCAGTGTGCAACGCTTGCGTGATCAGGCCATCGGTCCAACCGGTCCTGCACCGCCTTAATGGTGGTGGGGGTGAGCTGCGCTATCAGCCATTCCAGGTCAACCAGCGGCCAAGCACCTGCACGCAATAGTGCAATGCCACCCAAAGGGTAGCTGTACGGGGAACTGAAGTGAAAGCGTGGTTGGGTCTCAGACGCCGCCAGCAATACAGGCAGATAGGTTTGTGGAATCAGCCGCATGAGGGCCGGTTCTTCGCCAACAGGGGGGTCCCGGCGCGACAACACGGCCTGAAAGTAGATGGTGGCATGACCCTGGCTCAACCACGGGGTGCGCAGCCCCTGGGCAATGGACGTTTGTAACGCACCTTCGGCCTGGCCATTCGTTAGCACGGGCACAAGAGGCAGTAACACCGGGTTGGGCAGCAAAGCATCGAGAGCGCGCCAGTTTGGCATGTCCACGGCCTTGGGCAAGACATCTGCCGTGCGCTGGCCGTTGAAATAGCTCGGGCAGGTCCAGGTCGTGTCGGCCATTTCGGCGGGCGGGGTTTTTCCCCACGGCTGGGCTTTCACAATATCCAGTGCGGCCTTGGCTTGCCCAGTGCATAGCAGCTCGCCATACCTTCTGCCCCATTCCTTAGGCGACGGGTTCCAACCGATTTTTCGCAGCAGGCGTTGATAGTGCCCTGCCCTATCGCCTGCATCCGCTGATTGCGGCGTTGCTTTTTGAACTGAGGCGTGAATGAGCGCTTGTTGTTTTTCAGAAATACCCATTGCCTTGAGCAGACGCTGATAGTGCTGCAACACGGTGTTTGCCACTTCCCAGTTTTCAGTGCGTACCGCAACACCCAAAGCATCGTCACTGCCCGATTGGACTTCGAGAAAAGGGTTCGCGCCATTGCGAAGCAGCCAGAGCACCTCGGTGTTCCAGCCAGCGCACGCCGCATGGTGCAGGGGCGTGCCCTGGCGGAAATAGGCATTGAGGTCGGCGCCTTGGCGTTTGTCTCGGTTGAGCAGTGGCAGGAGTTCAGCGCCTTTAAGAAGGTCATTTTCCGCTTCCGTTTTTTCCTCGGTGTTTTGCTTGGCCTTGAGGACTTCGCTGCAGACTGGAAACCGAAACTGCAATTCCATGGTTGCGTCGTAGATTTGGGCTGCGTGTACAACAGGTGTGAGCAGCATCACCATTGCAACGGCGATGCTTGTGAAGCCTAGGGTTTTCGCCATGGCAGATTTGATTTTTAGGACTATCCGAGGATAGGCGTTTTGCTGGCGCCGGATGCTGGTCACTGCGTTCATTGCTTGTTTCGTTGTCCCATACTGCGATTCGGATTACAGGGAGGCGGCCCTTGTGCCTTGACGGATAGGCAATTCAACCGCATGAAGCCAAGTATCACTGCTTGGAACAGCGCTCAAGTCGCTGAAAACCCGCTCTGCGACCGCAGTAATCAGATGAAAAGCCAATAACTACTCAATTGATAGCGGAATCCACATATTCGACGAGGGCTACCGGCCCAAAACGTTTAAGCCTACCCCTCAAACTGCGGATGCAACTGCCGTATGCGCGTCATCGCCATACCGGCCGCTGCGGTGCGGGTCTCGACCCCCATCTTGACGAAGATGCGCTCCAGGTGCTTCTTCACCGTCATCGGGCTGCTGCCCAAAATATCGCCGATGTCCTTGTTGGTCTTGCCCTTGACCACCCAGTACAGCACCTCGGCCTCTTTGGCGGTGAGTTTGAAGCACAGGCTCATGGCCTCGATGACG
>NZ_JANXUQ010000157.1 GCF_025356155.1 Rhodoferax sp. | reverse complement strand
GGAGACGAATAATCCGCTGCGTTCCTTCAAGGGCCGCGGTGCCGACTTCTTCATGCATGAGAACGCCGAGCGTCTGGCCGGCCGCATGCTGGTCTGCGCCACCGCTGGCAACTGGGGCCAGGCCATGGCGTATGTCTGCCGTGCACGGCAGTGGCCACTGGTGGTGTACAGCGCCACGACGGCCAACCCGCTGAAACTGGAGCGCATGCGGGCCATGGGTGCCGAGGTGCGCCTGTACAGCGACGACTTCGACACTGCCAAAGAACACGCCAAACGCTTTTGTGAGAACAGCGACGCCTACTTTGTTGAGGACGGTTGCGATGCCAGCATTGCCGAAGGCGCGGGCACGATAGGGCGCGAGCTGCTGGCAGGGCCTGCTTTTGATACGGTGCTGGTGCCGCTGGGCAATGGCGCACTGCTGACTGGTGTGGGCCGTTGGATCAAGGCGCATGCGCCACACTTGCGGGTCATCGGCATCTGTGCCGAAGGCGCGGACGCCATGGCTGCGTCCTGGCACAAGGGCCGCGTGGTGAAACGCGGCGTGGCCAACACCATTGCCGACGGCATCGCCGTGCGCCTGCCGGTGCCCGAGGCGGTTGCCGACATGAAGGGCACCGTGGACGATGTGCTGCTGGTCAGCGAACACGCCATTGCCCGCGCCATGCGTCTGGTCTTTACCCACGCCGGCCTGGTGGTGGAACCTGCTGGCGTGGTCGGCGTGGCTGCGGTGCTGGAGCACCCGGTGCTGCGCACGCAAAGGCTGGCGACAGTTTTGTGCGGCAGCAACCTCACCAGCGCGCAAGTCGCGCAATGGCTGACCTGATCGAAAAATAAGCGCTTTTGGTTAGAGGAGAGAACTGTGATTGACCATGTATCCCTGGGGACCCACCGCTACGCCAAGTCCGTGGCCTTCTACCAGCAAGTGCTCAAGCCGCTGGGCCTGGAGCTGGTGCGCAATACCGGCGCGGAGGCCGCCTTTGGCAGCGCAGCGCAATGGCCGTTTTTCTTGTACCCGGTGGCCGAAGAGGAGCAGGTAACCGCCAAGGGCACGCACCTTGCGATGGCCGCACCTTGCGATGGCCGCACCTTCCCGTGCAGCCGTGGCGGCTGTCCACGCCGCTGCGCTGGCAACCGGCGCGCAAGACATCTTCGCACCGCGCCTGCGGCCGGACATCAGCACCACGTATTTTGGCGCGATGTTCCTGGATCTGGATGGCCACCGCATTGAGGTGACGACCAACGCGGCATGACCTGCCGCTGCACTTGGTATAGATGAGCCCGCACAATTGGCGGATGCATTCCCAAAAACCCATCACCATTGCGCTGGCCGGCATGGTGTCCCTGGCTGTGGCCATGGGCATAGGTCGCTTCGTCTTTACGCCGCTATTGCCCATGATGCTGCACGACGGCGTGGTGGATCTGCCGGGTGCCAGTTGGTTGGCCACGGCCAACTACATCGGCTACTGGCTGGGCGCCATGGCCTGCGCACTGCAACCGTGGGCGTGGTCGCGCTGGCCGTCGTTGCCAGCCATCATCCATACCAAGGCCATACGCATGGGCTTGCTGGCCACCGTGCTGCTGACCGCAGGCATGGCTCTGCACTGGCCCGTTGGCTGGGCGCTGTGGCGCTTTCTGGCAGGTGTGGCCAGCGCCCTGGTGTTCGTCTACACCTCGGGTTGGTGCCTGGCCCGGTTGTCTGCCGTGGGGGCGCCCAAGCTGGCAGGTGTCATCTATGTAGGTCCCGGCCTGGGCATTGCAGTCAGCGGCCTGGCCGCCACGGCGATGGTTGCGGGTGGCCTGACAGCGGCACAAGGCTGGACGGCATCTGCCGTGCTGGCCCTGGTGCTCACCGCGTGGGTGTGGCCGCAGTTGCGTGGCACGGTGGCACCCGCTGCGCCCACCGGCGCCACGGCGGGCGCCGGTGGTAGCGCGATGGCCGTGCTGGCGGTGGCCTATGGGCTGGCAGGCTTTGGCTATATCGTCACGGCTACCTTTTTGCCGGTGATTGCACGGCAGGCACTGCCGGGTTCAATATGGCTGGATTTGTTCTGGCCGCTGTTTGGCGTGGGTGTGGGGGCAGGTGCCCTGCTGACGATACGCCTGCCCGTGCAGTGGGACCGCCGCCATCTGCTGATGGCGTGTTACGCGCTGCAGGCCACGGGCATCATGCTGGGGGTCTGGTGGCCCAGCCTGGTGGGCTTTGCACTGGGTAGCCTGTTGATCGGCCTGCCGTTCACTGCCATCACGCTGTTTGCGATGCAAGAGGTGCGCCGCATGCGCCCGAACGGGGCATCCGGCTTCATCGGGCTGCTGACTGCGGTGTATGGACTGGGCCAGATCGCCGGCCCGCCGTGGGTGGCACTGCTGCTGGCACACAGCAGCAACCCGGGTCAGGGTTTTGCGTGGTCGCTGCAGACGGCCGCGGCCGGCCTGCTGGTGGGGGTGGTTTTGTACGGCTGGCTGGTCAAGTGTCATCCGATGGTGCACAGCAAAATGCTATGAATTCAGGAGCTACTTACGCGTATCCGGCCAGGGCTAGAGGCTGTTTTCTCTTATAACGTTTTCGTAAAGCACCGTCTCACACGCCGCAGATTCGTTTCGGCTCATCACCTACTTATGATCTGGCGATTCAATGCTTGCGCCTGCTGCTGCGCGACAAAGCCTTTGAAGGCATCGAGCAAGGCTCGGTACTTTTCGGCGTTGCCTTCCAATTGCGCCAAGGCCGCGCACGTGGCCTCCAGCGTGGAAAGCTGACCCGGCCTGTGGGCCTTGCGGATCACATAGAGCGATTCGGGTGCTTCGTCGAGCGACAAGCGGGGCAGGTTCCGCAGCCACGGGCTGCCATGCAGCATCTTGCGGCTTTTGCGCCAGGTCGCGTCCAGCACCACCAACCGTACCTGCGCCGGGTTTTGTAGCAGCGCGGGGTCTGCAATGGGTGCCGGGTCGTGGTTGGTCAGCGGGTACAACAACACGGTGTATTTGGGAGCTTGTGTGGCTGCAATGGCGTCGGCCTCATCAAACACCTCGCCCGTCAGCGTGTGGCTACCCAGCAGGCTCAGATGCAGCAGCCGTGCGCTGTTTTTGGCATGCTCCACTTCCAGCGGGTGCTGCAGGATCAGCACTTCCGGCATGGGCTTGATCGGTGTGATCCATTGGCAGATGCAGGCGCTTGCGGGCCCGCGGCAGGTGGAGCAAATCGCGCGTCGTTGTAACTGCATAGGCGCAGAGTTTGCGCGACTTTTGGGTTAGTGCCTCTGCGTTAGTGCTTCTGGGCGTCCTCGTCGTGTCTGTCTTTCTTTTCTCCTGGCTTGGCAGCTTGCGGGTGTTCGTGCCTGGGTTCTGGATGGGCTTGGTTAGGCGTAGGGGTGGGCGCGGGTGCAGCGGCGGGCCTGGGTGACTCTACGCGGGCTGCGTGCGCTCGGGCGGCCTCTTGCTCCCTCGCGGCCCGGGCTCTTTCCATCTGTGCGTTTGCAGCGGCTGCGTGGGCCGCAGCATCTTTCGTCGCTCTGTCCCGCTGCTGCGCCTCGTCTCGCGCTTGCTTGGCGTGCTCTGCTTGTGCCTTGGCGGCAGCGGCCCTTGCCGCATCCGCTCTCGCCGCCTCTTGTCGGGCCGCAGCTGCCTTCTGCAGATCGTCTCTGGCCACTCTGGACCTCTCGGCATCTGCCTTCGCTGCAGCAGCCCGCGCGGCCTCGTTTCTGGCAGCCACGGTTTTTGCGACCTCGTCAGCTGTCGCCTTGGCTTTGTCAGCCTGTGCTTTGTCTGCCTGGGCCTTCGCCTCGGCATTGCGTGCTGCGTCGGATTTTGCCTTCTCGGCTTGGGCTGCGGCAGCCGCTGCTCGGGTTGCTTCCGCCTGGCGCGCTGCTTCTGCCTGATGGGCCATTGCCTCTGCTTTCAAATCGGCGGGCTTTGACGGGGCCACGGGCGGCGCAACACCGGTAGCGGCGGGCGTGGTGGCCTGCGTGGCTATCCCGGGAGCAGCGGGAGCAATGGGAGCCGGGGGCGCGCCTGGCGGGGGCGCAGGCTTGGCAAGCTCAGGCTTGCGCTCATCCTCGGCCTTGCGATGGTGGGGTGCAACCGGCGGCGGCACGGCAGAAGCAATCGGTGGCTTGGTGTTGTTGACAAGCTTCACCTGGGGCGCTGGCTCCGCTGCGGCTGCGGCTGCGGCGGCACCAGCTGCAGAGCGCTTCGGTGGCCCACGCCGCGGGTCTTCTAAAGGCGCGCCCGGTTTGGCGGCAAGCTGGGGCTGCTGCGCGGCAAACGCGAGGGGCTGTGGGGGCGGGGCGGTGCGGGCG
>NZ_JANXUQ010000155.1 GCF_025356155.1 Rhodoferax sp. | reverse complement strand
ATTCGGAACGGCCCATCTTGGCGTTGAACTTCATTCGGCCCACGCGCGACAGGTCATAGGTGTCGGGGTTGTAGAACAGGCGCTGGAACAGGGCCTGTACCGCGTCTTCTGTGGGTGGCTCGCCGGGACGCATCATGCGGTAGATGGCAACACGGGCGGCGAACTCGTCCACGGTTTCATCAGTACGCAGGGTTTGCGAGATGTAGGCGCCTTGGTCCAGTTCGTTGGTGTAGATGCAAGGCACATCCTGCACACCAGCCAGACGGAATTTCTTCAACAGCGCTTCAGTCAGTTCCTCATTGGCCTTGGCCACGATTTCACCGGTGTCGCCGTCAATCACATTGCAAGCAACGACTCGACCGATCAGGAAGTCTTCGGGCACGCTGATGTGCGTAGTACCGGATTGCTCCAGTTCGCGGGTATGGCGCACCGTGACGCGCTTGTCTTTGGCGACCACGACCTTACCGCTCTTGTCGGTGATGTCGAAACGGGCTACTTCACCGCGCAGGCGCTCGGCGACGAATTCCATCTGCGCACCACTGTCCATCAAACGGAAGTTGTCGTTGACGAAGAAGTTGGCCAGGATGGATTCATTGGTCAGGCCGATGGCCTTGAGCAGAATCGTGACCGGCATCTTGCGGCGACGGTCGACGCGGAAGTACAGCAGGTCCTTGGGGTCGAATTCGAAGTCGAGCCAGGAGCCACGGTAAGGGATGATGCGGGCGGAGAACAGCAGCTTGCCCGAGCTGTGGGTCTTTCCCTTGTCGTGCTCGAAGAACACGCCAGGCGAACGGTGCAACTGGGACACGATCACGCGCTCAGTACCGTTGATGATGAACGAGCCTTTGCCAGTCATCAGAGGCACTTCGCCCATGTAGACTTCTTGTTCCTTGACCTCTTTGACCACCTTGTTTTGCGAGGTAGACGACTCACGGTCATAAATGATCAATTGCACTTTGGCGCGCACAGCGGATGCAAACGTCAGACCACGGGTCTGGCATTCGCGTACGTCGAACGCGGGTTTGGCCAAACTGTATTCCAGGTACTTCATCTCGACAAACCCGTTGTGCGAGACGATAGGGAATGCAGCTTCAAACGCCGCTTGCAAACCTTCAGCGGTCCGCTTTTTCGGCGCCATGTCGGCTTGCAAGAACGCCGTGTAGGCATCCTTCTGCATTTGCAACAGGTAGGGGATTTCGAGCACGCTATCGCGGTTACCGAAGTTTTTGCGAATCCGCTTGCGTTCTGTGTATGTATAAGCCATTAGATCTCCGGGCAAAGACTGAGGAATCCTGGGGGTCCTAGGCGACTGTCGTACCGAGCATCATCACGCTCGGCCTTTCTCTTGGCGATTGGCCACTACCAATCATTGGCGGACGGTTGCGCATTGCACGCAACCCGTTCCAAGGCGTCTTCTGCAGTCGGGGTCAGAAGACACTAAAAAATTGCGTTGCAACGCAACTTTTTAGTGCACTCTCACAAGCACCAAAGGCTGGAGGCCCTTATCGGAACCCCCAGCCCTTGTGGATGGCTCAATTACTTGAGTTCGGCCTTGGCACCAGCTTCCACCAGCTTCTTCAAAGCAGCGTCGGCGTCAGCCTTGGCAATGCCTTCTTTAACTGCCTTGGGAGCGCCGTCAACCAGATCCTTGGCTTCTTTCAAGCCCAGACCAGTAATCTCGCGCACAGCCTTGATGACAGACACCTTTTGGGCGCCGGCTTCAAGCAGCATCACGGTGAATTCTGTCTTCTCTTCAGCGGCAGCAGCAGCAGGGCCAGCAGCAGCAGGGCCAGCCATAGCGGCGGCGCTCACACCAAATTTCTCTTCGATGGCTTTCACCAGGTCGTTGAGTTCCATGACCGTCATGCTGTCCAGCGCGGTCAAAAATGCGTCTTTATCAAATGCCATTTTCAATTTCCTAACAAGTTTGGTTATTACGGGTGTCTAGGCGTTACGCCTCGACAGCCTCTGCGGGGGCAGCTTCTTCTACTGCTGCACCTGCGCCACGTTGCTCCGCCAGCGCGGCCAGCACACGTGCCGTACGCGAAATGGGGGATTGCATCAAGCCCAACAATTGCGCCAACAACACTTCCTTGGAAGGGATGCTTGCCAATTGCTTCACGCCGTTCACGTCCAGAGCTTTTCCACCGTATGCGCCAGCACGGATAACCAACTTGTCGTTGGTTTTCGCAAACTCGGCCACCACTTTTGCGGCAGCCACGGCGTCGACAGAAAAGCTATAGATCAGAGGACCGGTCATCTGGTCGGACACGACTTCAAATGCACTACCGGCAACAGCACGGCGAGCCAGGGTGTTTTTCAACACGCTCAGGGTCACGCCGTTGCTGCGCGCGTTGTTGCGCAGTTTGGTCATATCAGCGACCGTGATGCCACGGTATTCCGCGATCACGAGCGTTTGAGCTTTAGCGGCGAGGGAGGTCACATCACTAATGACCGCTTCTTTCTCACTGCGATTAAGACTCAAGGTCTACTCCTTTAAATGCGCATTGCGGTTTGCACCACGTTACGCTCCACATTGCAGCGACCAACTGTTAACAGAAATTCTCATTCCATCTGCAGCGGGATCGCCATCTGCGTTGGCTAATGGTTTAAGTGCAGTCAAGCTACACGCCAACGGTCTTGGATGACCTGCCGAAACCCTTGGATTTCAACAGCCCACCACATTGAAAACCCCTTGCGGGATCTTCAAATTCTTGCGATTACGCCAAGATGGATTGCAGGTCCACGCGGACACCAACACCCATGGTCGACGAAACAGCAACCTTCTTCAAATACACGCCTTTGCTGGAAGCTGGCTTGGCTTTGTTCAAAGCCTCGACCAATGCAGCCAGATTGCCCTTCAAAGCAGTCGACTCGAACGAGCGACGACCGATGGTGGAATGCACAATACCGGCCTTGTCAACACGGAACTGCACTTGACCAGCCTTGGCATTGCGAACCGCAGTTGCCACGTCAGGGGTCACGGTGCCAACCTTGGGGTTAGGCATCAGACCACGTGGGCCCAGGATTTGACCCAGGGTACCCACCACACGCATGGCGTCTGGCGCGGCGATCACGATGTCAAACGGCATGTCGCCGGCCTTGACCATGGCAGCCAGGTCGTCCATGCCGACAATGTCCGCACCAGCGGCCTTGGCCTCTTCAGCCTTGGCGCCTTGGGCGAAAACCGCGACGCGCTTGGTCTTGCCGGTACCGTTGGGCAACACGACAGCACCACGAACCACTTGGTCCGACTTTTTGGCATCGATACCGAGTTGCACAGCAACGTCGATGGACTCGTCAAACTTTGCGGTAGCGAATTCCTTCACCAGACCCAAAGCATCAACCAAGGGGTACAGCTTGTTGCTGTCGATCTTGCCGACTTGGGCTTTTTGTTTTTTGGTTAGATTGGACATTTACACGCCCTCCACAGTCACGCCCATGGAACGGGCAGTACCAGCAATGGTACGAACCGCGCCGTCCAGATCGGCAGCATTCATATCTTTCATCTTGGTCTTGGCGATTTCTTCCAGTTGGGCACGGGTGATCTTGCCGACCTTGTCTTTCAACGGATTGGCAGAACCCTTGTCCAGCTTGATAGCCTTCTTGATCAAAACTGTCGCAGGCGGTGTCTTGATAATGAAAGTGAAGCTCTTGTCTGCATACGCAGTAATCACTACAGGCAAAGGCAGGCCTGGCTCAACACCTTGGGTCTGCGCATTGAATGCCTTGCAGAACTCCATGATGTTCAAACCACGTTGACCCAAAGCAGGTCCGATGGGGGGGGATGGGTTGGCCTTACCAGCTGGCACTTGCAGCTTGACAAAACCGACGATTTTTTTCGCCATGATTTCTCCTTACGGGTCATAACGCCTGGGTGCTGAACCATTCAGACCTGGGCTTCCCGGGGGTTAACGACTCTCCTCTACTGTTCGCACCGAGTCGGAAAATGCGAACGAAAAATTCATCTAGTTAGATGGGGTCAGAGCACATTGCTTCGCAAGTGGTCTGCCCCGCAAGAATCACGTCTTCTCTATTTGAGAAAACTCCAACTCAACCGGAGTGGAACGACCGAAGATAGTGACGGATACCCGCACCTTGCTCTTCTCGTAGTTCACATCCTCCACGGAGCCATTGAAATCGGTGAACGGGCCTTCCTTGACGCGAACAAACTCTCCGACCACAAACTCCACCTTGTGGCGGGGCTTATCGGTACCCTCTTGCATCTGGTTGACGATCTTCAGCACTTCGGCTTCAGAAATAGGCGCAGGACGATTCTTGGCACCACCGACAAAACCCGTCACCTTGTTGGTGTGCTTGATCAGATGCCAAGTGTCATCGTCCATGACCATCTCGACCAGCACATAACCGGGGAAAAACTTGCGCTCAGTTGTTTTCTTCTGGCCGTTTTTGACCTCGACGACCTCTTCCATGGGCACCAAGATGCGACCGAACTTGGACTGCATGCCGGAGCGCGTGATGCGCTCCAGGATATTGCGCTCAACCGCTTTCTCCATACCGGAATAGGCATGCACAACATACCAACGCAAATCAGGATTGACAGGTGAAGTGGCCGGAGATTCGGCCACAGTGGTTTCTACGACATCAGTCATTATTTCTTCCACCCCAGAATCAAATCGTAGAAAAGCCATTCAAGCGTCTTGTCCGTCAGCCACAAGAACAGCGCCATGATCAACACAAAACCGAATACATACGCCGTGATCTGGATCGCTTCTTTGCGGGCTGGCCACACCACTTTGCGCACTTCGCGCCAAGCATCCCGACCGAAGGCAATCAGTTGCTTGCCAGTCTCCGACGTAAAGAACACAGCAGCGGCGGCAACTAGACCCAGCAACAAAGCCGCCCACTGAACCAACGCACCCTGCTTGTCCAGCAAATAAAATGCAACCAACGCAGCCACCACCATGACGGCAGCAGCAGCCAACTTGGCCTTGTCTGCCCCGGTATTGACGGTTTGAATTTGTGACGTGGCCATAATCTCTTTATTTCGCGTTTCTAGTTCTAATCCAACTCAGCTAGCTCCAGACACAGAAGCCCGCTACGGTGTAGCGGGCTTGTTTGCCACCAGTTTCACTGCAACTGGTTGGCAGGGGCAGTAGGAATCGAACCTACAACCTTCGGTTTTGGAGACCGACGCTCTGCCAATTGAGCTATACCCCTATCGACATCTAAACAGCTGAATACTGCTTACGCAATGATCTTTGCAACCACACCCGCGCCCACGGTACGACCACCTTCGCGGATCGCGAAGCGCAGACCTTCTTCCATGGCGATGGGGTTGATCAGCTTCACAGTGATCGACACGTTGTCACCAGGCATGACCATTTCCTTGCCTTCTGGCAACTCGATCGCACCGGTCACGTCCGTGGTACGGAAGTAGAACTGGGGACGGTAGTTGTTGAAGAACGGGGTGTGACGGCCACCTTCATCTTTGGACAAGACATAGATCTCGCCCGTGAAATGGGTGTGTGGCTTGATCGAACCGGGCTTGCACAGCACTTGGCCGCGCTGTACGTCTTCGCGCTTGGTACCGCGCAACAAGATGCCGACGTTGTCGCCTGCTTGACCTTGGTCGAGCAATTTGCGGAACATTTCAACACCAGTGCAAGTCGTAACTGCCGTGTCGCTGATGCCGATGATTTCTAATGATTCACCAACTTTGACGATACC
>NZ_JANXUQ010000303.1 GCF_025356155.1 Rhodoferax sp. | reverse complement strand
CCGCAAAGCGGGCGGGGGACACGGAGCAAAACGCCTTGCCGTACAGACTCGACTCCGGCGCGGAACGCTTTCTGCGGCTCAGGCGGCCCGGTGTTGCAAGGGCAGTTCGTTGGCGTCCATTCCAGAGGCCAGCAAGCCCTGTAGCACGTCACCGATGACGATGACGCTAGGGCTGGCCAGTTGCTCGCGGCTGATGGTGCTTTCCAGCTCAGCCAATGTGCACACGGCGTGGCGCTGCGTCGACAGGCTTGCGTTCTGGATCACGGCCACCGGCGTGTCGCCCGGCAACCCGTGCAGCAATTCATTCTGGATGGTTTCCGCACCGCTAACACCCATGTAGACCACCAGCGTAAGCTTGGCCTGCCGGGCGGTATGGGCCAGTGCGCGCCAGTCGGTACCTGTCGATCCGGGTTTGGCATGGCCGGTGACAAACACCACGCCGTGTGCGAATTCGCGGTGGGTCAGTGGCACGCCCAGTGACGACACTGCGGCAATGCCGGCCGTGATGCCATTGATGACGCTGACGCGCACGCCAGCGGCCTGCAGGGCTTCCATCTCTTCGCCACCACGGCCGAAGATGAACGGATCGCCACCCTTGAGGCGCACAACGTTTTCGCCTTCTAGTGCCGCGGTGACCATCAGTTTTTCAATAAACGATTGCGGCGTCGATTTGCAACCGCCGCGCTTGCCCACATAGACGATGCGCGCACTGGCAGGGGCGTAGGCGACGATGGCCTCGTTCACCAAATCATCGACCAGCACCACGGTGGCTTGCTGAATAGCCTTCAGGGCTTTGAGCGTCAACAGCTCGGGGTCGCCCGGGCCGGCGCCAACCAGGGTGACCTGGCCACGTGCGCTGGAGTTGGAAAGATCGTATTTCATAGTGCTTGCACCAGATGCAAGATGTGGGCCACCTGCTGCGCAATGGGGGTGGGCACGGGCTGCGCACCATCCATCACACTGCGAATATAGGCAGCGGTGCTGGCGGCGTCCAAGCCGGAGGGCAGCTCCGGCAGGGTCGTCAGCGTACCGTCCTGGTGGGCCTGCTGGTCCACCAACAGTCCGTTGATAAAGCCCTGCATCTTGGGCGTGCGCCGGGGGTCGGCCACGGCCTCGCCCTCGGTGCCGCGCAGCAGCAGGGCATTGCCCTGCATGACGGCCAAAGTTTCGGCCATCGAGATGGCATATTCGGGGTGCGTGTAGCTGCTGACCAACAGGCTCTTCCCCTCCACGGGACTCATCAGCTTGACCAGGCTGTGGGCAGGGTTGCGCAGGCCAACCACGCGGCGCACATCCAGCAGGCGCTGCAGCCCGTCGTGCAGCAGGGCAGTGGGCACAAAGGCCACCGAGCCAGGCGCTATGGATTCAATAGCGGTCTGTGCAGGAATGGCGAGGGCTAGCAGCACTTCTGACGTATAGACCCGGCGTGATTCGGTGGCCGTGCCGTGCACCAGCACCGGGAGACCTTCACGTGCCAGCAGCAGCGCCAGCAGGGGGGTCAGCACCGGCAGCTTGCGTGCGCCGTTGTAGCTGGGGATGACGATGGTGGGGCGTGTGGTGCTGGCGGGCAGGCGGTGCAGGCGCTGGTGTGTGGCGTCCAGAAAACCCGCCATCTCCTGTGCGGTCTCACCCTTGATGCGCATGGCCAAGCAGAAGGCGCCCACTTCCAGATCGGTCACCGCGCCATCCAGCACCTGGCCAAACAGGTCGGCCGCCTGCTCGCGGTTCAGCGGCCGGGCGCCCTGGCTGCCGCGGCCGATTTCCTTGATGTAGTGTGCGATACCCATACTGCCATTGTATGAACGTTGCCCCCACGCTTTGCCGCTGTGCGGGTAGCTGCCCCCCGAGGGGGCTAACGCGCCTTGGGACGGCCCGGCGGCGAGTTGCTTTGGCGCTCCGTCAGGACTGCAGCGTCGCATCGCGCAGCCCGGCCGGGATCGAATGGCGCACCATGCGCTTCACCTCGGGCAGGCACGATCCACAGTTGGTGCCGCATTTCAGCGCGGTTTGGAGCTGGATGAGGCGCTGATCTTCGTTGCCCTTGCACTGGGTGAGTTGTGTGGCGATGTCCGACTCGGTGACGTTGAAGCAGGTGCAGATTTGTTTGCCACGCGCCTGCACGGCCAGCGGTGGCTTGGCACCCGGCACCAGCAGCATGCGGCCGTAGGCCTGGGCGGGCAACTCATCTTGCAGCAAGGTCTTGATCCAGCTTTGTGCGCTGGTGTCGCCTGCCAGCAAAAAGGCGTTGAGTCTGGCTTCGCCTTTTGCATCACCAAGCCCGGTGGCCGCCTGCAGCTGTACCGCACGGCGCTGGCCGCGTTTCTTGTCGGCGTAGCGCAACACATCGGTGCCACCCAACCCCAGCAAGGCCTCTATCTTTCCCAACACCGCGTCGTCTGGCGTGTCGTATGCCGCAGCGCGGAACAGCAGGCCGCTGCGTTCGCGGCCAAAAGGTGTGCAACTGGCAAACGCGAACTGGCCCATCAAGGCCTTCAATTCCTCGCGCGCCTGAAGCGCCACGTCCTCGGGCAGCCAGGCGATGCCCAGCAGTGACCACGGCAGCTCGGCCTTCAGCACCTTGACGGCGGCGTGCTTAAACTCCGGCTGTTTGGACGTGGGGCAGTAGGCCGGTGAGGTCAGCGCATTCACGCCGGCCAGTCGTTCGCCGGTGCTGCTGGCGCCGCTCAAAAACTCTTCGCCCCAGTGCATGGCGATGAACGTCTGCTGGGGGAACAGCGTGGCACTGGCCAGCACGGGCACCACGATAGAGCCGCGCTTGCCGGTGACGTGGACCAGGTCGCCGTCTTTCAACTGGCGCCGTTCCATGTCCTGCGCGTTCATCTCGATGCTGGGTTCCGCCACGTGGCCAAACAGGCGGCCCAGCGTGCCGGTGCGGCTCATGCCGTGCCACTGGTCGCGCAGGCGACCGGTGGTCAGTGACAGCGGGTAACGCGCCTCACGCG
Organism: Rhodoferax sp.; assembly: GCF_025356155.1. Taxonomy (GTDB): domain Bacteria; phylum Pseudomonadota; class Gammaproteobacteria; order Burkholderiales; family Burkholderiaceae_C; genus Allorhodoferax. The sequence continues at coordinate 3,304 of NZ_JANXUQ010000303.1, read as the reverse complement.
GCTCGGCCACGGCCTTGTATTCGGTGTTGGCAAACTGGGCCTTGCCGTCCGCGGTGGGAAAGATGCCGTCTTCGTACAGGCGCGGTTTGCCGGTGGTTTGGCCTGCGGGCAGCGGCCACTGCTGCGGGCCCCGCGCATCCAGCATCGCGTAGGACATGCCGGTGATGTCCAGGTCGCGGCCGCGGGTGGATTCGCGGTGTTCGTTCCACACGGATTCGGGCGTGGGGTAGGGGAATAGTGTGGCCCTGGATGGCGACAGCAGGGCTTCCAGCCGCGTCGCAAAGTCCACGGCGATGGACCAGTCATGGCGCGGGCCGTTGTCCAATGGGCCGGGCGCGGGCACGGCCGCACGCACGCGGGAAATACGGCGCTCGCTATTGGTGACCGTGCCTTCCTTCTCGCCCCACGTGGTGGCGGGCAGCAGCAGGTCGGCATAGCGGCAGGTGGCTGTGGTGGAGAATGCCTCTTGCACAATGACCAGCTCGCAGCGTTCCAACGCGCGGCGCACCGTGGCCTGGTCGGGCATGCTCTGGGCCGGGTTGGTGCAGGCTATCCACAGGGCCTTGATCTCACCATCGGCGGCGGCCTGGAACATCTCTACCGCCGTCTTGCCGGGCTTGAAAGGGACCGACGGCACGCCCCACAGCGCAGCGACCTCGGCCCTGTGCGCAGGGTTGGCCAGATCACGGTGCGCGCTGAGCAGGTTGGCCAGGCCACCGACCTCGCGCCCACCCATGGCGTTGGGTTGGCCGGTCAGTGAGAACGGGCCAGCACCGGGCTTGCCGATCTGGCCGGTGGCGAGGTGCAGGTTGACCAGTGCGGCATTTTTGGCTGTGCCGCTGCTGGACTGGTTCAGCCCCTGGCAGTACAGGCTCAGCGTGGGCGTGCGCACCGCCCCGTTTTGCATGCCGGCAAACAGGCGGGTGGCCTTGAGCAGCGCGTCCTTGGTGATGCCACAGGCCTCAGCCACGACGAACGGGGTGTAGTCGCGCACGGTGGCTTTCAGCGCTTCAAAGCCCTGCGTGTGCTGGGCGATGAAGGCCTGGTCCAGCCAGCCCTCCCAGGCCATGATATGCAGCATGCCGTTGAACAGCATCACGTCGGTGCCGGGCTGTATCGCCAGATGCACGTCGGCAATGCTGGCCGTGTCGGTAGCGCGAGGGTCTACCACCACGATGCTCAAACGCGGATTGGCCCTCTTGGCGTCTTCAATACGCCTGAACAGGATAGGGTGCGCAAAGGCCGTGTTGGAGCCGGTGATGAAGATGCACTGCGCGTGGTTGACATCGTCGTAGCAGGCGGGCGGTGCATCCGCACCCAGCGTCTGCTTGTAGCCGGCCACCGCGCTGCTCATGCACAGGCGCGAGTTGGTGTCGATGTTGTTGGTGCCTATCAGGCCCTTGGCCAGCTTGTTGAAGACGTAATAGTCTTCGGTCAGCAACTGGCCCGACACATAGAAGCCCACGGCGTCCGGGCCATGCTCGCGGATGGTGCGGGCAAAAGCTTCGCTGGCCTGGGTCAACGCGGCGTCCCAAGAGATGGCTTGCGGTGCTGCATCGCGTGTGAGGCGTTGCATGGGTTGCAGCAAGCGCGTTTGCATCGTCACGGCTGCGCTGGCAGTCAGGTGCAGTGTGGAACCCTTGGTGCACAGCCGCCCGTAGTTGGCCGGGTGATCCGGGTCGCCGCGCACACCAGTGATCTGGTTGCCCGCAGATTCGATGATTACGCCACAGCCCACCCCGCAGTAGGGGCAGCTGGATTTTGTTTCGCTCATGCTATTCCGTTCGGGCTGAGCCTGTCGAAGCCGGTCTTGGGTCAAAGCAAATGACCCTTCGACAAGCTCAGGGCGAACGGTGGTGTTGCTCATGCTGCTGTCATATCCTTGCGGCGTGGACCTGCAATCGGGCGGGTCTGGTCGATGGCATGGCCCGCCAGTTCGGCGGTCTTCAGCGACACCTGGCCGTCCACCACCTGCACGGCAAACTTCGGCGTACAGCCTTCATCGGGCGCGGATGCTTGGCCATCGCATAGCCCGATCGTCCAGTTGTGCAGCGGGCAGGCCACGCTGGTGCCAAACACAATGCCCTGGCTCAGCGGCCCGCCCTTGTGCGGACATCGGTCCAGCAGCGCAAACACGTCGCCTGCATCGTTGCGGAACACGGCCACGTCCAGGCCCTGGCTGCGCGCCACACGGCGTGCGCCCAGCACAGGGATGTCGTTGACGGTGCAAATAGGGGTCCACTCATTCATGTTGCTATTCCTTTCATAGCTGCTCACGCATATTCCACGAGGGCTACAGCCTGTTTTTATCAATAGGGTTTGGGTTCAGACGGGCAGGGCGGTGAATTGCCGCGTGTCCACAGACGCTTCCTTGAAGTCGAACCAAGGGTCGGGTTCGCCTTCCAGCGCAAACTGCAATTGCTCCCACAGCGCCTTGCGGCCTTCGTGATCTTCCAGAATGCGTTTCTTCACATGGTCCAGGCCCACGCGGTTCACATAGTGCACGGTGCGCTCCAGGTACCAGCCCTCCTGGCGGTACAGCTCGCAGAATGCGCCGGTGTACTCCAGCACCTCGGCAGCAGTCTTGACCTTGACCAGGAAGTGCGCCACCTCGGTCTTGATGCCGCCGTTGCCAGCCACATACATCTCCCAGCCGCTGTCCACGCCGATGATGCCAACGTCCTTGATGCCGGACTCAGCACAGTTGCGCGGGCAACCGCTCACGGCAAACTTGACCTTGTGCGGCGCATACATGCGCCACATCGCGCGCTCCAGGTCCTTGCCCATTTGTGTGCTGTCCTGCGTGCCCATACGGCACCACTCGCTGCCCACGCAGGTCTTGACCGTGCGCAGGGCCTTGGCATAGGCGTGGCCGGAGGGCATGCCGATGTCTTTCCACACGTTTTGCAGGTCTTCTTTCTTGACGCCCAGCAAGTCGATACGCTGGCCGCCGGTCACCTTGACGGTGGGTATCTTGTATTTGTCCACCACGTCGGCAATGCGGCGCAACTCACTGGCCGTGGTCTCTCCCCCCCACATGCGCGGGATCACGCTGTAGGTGCCGTCCTTCTGGATGTTGGCGTGGCTGCGTTCGTTGATGAAGCGGCTTTGCGGATCATCCTTGGCGGCCTTGGGCCAGGTGCTGATCAGGTAGTAGTTGACGGCGGGGCGGCACGATGCACAACCGTTGGGCGTCTTCCATTCCATGAATTTGAAGGTGTCGGCAATCGTCAGCAGCTTGTTGTTACGGATGGCATCGCGTACGGCCTGGTGTCCGTGGTCGGTGCAACTGCACATGGCCTTG
>NZ_JANXUQ010000292.1 GCF_025356155.1 Rhodoferax sp. | reverse complement strand
CCCTAGCGCACAGACCGCTGTTGCGCTAATTTCAAAAATGGGTGATCGTTAAAAAGAGAAGTCCATGCCATCTATGCCCCAAAACGACAACCGCCGCATGGCCAGCCCCCTTGTAGGGTTTGTGGGGTGGCTGGCGATTTGTTTTGTCGCCGCTGCCATCGGCGGTTTGGCCTCCGCCAATGCCGGAGATTTTTACAACCAGTTGACCCGGCCTAATTGGGCGCCGCCTGCATGGTTGTTTGCCCCGGTATGGACGATGCTGTACGTGATGATGGCGGTCGCCGCCTGGATTGTTTGGCGGGACAAGGGCTGGCACAAAGGCCGCACCGCGCTGAGCCTGTTCTTAGTGCAACTGGCCGCCAATGCCTTGTGGACCTGGATCTTTTTCGTATGGCACTTGGGCGCCGCGGCGTTTGCTGAAATCGCGCTGCTGTGGCTGTTGATTGCGGCGACAGTGGTGGTGTTTTGGCGCATCCACAAACTGGCGGGGGCGCTGTTGCTGCCCTATCTGGCATGGGTCAGCTTCGCTACCGCGCTGAGTTATGCCATGTGGCAGCGCAACCCACAAATTTTATAGGTCAGGGCCGCCACACTGGCCAGGATCAGATAACCGCGTCGGCCGGTTGGCGTTGCAGCATCGCCAGCGAGTTGGCTACTGTCTTGCGCAGTTCGCGGCGGTCACAGATCAGATCGACCGCGCCCTTGGTTTGCAAAAATTCCGAGCGCTGGAAGCCTTCCGGCAAGGTGACCCGCACCGTGGACTCGATAACGCGTGGGCCAGCAAAGCCAATCAAGGCCTTGGGTTCAGCAATCACGATATCGCCCAGGAAGGCAAAACCAGCGCTGACACCCCCCATGGTCGGGTCGGTCAACACGCTGATATAGGGCAGGCCCTTCTTGGCCAAGCGGGTCAGTGACGCATTGGTCTTGGCCATTTGCATCAGTGACAACAAGCCTTCTTGCATGCGCGCGCCGCCTGTGGCGGTAAAGCACAGGAAAGGCACTTTTTGCTCGATGGCCGATTCGACGCCACGCACAAAACGTTCGCCAACGACGGAGCCCATGCTGCCGCCCATGAAGTCAAACTCAAAACAGGCCGCCACCAAGCTGATGCCCATCACGGCACCGCCCATGACCACCAGTGCGTCGGTCTCGCCGGTGTTTTCCAGCGCTTCTTTCAAGCGGTCAGGGTATTTGCGGCTGTCCTTGAACTTGAGCGGGTCGACCGGCAGCACTTCCTGGCCAATCTCGAAACGGCCTTCGTTGTCCAGAAACACATTCAGGCGGGCGCGGGCGCCGATGCGGTGGTGGTGGCTGCAGGTGGGGCAAACGTTCTGGTTTTGCTCCAGATCGGTCTTGTACAGCACGGATTCACAACTGGGGCACTTGACCCACAGGCCTTCAGGGACGCTGCGGCGGTCGGCCGGATCGGTTTGCTGAATTTTTGGGGGAAGCAGTTTTTCTAGCCAGCTCATGGGTGTTCCTTCATCTCAAGTGGGGAACCGGGGTGGGGGCTGGGCAGCCGTCCGCGCCCGGTTCCGCAAGGGTGCCATTATGAATCCAAAGCGGCCCGGATTTCTTGCAGGAAGTTTTGGGCCGTGGCGGCCACCTGGTCACGGGGCTGGTTTTCCAGCAGCTGGATGATTTTGCTGCCAATGACCACAGCATCCGCCACTTTGGAGATGGTTTTAGCGGTTGCCGCGTCCCGTATTCCAAACCCCACGCCCACCGGCACGTGGATATGCTGGCGGATGCGGGGCAGCATGGCTTCCACGGCGCCTATGTCCAGCGCGCCTGAGCCGGTCACGCCCTTGAGCGACACGTAGTACACATAACCGCTGGCCACGCGCGCCACCTGGGCCATCCGCTCGTCGGTGCTGGTGGGGGCCAGCAGGAAGATCAGGTCCATGTTGTGGGCGCGCAAATTGGCGGCAAAAGCCGCGCACTCTTCGGGCGGGTAGTCTACGATGAGTACGCCATCGACGCCGGCGGCGGCTGCATCTCTGACGAAGGGGCTGCCGGATGACGCGTCGGGAGCTGTCGCGGCGTGCTTCTGGTCGTAGCGCTCCACCGGGTTGGCGTAGCCCATTAGCACGACGGGTGTGCTGGTATTGGTCTGGCGGAATTCACGCACCATGGCCAGAATCTGCACCAAGCCAATGCCAAAAGCCAGTGCCTTGTCGCCCGCCTTCTGGATCACCGGGCCGTCGGCGCTGGGGTCTGAGAAGGGCACGCCCAATTCGATGACGTCGGCGCCGCCCGCGACCATGGCGTGCATCAGTTCAGGGGTGGCGTCGGCAAACGGGTAGCCAGCGGTGATGAAGGGGATCAGTGCCTTGCGATTGCTAGCTTTCAGCGCGGCGAAAGTGGTGTCGATTCGGTTCATGCTACCACCTTGATAGCAGACAATGCAGCAGATACGAGGGCTACAGGCACATTCCCCTTAACCGATTGTCCCGTACAGCTGGGTCGACAGAAGAATTCGCCATTGCTCAAATCGGCCACCGTGCCAATATCCTTGTCACCACGTCCCGACAGGTTAACCAAGATGGACTGGTCGGGTTGCATGATCTTGGCCAGCTTCATGCCGTAGGCCACGGCGTGGCTGGATTCGAGTGCGGGGATGATGCCTTCGGTGCGGCACAGGTAGTGGAAGGCGTCCAGCGCTTCCTTGTCCGTGATGCCCACGTATTCGGCGCGGCCGATGTCGGCCAAAAACGCATGCTCGGGGCCAACGCCGGGGTAATCCAGCCCTGCGCTGATGCTGTGCGTCTCGGTCACCTGGCCGTTGTCGTCTTGCAGCACATAGGTGCGGTTGCCGTGCAACACACCGGGGCTGCCGCGCTGGATCGACGCAGAATGTTTACCACTGTCCATGCCTTCGCCCGCCGCTTCGACGCCGATCAGGCGCGTGGCTTCATGCGCGATGTAGGGGTGGAAGATGCCCATGGCATTGCTACCACCGCCCACGCAGGCAATCACCGCGTCGGGCTGGTCGGTTTTGCAACCTGCGGCCGCCAGCATCTCGGGCATCTGCACCAGGCATTCATTGCCGATCACGCTTTGGAAGTCCCGTACCATCATCGGATACGGGTGGGGGCCGGCCACGGTGCCGATGATGTAGAAGGTGTTGTCCACATTGGCAACCCAGTCGCGCATGGCTTCGTTCAGCGCGTCCTTCAGCGTCTTGCTGCCGCTCTCCACGGGCACCACGGTGGCGCCCAAGAGCTTCATGCGGTAGACATTGGGGCTTTGGCGCTTGACGTCTTCGCTGCCCATGTAGACCACGCATTCCAGCCCGTAGCGGGCGCAGATGGTAGCGGTGGCCACGCCGTGCTGGCCCGCGCCGGTCTCGGCAATCACGCGCGGTTTGCCCATGCGCTTGGCGAGCATGGCTTGGCCGATGGTGTTGTTGATCTTGTGGGCGCCGGTGTGGTTCAGGTCTTCGCGTTTCAAAAAGATCTGTGCACCGCCCATTTCACGGCTCATGCGGGCCGCGTGGTAAATAGGGGAGGGGCGGCCGACAAAGTGGGCCAGCTCGGACTGGAATTCGGCCAGGAAGGCCGGCTCGTGCTGGTACTTGGCGTAGGCGTCTTTAAGCTCGTTGATGGCGTGGGTCAGCGTCTCGGAGACAAAGCTGCCGCCGTATTTTCCGAAATGGCCGGTCGGATCCGGCTGTTGGTATGCGTACATGATTTTTTTCTAAAGTGTTGAGGACAGAGCTGGCACTGCGTG
>NZ_JANXUQ010000279.1 GCF_025356155.1 Rhodoferax sp. | reverse complement strand
AGGGGTCAGATGGACTTCCACCTCATTCTTGCGCACCAAGCGCGCCAAGCGGTCCAACACCACGTTGCCAAAACGGAATACCGGATCGGTAGTGTCCATGGCACTGTGTGCTTGGCCTGAGACCGTACCAACGTGCTGCCCGCTGTCGGGTACCGCAGCACGCGGGCGGCGCAGGTTGGCACGCACGCGGGCCAACAGCTCGCCCACACCGAAGGGTTTGCCCAGGTAGTCATCGGCTCCGGCATCGAGTGCCGCCACTTTGTCGGCTTCGTTGCTGCGGGCGGACAGCACCACGATGGGTACGCTGGACCAGCCACGCACATCGCGGATCAAGTCCAGCCCATCACCATCGGGCAAGCCCAGGTCCACGACCAGCAAGTCGGGCTTGCGAGTCCCGACATCCGCGAGCCCTCGTTTGGCGGTGTCTGCCTCATGTACCACCCAGCCTTCGGCCTCCAGTGCCGAACGCACGAAGCGACGGATCTGCGGCTCGTCTTCAATCACTATGGCGACGGGGTCAGACATCTTCAGCTTCCGGTGTAATGGGTGGGGTTGAACGGGGCAGGACGACGGTGAATTCTGCGCCTCCGCCATCGGCTGGGGCTGCGCTTATTCTTCCGCCATGCGCCTCCACAATCGCTTTACAAATGGCCAGGCCCAAACCCACGCCGCGTGTGGATGATTCGGCTTGGCCCCGTGTGAACTTGTCAAACAAAATAGCTTCATGCCCTTTGCTGGACGCGGGCAGCCCAGGACCATGGTCGCGCACACGCAGCTCCAGCGTCGCCGGTGTCACCACGGCACGGACAACAATGGCAGGTGAAGGACCACCCGCGGTAACGCCATGCTTGGCGGCATTCTCCAACAGGTTGACCAATACACGCTCGACCAGCTTGGCATCAAATTCGACCAGTGGCATGCCGTGCGGCAAGTCGGTGGCAACGGTGAGTGCGCCCACCGCATGGCGTGCGGAGCGAATAGCACCACCCACGACCTCTTCCACCGATTGCCATTGCTTGCGCAATTGGACCTTGCCGCTTTCCAGGCGCGCCATGTCGAGCAAGTTGGTCACCAGCGCGCTGAGCCCTCTGGCCTCGCGGGCAATTGCCTGTACGGACGTTCGCTGGTCCTGCGTCAGCGTGGGGGATTGCTCCAGTGTTTCGGTCTGGCCGATAAGGGCGGTCAACGGCGTGCGCACATCGTGCGACATGGTGGCCAACAGCGTATTGCGCAGCCGCTCAGACTCCATATCCACCACGGCCGACTGCGCAACATCAACATAGTGCACACGCTCCAAGGCGATGGCAATCTGCCGCGCCACCGTCTCCAGTTGTTGAACTTGCTCGGGTATCAGCAACCAGCGTGCCTGGCTAGGCTGCAACACCAGCACACCCCGAATGCGCATGGGCGCTTGCAGTGGCACGTAATGCCAGGCGTTGGACGGCAAGGTGGCTGTAGCCATGCCGGCTCTCTGACCGTTGTTAAACGTCCAATCGGCAATGCTGGCGTCCAGTTGGTCTGGCAGGCTGTCGCCCAGCTCCAACTGGTCGCGGGAGTTGGTGATGAAGACCTTTGCCGGTCCGCCAAAGATGCGCTGCACCGCAGCCTCGCCCAGTTCCACCACCTGCACCGATTGCAGCGCTGCCGAAAGATCCCGTGAGAGTTCAAACAGCGCATGGGCTCTGCGCTCGCGGCTTGCCGACACATGGGCCGAAAAGCGCAGGTTGGCCGTCAGCTGACCGATCAACAAGCCAACCCCCAACATCACGGCAAAGGTCACTAGATACTGAACGTCGGTGACCGCAAACGAAAAGCGGGGGGCGACAAAGAAAAAGTCGAACGCCCCGACAGACAGCACGGCGGCCAACATAGCGGGGCCTCGCCCCAGTTTGACGGCTACCAACACCACACACAGCAGGAACAGCATGACGATGTTCGCCAAATCGAAAAGCGCCAACATGGGCAGCGTCAACAGCGTTGTGCCAACACACGCACCCAAGGACCACGCATAACGGGGCCAGGAGTCGCTCCAGTTTGCTGTCGCTTCGTCATCCCGCGATCCGACCGGAACAGCGGGCGCCAAACGGCGCACACTGTCGGTTGTGCCAACCTCGATGATGTCCAGCGTGGGCGCCAGGTCGGCCAACTGGCGTGTCAGCGTGGGTCTGAAGACACGCCAAAATTTGCTCCATGACCGCTCAACCGGGCGCCCGAGCAGCAGGGTCGCGCAGTTGAGCGTCTGCGCATGGGCAAGGAGCCCGTGGGCAATGTATTCGCCCGTCAGCACGGCGGTGTTGCCACCCAGTTCCTCTGCAAGCTTGAGCACGGCCAGCGTACGGTCCCGGGCGTCTGCGGGCAAACGTTGCAGGGCGGGCGTTTCTACGTAGGCGGCATGCCAGCGCACATTGAGCTGCCCGGCAAGCCGCGCCGCATACCGCACGGCATGCTCGGCGCCGGCCTCGGGCCCGACACACACCAGCAAAGCGCCGGAGGTATTCCAGGACGGGTTTCCATTGGACTGGCCGTTGCCAGACAACAGGTTTTGCTTGGCCCGGTAGCTGCGCACATCGTCGCCCACATGCTCGGCCGTTCGGCGCAGCGCAATCTCGCGCAGTGCAAACAAATTGCCTTTGCGGAAAAAGTTTTGGGTGGCGCGCTCGGCCTGTTGGGCCACATAGACCTTGCCAGCCTTGAGCCGGGCCAACAGCTCATCGGCCGTCACATCCACCAAAATCAGTTCGTCGGCACTGTCGAGAACCGTGTCGGGCACGGTCTCGTTGACGCGCACGCCAGTGATTGCGCCGACCGTTCCATTGAGGCTCTCCAGGTGCTGCACGTTGAGTGCGGTCCAGACGTCAATGCCAGCGTCCAGCAGCTCCTGCACATCCTGCCAGCGCTTGGGGTGGCGCGAGCCCGGTGCGTTGGTATGCGCCAGTTCATCGACCAGGAGCACGTCCGGCTTCGCGGCCAGCGCGGCATCGATATCCAGCTCCAGCAAGACTTGCCCGCGGTACGGCACTTTGCGCAAGGGCAGCAGCTTCAGGTCGGCCTGCAACTCCATGGTTTCCTTGCGCCCATGGGTTTCCACCACACCCACCAGCACCGTTTGCCCGGCCCGCTGCGCCCGTTGGGCCGCATTGAGCATGGCGTAGGTCTTTCCGACACCAGCGCTAGCACCGAAATAAATGCGCAGCTTGCCACGCAGGATGTCCAGATCGTCTTCGCGCAGTTGCGCCAGAAGAGCGTCTGGATCGGGCCGTGAATCAGTGGGGTTCACCATGGCTGGAGTGTGCATCAAGTGCCAGATTTAACCGCAACACATTGACCACCGGTTCACCGATCAGACCCAGCAGTGGCCGCTGGGTGTTTTCGGCAACCAGCACGCGCAGCGCGGCGGCATCCAGGTTGCGAGCTTTGGCAACACGCTGCACCTGGAACCCGGCTGCTGCCGGGCTTATGTGTGGGTCCAGGCCGCTGGCCGAAGCCGTGACCAGTTCCACAGGTACCGGCAGGATATTGCCGGGATCTGCTGCGCGCAATGCCGCCACACGGGCCTTGACCGCATCCACCAAGGCCGGGTTCAAAGGCCCCTGGTTGGAGCCGCTGGACGCAATGGCGTTGTTGGGTTGTGGACCGGTTGCCGATGGGCGCCCCCAGAAATGGCCCGGGTCCACAAAGTTTTGGCCAATCAAGGCCGAGCCTACGTTCTCGCCGCCACGTTGGACCAAGCTGCCTGCGGCTTCGGCGGGAAATAGCGACTGCCCGATGCCGGTAACGGCCAGCGGATAGGCCACGCCGGTCACCAGCGTGAGCACGGTGAAGATCACCAGTACAGGACGAATAAAGGTATTCATGGTGTTGGCTCAAATCAGAACGTGTATTTCAGACCAACAGTGACAGCGTTTTTGCCGATGTTGTCAAAGCCGGGGACTTTGTAGAAGGAGTCTTTGGCATCGGTGGCCATGGCGGCCACGGAGGCGGTCAGGCCATTGCCGAAGTCCTTGCCCACGGTCAACGAGTAGTCGGTGTAGTCACCCGCGCTGCCGGTCTGGTTAGGAATGGACTGGCGACCCACGTGGGGTGTCAGCGAAAAGCCACCGCCCAGGTCAAAGGCGGCAGCCACTTCAAAGTAGTAGCTGCCCTTGCTGTCCGGGTTGGCAATGAAGTTGCCAGTGCTTTGGCTGTATTTGGCAGTCACGATGCCGAAGGTCAGGGCGCCATAGACCTCGGTGGTGTTGGCATTGACCAGCACGCGGTCAGCCGTGTTGTTGGGGTATTGGTAGGTGATCACGCCGATGTCAAAGCTGAAGTCTTTGGCGATCTCGCCCTTGTAGCCGCCGTAGACGTCCACTTCCAGGGTGCCGTCGGTAGCGCCTACATAGTCCTTGATCCAGTTGATGTTGGAACCCCAGGCGCCCACGTAGAGGCCGCTCTTGTGGGCGAAATCGACGCCGACTTGCAACGCTGGTTTGAACGAGGTCTGTGAAACGCTGCGGAAGCGGTAATCGCTGACCACGCCGACATTGAAAGTCAGGCTGGACGCTGGCTCCGGCGCAGCTGCAGGAGCAGCCGTGGGACTGGCTGTTTGGGCCATTGCTGCGGTACCGATCAATGCAGCGGACAAGATGGTGAATGATTTGATTTGCATAGAGTCTTTCAAAAAAATTTCTTAAACAGTGCCGATGGCAACCAGCACCAGGTCAATCAGCTTGATGCCGACAAAGGGCACGATCAGCCCGCCCAGGCCATAGATCAGCAGGTTGCGGCGCAGCAGAATGGCGGCGCCCACGGCGCGGTATTTGACGCCCTTGAGCGCTAGCGGAATCAGGAAAATGATGATCAAGGCATTGAAGATCACCGCCGACAAAATGGCCGACGAAGGGCTACCCAGACGCATGACATTGAGTGCGCCCAATTGCGGATAGGTGGTCACAAAGATCGCAGGAATGATGGCAAAGTACTTAGCTACGTCGTTCGCAATGGAGAACGTGGTCAGCGAGCCGCGCGTCATCAATAACGCCTTGCCGGTCTCCACGATCTCCAGCAACTTGGTTGGGTTGGAATCCAGATCCACCATATTGCCCGCCTCTTTGGCAGCCTGCGTCCCACTGTTCATGGCTACAGCCACATCGGCTTGCGCCAAAGCGGGTGCGTCATTGGTGCCGTCACCCGTCATGGCGACCAGGCGGCCTTCAGCCTGGTATTCGCGGATCAGCTTGAGCTTGTCTTCCGGGGTGGCTTCGGCCAGGAAGTCATCTACACCGGCTTCCGCCGCGATAGCTGCTGCGGTGAGCTTGTTGTCACCCGTAATCATCACGGTCTTGATGCCCATGCGGCGCAGCTCGCCGAATCGCTCCTTGATGCCTGTCTTGACAATGTCCTTGAGTTCCACAATGCCCAACACGAGCGGGCCATCGGCCACTGCCAACGGTGTGCTGCCGCGGCGCGAAACCTCTTCCGAGGCACGCACCACTTCTGCTGGCAGCTTGCCACCCAGTGCTTCCACGTGTTTGCGCACGGCGTCCACCGCGCCCTTGCGAAGCTGGCGCAGACTGCCATCTGCCAGCTTCACATCCACGCCGCTCATGCGGGTGATCGCGGTAAACGGCACCTCCGCAGTTTCGCCTACCAATGCGGCGATGCTGCCCAAGCGTTGCGCCAGGGTCACGATGCTGCGGCCTTCAGGCGTTTCGTCGGCAATAGAAGACTGGGCTGCACACACCGCCAGTTGGGACTGGCTTACCCCCGGAGCGGGCATGAAGGACGATGCCTGGCGGTTGCCGTGGGTAATGGTGCCAGTCTTATCCAGCAGCAGCACATCCACATCACCCGCCGCCTCGACCGCGCGGCCCGAGGTGGCGATCACATTGGCCTGCATCATACGGCTCATGCCGGCCACGCCCACGGCCGACAGCAAACCGCCAATGGTGGTGGGTATCAGGCACACCAACAGCGCAATCAGCGCGGTGATGCTGACTGCAGTCCCAGAGCCCGCTGCACCCACGCTAAAGAGCGAGAACGGCAGCAGCGAAACCGTCACTACCAAAAACACAATGGTCAGCGCCACCAGCAGAATGGTTAACGCAATCTCATTAGGCGTCTTCTGGCGCTTGGCACCTTCCACCATGCTGATCATGCGGTCCAGGAAGGACTCACCGGGGTTGACGCCGATGCGCACCACCAGCCAATCGGACAGCACACGGGTGCCGCCGGTGACCGAGGCGAAGTCGCCGCCGGACTCGCGCACCACGGGGGCGGATTCGCCGGTGATGGCGCTTTCGTCCACCGTGGCTACGCCCTGGATGACGTCACCATCCATAGGGATCATCTCACCGGCCTCCACCAGCACAACATCACCTCTTCGCAGGTTCTCAGCCTGCTCCGGTAGCCAACTGGAACCATGGACCGGGTCTTCAAGCTTTTTGGCCCAGGTGCTCTTCTTCAAGCCACGCAGAGAGGCCGCTTGCGCCTTGCTGCGCCCTTCGGCAAGCGCTTCCGCAAAGTTGGCGAACAACACCGTAAACCACAGCCAAACCGAAACCGCCAGGATGAAGCCTGCGGGTGCGTCACCATGGCCCTGCAGGGCCTGAATGCCGATCAGCGTGGTCAGTATGCTGCCAATGTAGACCACGAACATCACCGGGTTGCGCCATTGCGCGCGGGGGCTCAGCTTGACAAAAGAGGCCTTGATCGCGGGCACCAGCAGCACCGGATCAAACAAGATTAGAGAGGTATTGGTTTTCATAATAGATTTCACTCTGTCCGGTTCAGTGCGCAGACCACAGCACCAGGTGCTCGACCATCGGGCCCAACGCCAGAGCGGGCACATAGTTCAAAAGACCGACCAGCAGTACGGTGCCAATCAGCAGAACCACGAACAAGGGGCCATGCGTTGGCAGGGTTCCCGCAGTGACGGGTAGCCGCTTCTTGGTAGCCAATGCGCCGGCAATGGCCAGCACCGGCACGATCACACCGAAGCGACCCAGCCAGACTGCCAGGCCCAACAACACGTTGTAGAACGGGGTGTTGGCCGACAAGCCGGCAAAAGCGCTGCCATTGTTGTTGGCAGCCGATGTCAGGGCGTACAAGATTTCCGAGAAGCCATGCGCCGCCGGGTTGGCGATGCCCGCCTTGCCCGCGTCCGCCATGACCGCAATCGCGGTACCAGCCAGCACGAAAATGGGGGTGACCAAAATAGCGACCGAGGTTAACTTCATCTCATGGGCCTCGATCTTCTTGCCCAGGTATTCCGGTGTGCGTCCGATCATCAGCCCGGCAATGAACACTGCGAGGATGGCAAACACCAGCATGCCGTAGAGGCCGGTACCTGCACCACCAAACACCACCTCGCCCAGCTGCATCATCACCATGGGCACCATGCCACCAATGGGGGTTAGTGAATCATGCATGGCATTGACGGCTCCACAGGATGCCGCAGTGGTGATCACCGCAAACAGGCTGCTGGCGTTGATGCCAAAGCGCGTTTCCTTGCCCTCCATATTGCCACCCGCTTGCACCATGGACGTGGTCTGGTCCACACCGAATGGAGGCAATAGGGGGTTACCCGTTTGCTCGGCGGGTGTGATGACCATCACGGCCACCACAAACATTGCCGTCATGGCGGCCAGGATGGCCCAGCCCTGGCGGGTGTCGGCCACCGATATGCCAAAGGTGAAACACAGCGCCGCCGGGACCAGGAAGATCGCCAGCATCTGCAAGAAATTGCTCAATGCCGTGGGATTCTCATAGGGATGGGCAGAATTGGCGTTGAAGAAGCCGCCTCCATTAGTGCCAAGCATCTTGATGGCCTCTTGCGAGGCGACCGGCCCCATGGGCAAGGTCTGTTTGTCGGTCTGCGCATCCTCCAGCACAGGGACTCCCTTCTCATCCACAACGGGGATGCCTTTGTCATCCGCTTTTGGCTGCTGGAATTTGGTGACTTCCAGCGTGGCGACGTCTTTGTAGTCATCGAAATTCTGGATCACGCCCTGTCCCACCAGGAACACGGCGAACACCAGCGACAGGGGCAGCAACAACCACGCGGTGATACGCGTCATGTCAACCCAAAAGTTGCCAATCACTGCGGTGGACCGCGCGGCAAAGCCACGGATCAGCACAAAGACAACAGCGATACCGGTGGCAGCCGAGAAGAAGTTTTGCACCGCCAATCCCAGCATTTGCGTGAGATAGCCCATGGTCGATTCGCCAGAGTAACCCTGCCAATTGGTGTTGGTCACAAAACTCACCGCAGTATTGAACGCGGAATCGGGCGACACCGCCGCCATACCGGCGGGATTGAGTGGTAAAAAGAACTGCAGGCGCTGCAGTGCGTACACCACCAGCACACCCAACGCATTAAAGGCCAGCAAGGCCAGCGCGTAGTGGGACCACTTCATGGATTGGTCTGGCGCAGTGCCCGCCAGGCGATACAGGGGTGCCTCGACGCGCTGCATCCACCGGGGCAAGTCGCCTGACAGAAGCAGCGCAATCCACTTCCCCAGCGGCCACGACGCCACCAACAGGGTTACCAAGAACAGGGCCAATAGCCCCCAGGCCGAGCTGCTCATCAAAACTCCTCTGCGCAAAACAGCGCATACACCAAGTACACCAACAACAGGGCGGCAACCATGGCGCCGCCGCCGTATAAGACGTGCAAGATATTCATGGCCGTGCAGCCTCCGGCTTTTCCAGCTTCTCAAGCCCCCAGACCATCAAAACCATGGCAAACCATAAGCCGATGGACCCAACAACAAAAACAAAATCCATGATTGACCTCTCGGTGAAATGTGTGGGTGGAGTATGGATTTGGGGCCATAAAAACGGAGTTGAGTTTGTGCAGTTCTGTATAAAAAATCCGTAAAAACAAACGGTGCAGCCAGTCCTGATGCAATCCTGATGCGGCTGGTGGTACGCTGGCTCCAACATGCAGGAAATCGCCATTCAGGACACAGCCCGTTCAGCCCGCAAACGCTGGGGCGCGGTGGTGGTTTTTCTACTTGGCGCAACCGCACTGTGCTTTTTGATCGATGGCCATGTGTCCCTGACCAGCCAGGCAATGTTCTACATGCTGGCCGTTGTGATGACGTCGTACACGCTCAGCTGGAGAGAGTCCATTGCCAGTGCTGTGGGGTCGGTTACCGCGTTCAATTTTTTCTTTGTTCCGCCACGTTGGGCGTTTGAGGTGGAGAGCCGCGAGCAGTTGATTACTCTGTTCACCATGCTGATGGTCGCCCTGGTTATCAGCCACTTGACGGCGGGTTTGCGGCGTAAAACAGAGACGGCCAGGTTCAATGCGCACAGAGCCCATCAATTGCAAGAACTCGCCATGGCACTGTCCAGCACCAATACCCCACAAGACATTTTTGCGCTGGGTCAAACGGCGTTGGATAGTGTGTTTGCTGGGCTGAATGTGCTGGTACTGTGCCGCCCCGATGGCCAGCTGAATTTGGAGCCCGCGTTGGCTACGACATTGGAAGATGGGCTGCAGTGCAGCTTGCGAGAGGCCGCTGTGCTGGGGCCGGGAACAGGCCGCTGGCCCGGGCTCAATGCCTGGTATGTGCCCATGCTGGAGTCCGGTCACCGCCTCGGCGCTGCTTGCATACAGCCAGCCGACGCAACAGACCGCGCGGGGCGTGAACACGCCCAGGCCCTGTGCACCTTGCTGGCCCAGGCACTGTGGCGCCAGCGCCTGTCGGTGTCCATACAGGATGCGCAGCACGAGGCGCAGCGCCAGCAAGTGCAAAGCACGTTTCTGGCCGCCATTTCACATGACTTTCGCACCCCCCTGGCTGCCGTGGTGGGTGCCGCATCCGCACTGCAAACACAACACGAAAAGCTCAGCCTTGCCGAACAGCAGCGGCTACTGGGTAGCATCGTCAGAGAGGCTTCGTACCTATCCACCGTGACTGAAAACACCTTGCAGCTGGTCCGGCTGTCCAGTGCAACGCAGGACATCACAATGGATTGGGAATCGGTTGAAGAAATTGTAGGCGCAGTGTTGGCCAGGCTGCGCCAGCGCGATCCGGCACGGCGCATCAAATCCCGCGTGCCCGAAGGGCTGCCACTGATCAAGGCCGACCCGGTCCTGATGACCCAGTTGCTGGGCAATCTACTGGACAACGCGCTGCAATACAGCAGCTACGCCATTGACCTAGTGGTCAGCCTGGCAGACAACAGGCTACTGGTATCGGTCAAAGACCGCGGGCCGGGCATACCTGACGATCAACAACTAGCGATTTTCGAGCCCTATTCGCGCAACGACCATTCGGGCCAGCGCGGCGCGGGCCTGGGGCTTGCCGTGTGCCGTGCCATCGCCAACGCACACGGCGGCACACTGAGCGTGCGCAGGCGCGCTGGTGGAGGCAGTAGCTTCACGCTGTCGCTGCCGGTCGATGCGCACCAACCCCTGCCGGAGCTTGCATGAGACTGCGTGTACTGGTGGTAGAGGACGATCGCGAGATCCGTGCACTGATCCAGTCATCGCTGTCGGTGGAAGGTTTTGACGTGCAGACTGCGGTCACGCTGCATGAGGCCCAGGCATTGCTGGCACATTCCCCACCCGATCTCATCGTACTGGATCTAGGCCTGCCCGATGGTGACGGCGTGGAACTGGTGCGGCAGGTTCGCCGACAACACACAACGCCCATCCTGATTGTGTCTGCACGCCACCAGGAGGCGCAAAAAATTGCACTACTTGATGCCGGTGCAGACGACTACCTGACCAAGCCATTCAGCGTGGCCGAACTGCTGGCACGCATGCGCGTGGCGCTGCGCCACCGGGGCACGGCGTTGGCAGCTGCCGTCACCATCCATGCGCTCGAAGACCTGCGTGTGGATTTGGCGCTGCACCAAGTGCAAAAGGGCGGCGAGACCCTGCACCTGACACCGACCGAGTTCAAGCTGTTGGCCCGGCTGGTGCGCAGTGCCGGTCGCGTGGTGACGCACCGGCAGCTGCTGGCCGACGTTTGGGGGCCAGAGTTCACCGAACACATACACTACTTGCGCCTGTACATGGGCCAATTGCGCTCCAAGATAGAGCACGATCCGGCAGAACCGCGGCACTTGCTGACTGAAACCGGGGTTGGCTACCGCCTGGCGGTGGATTGAAGCCGGGCCACCACACCGAATCCGCCACTATGGATACGGTACTTATGCGTTCCTGATGTTCAGACGCAGACAGTGCAGTCCTTTCCTCTTCACCAAGAATCGTTCGCAATGGTCAAAAACACCAACAAAGAAAGCCTGGCAGCCCTCACACTGGGCGCTTTAGGCGTCGTCTACGGCGACATCGGGACCAGCCCGCTGTATACGATGAAAGAAATCTTCGGCCCAACCATGGGCATACCACTGGACGCAGCACATTTGATTGGCGCGGTTTCCACCATCTTCTGGGGCCTGATGCTGGTGGTCACGCTTAAATACGTGGTGCTGATTTTGCGCGCCGACAACCGGGGCGAGGGGGGCATCATGGCGCTGACGGCGCTGGCCGTTAAAACCGCTGGCCACACGCCACGGGCAAAAACCGTTTTACTGTTGACCGGCGTGTTCGGTGCCGCGCTGTTTTATGGCGACAGTGTCATCACACCGGCCATCTCCGTACTCAGTGCCGTTGAAGGCCTGGAGGTGGTGACCCCGGCTTTTAAGCCCTATGTGCTGCCCATCTGCATGGCCGTAATCGTGGGCCTGTTTGCCATGCAGCGTTTTGGTACTGGCGTGGTTGGCAAATTGTTTGGTCCGGTGATCGTGGTCTGGTTCGCTGTGTTGAGCCTGGTTGGCATTACTGAAATCGCGCAGCAACCGGCGATATTGGCCGCGCTCAACCCCTTCAATGGTCTGGCTTTTTTGTATGACCAGGGCTGGCACGTGTTCGTGGCCGTGGGCGCCATCGTGCTGGCATTTACTGGAGCGGAAGCGCTGTATGCCGACATGGGCCACTTTGGTAAGCGCCCCATCCAACTGGCCTGGACCGGTATGGTCTTGCCCGCTCTGGCCATCAACTACATGGGCCAAGGTGCGCTGCTAATGCGTGATCCAACGGCTATAGAAAATCCCTTCTTTCGCATGTTTCCATCCATGTGGCTGATACCAGTAGTCGTGCTGGCCACCTTTGCCACCGTCATCGCATCGCAGGCCGTGATATCGGGCGCCTTTTCCATGACCAAGCAGGCCGTTCAACTGGGCTTGCTGCCGCGCATGCAGGTGTACTACACCAACGTCAAAGAGGCCGGGCAAATCTACATGCCAGGTGTTAACTGGCTGCTGCTGGTCTCCGTGTTGCTGGCGGTCGTGGGCTTTGGCAGCTCATCCGCCATGGCGGCTGCCTACGGTATAGCCGTGACCGTCACCATGCTGATCACGACCATACTGACCTTCTTTGTGGTGCGCTATGGCTGGAACTATCCGCTGCCCGTAGCCATGGCTGCGACGGGAGCCTTTCTGGCACTGGACGCGTTGTTGGTCGCGTCTTGCTCGATCAAAATTTTGCAGGGCGGCTGGTTCCCTCTGGTCTTGGGCTTGGCCATCTTCACCGTCATGGCCACCTGGCGGCGTGGCCGCGAGTTGCTGATTGAGAGCATTCGCCAAGACGACCCGGAGCTGTTGCCCTTCATAACGGCACTGTCAGCCGACACCACACACCGGGCTTCGCGTACTGCTGTCTATGCGGTCGCCAACCCTGGCACCGTGCCGCAGGCCCTGATGCACAACCTCAAGCACAACCAGGTATTGCATGAACGCAACCTGATACTGACCGTGCTGTTCCATGACGTGCCCTGGATTGCGTTTGATGAGCGCGTGAACGTCGAGGCCCTGGTACCCGGGTTTTGGCGTGTGCAGGTGAACTATGGATTCAAGAACACACCCGACATTCCCAAGGCGCTTGAGCTATGCAAGGCACGGGGTCTGCCCATCAACCTGTTCGAGACGTCTTACTTCTTGAGCCGCGAAATCGTGGTTCCGACCAAGGGATCGGGCATGGCCCACTGGCGAGAAACCTTCTTTGCACTGATGTCGCGCAACGCGGGCAGCGTGGCAGGCTTCTTCAAGCTGCCCAATAACTGTGTCATCGAACTGGGGACGCGGGTGCAGATTTGAGCACGTGCACGCGCCCCAGCACTTTGGTGGGACCGAAGGTGTCGCTAAAGCCATAGGCCGTGATATCGACCTTACCGCTCTTGCGTACCTCGACTGTGGCCCAGGCATAGGCTCGGTCGCTTTCGGGGTGCAGGGTGGTCTCGCCCGGTTTGGCGTCCCACGGAGAACCACCGGTACCCACCAGAACCTGCCAGGCCGCACCGCGGGGCTGCATCAGGTTGAACATGTGCTGGTGGCCGCAGAAATAGGTGGCGCCATACTGTTCAATGGTGTCCCAGAAGGCGTCGCGTTGTGCGGGCATTTTGTCCAGCCCGGCCGCTTCGGATTTCTTGGCCTTGGTGGAATACACATAGGTGAAGGCCGGCTTATGTCCGAACACAAAGAAGTGCTTAGTGCCACGTGCCCGGGCAGAAGCCAGGTCACTGGCCAGCCAGGCGGAGGGGGCCACACCATCGTTTCCCACCGGATCGGTGTTGACAACTGCGAAGTGCTGATCGGCCACATCGAAGCTGTAGCTCAGTTGTGACTGGTCGCTGGACAGGCCGTCCAGCGCGGCGTTGTTCTGGACATTGATACTGCTGGCTTCCTGGCCCACGATGGCTTTGAAGCGCTGGGTATCAATGATGAGGTCACCCATATTGGCTCGCCATGCATTCTCGTTCTCGGGCACCGCCTTCTTGCCGGCGGCTTTGGACTGCACTTCGTGGTTGCCCGGCACCGGTACCACGTAGGTCCCCGCCTCCATCAGCGTAGCGACCATGCCACGCCAAAAACCATACTGGCGGTAGAACGCCACCAGATCGGAGCCCGCAACATCCGCTACCGAATTGGATGGGGTAGGCCCGGCCACCCCATAGCCCATGACCATGTCGCCGTTGAAGAACAGCATCTGGTTCTTGTG
Source organism: Rhodoferax sp. (assembly GCF_025356155.1). Taxonomy (GTDB): domain Bacteria; phylum Pseudomonadota; class Gammaproteobacteria; order Burkholderiales; family Burkholderiaceae_C; genus Allorhodoferax. Next base: position 20,700 of record NZ_JANXUQ010000279.1, on the reverse strand, counting down.
CTCCGCCACTTCGCGCAGAATGCGGCTGAGCGCCTTGCTATTTTGCAACCAGATACTGTCTTGCGCGGACAGTGGGCCGGTGCTTGGGTCAAACCCCACCGGGTCCTGGCGCGAATCACCCACGGTGGCAAATCGCAGCATGACGGGGTCAGTCTTTGTGGTGGCGCGAGCCGGGGCATGGGCTGCAGCAATCACGACACCGCTGGCACCAGTCAATGCCAGGCAGGCGCACAGCGTACGTACCAGTGTCTTCACGGAAGTGTTCATTTGTATGGGACCCGTTTTACCTAGGGGCACCGCGATCAGAAGTCCGCCTTCAATGAAAGCTGGAAGCTGCGCGGTGTCTGGTAGACGTAGGTATCGTAGGTGGTGGTCGCGCCGGTGCTGATGGCGGTCACAGCGCTTTTGTCCAGCAGGTTGAACACGTTGAGCTGCAATTTCACCTTCTTGCCGAAAGCGTTGCCACCCTCAAAGGTATAAGCCACGGCCAAGTCCATCGTGCCATAGCTCGGCGTCTGGTAGTAGTCGTAATAGTCAGCGCCATTGATGGGCGCCTTGCCAGCCGTGTAGTCTTTTTGACGCACCGGTCCGGTGACTTTGTACAGCAGGGATCCAGACCAGCCACGGTCACTGTATAGCGCACCCAAGGCAGCGGTGAACTCTGGCGCATTGGCCAATTGCAAACCGGTGTCGGTGGACTTGGCACTGTTGACCGATCCGTTGACGTAGGCCGATACGCCGCCGCCGAGCACATAGGCCATTTGACCTTCCAGGCCTTGGTAGGTGGCGCCACCGATGTTGGTGAAGTAGCTGTCCGTCCCCACCGTCACCGATTGCAGCTTGTTGACGAATTCGATGCGGTAGATATCGGCATCCCATGTCATGCGGTCGGATTTTCCAACGATACCCACCTGGTAGTTGGTGGTCTTCTGCGGATCGGTACTGTTCAGGCTGGGGTTGGCCACATACAGTGTGTTGAGGTCGGGGATCTGGAAGCCCTTAGCGTATTGGGCATATACCGCCAGGCCGTCATTGATCTTCTGGTTGACGGTCAGAAAGGGCAGCGTGGAGGTATAGGTTACGGACCCGGCGTCGTTTACGAGACGGGTGGTTTGCGCCACGGGTGATGTCTGTGACCGGGTGATGTTGATGTATTTGACACCTGGTGTGATCTGCAAATCGGGCGTCACCATCCACTCGTATTCCAGATAGGGTTGTACGGTGCGTATGGTGGACTGCTGGTCAAACTTCACGCTATTGATGGGGCGGGGGGTGCCCGCCAAGGTGGCGTTTGCCGCTACGCCGGGTACCGCTTTTTCGATACCGTTGTAGGCCATATTGATTACATTGATGTCGTATTGGTGGCGGTCCGACGTGGAGGACTCCAACCACAGACCAGTGCGCCACTGGCCAGCGTCTACTTGTTTGGTGAGCTTGAAGATATCGCCCCACACGCGGTATTTGTTTTGTTTGTCGATGCCGGGGATGACCGTCACCACGCCAGCCACCAACGTGCGCGGGTCCTTGGTAGTGGCAGGTGTTGTGCCCGTCCACGTGGGGTCGTTGCTGGATATGGTCTGGTTGTTGTAGGCGTAGGTATAGAGCGTGTTGTCGGTCTTCCAGCCGTTGCCCAAGTCGCTGCGCAGACGCAGGTAATCAAAATCTGTGTCTTTGTTGGTGAAGTTATAGCCCCAGTAGTTCAGGCTGGTGGGATCGTTGTCCAGCTGAAAGTTGCGGCCATACAGTGCGCTCTGCGATTGGGTTGCGCCCTTGTTGCTGTCGGGTTGCTGGTACTTGGTATTGCTGACGGACGAGAAAAAGGTCAATGTGGAGCTGTCGCCGACCTTGCGTTCGTATTTCAACGTCAGGTTCTGCGCCTTGATGGGGCTGTAGCTCAGGTAACCATCGGACTGCAGGTTCTGATAGTTGAGTTGCAGGGTGCCCTCGCCTGCTCCTTCCATCCGGCCACTCTCGTAGCCAGCTCCCAACAGGCGCGTATTCCAGCTACCCAATGTGGTGAAGAAGCTGGCCGAGGCCTCTTTGGACGGCTTCTTGGAGAACAGGTTGATGGAGCCGCCGAAGGTGGCGTAGCCCAGGTTACTCGCATTGCCAGGCCCGCGCTCGACCACTGCGCCGCCAATGATGGTTCCGGGAAAGAAGGACGTGGAATGGTGGGCCGGGTTGTTGGTGTCACCCCATGGGATGCCATCAAAGGTGATGTTGTACTGGTCATCGCTGAAACCGCGCATGGTTTCCTTGGTCTCGCCCAGGCCGGGGCCATTTGCGGCCTCTCCCGACATGCTGGGTGCAATGTTGACGATGCGGCTGTACTCTGTGGTTGGGGCTACCGACAAGTCGATAAACTCCCGCGTGATCACGGATTGAGGTTGAGTGGCATCCAGACTGGCTTGGGTAGGCGCAATGGCGGATGCTGTGCCTTTTGCTGCAGTACCGTAAGCGCCCGACTGCACCGTCACGTTGACCGAGTCCAATTGCACCGAGGGGGCGCCGTCGGCATAGGCCGCTTGTATGCCCAACGCGAGGGTGCTGAGGGCCAATACCAAGCGGGGACCGTGTTGGCGTGCAAAATGAAAGCGAATGGACATGTTGATCAGTGGGTGGGGAGTTGCAAAGCCTGCGATCGTCGCCAAACCATATGACAGGACAAAGACACGCACCGCAGGGTCATACAGACTTGTTGGCGCGCAACAACGCCCACGCTGGCAGAATTCGTCCACTGTTTCCTATCCATTAATTCAAAGGTGCTTGTATGCAATACCGTCGTCTGGGCCGCAGTGGCCTCCAAGTCAGTACGCTGTCCCTGGGTTCCTGGGTCACGTACCACAACCAGGTCGATGTATCCGCCGCTAAAGAGATGCTGGCAGCTGCCTATGACGCCGGCGTCAACTTCTTTGACAACGCCGAGGTCTACGCGTTGGGCAAAAGTGAAACGGTCATGGGTGAAGCCATCAAAGCACTCAACTGGCCGCGGCTCAACTATGTAGTGTCCACCAAGTTCTTCTGGGGCCTGTCACGCGACGAGCAGCCCATCAACCGCAAGGACACACTAAACCGCAAATACCTGATGCAGGCCATGGACGGATCGCTCAAGCGCATGGGCCTGGATTTCATCGACTTGGTGTACTGCCACCGCCCCGACCCGCACACGCCGATTGAAGAAACCGTGTGGGCCATGAGCGACATGATCAGCCAGGGCAAGGCCTTGTACTGGGGTACCAGCGAATGGTCGGCCGGTGACATTCGCGCAGCCTGGGAGATTGCCGAACGCCACCACCTGCACAAGCCGGTGATGGAGCAACCGCAGTACAACGTGTTGCACCGCAAGCGTGTGGAGGTGGAATACGCCCGGCTGTACGAAGACATAGGCATGGGCCTGACCACGTGGAGCCCGCTGGCAAGCGGCTTGCTGACCGGCAAATACCGCAGCGGCATACCCGAGGGCAGCCGCGGCGCCGTCAAGGGCATGGACTTTTTGCTCAAGGGACTGACCGATGCGGCCCGCAACGCGGCGGTGACAAAACTCGAAGTGGTTGCGTCTGAGCTGGGCTGCACGTTGGGTCAACTCGCCATTGCATGGGCCGCACACAATCCGCGCGTCAGCACAGTCATTACCGGAGCGTCGCGCATGTCGCAATTGCAAGAAAACCTGGGTGCATTGGACGTCATCGCCAAGCTGACACCTGCGGTGATGGAGAAGATCGACGCGGCCACCTTGGCACTAGCGGAGTAATACATCAACTCACCTTGCCCTTGCCCGTGCCGCCACATGAGCCCGCGGGCCGACAGCACTCCGAGCAGCAACCCAAGGCTGTTGTTTACGAGGCGCTGACCACCAAATCGCTGTTCTTCTCTTTGCAGGATGTGCAAAGCCACATGCTCATCCTGCGGCCAGACGCGCTGCAGTTGGAGTACACCCGCATCATGATGGGCTTTTTGCTGCATAGGCCGCAGCCCACACGCATCGCCATGATCGGTTTGGGTGGCGGATCATTGGCAAAATTTTGCTACCGCTACCTGCCAGAGGCGGTTATCGAGGTCGTAGAAATCAACCGCCATGTGCTGGCCTTGCGGGATACATTTGCCATCCCCGCCGACGACCAGCGGTTCTGCGTGCACTTGGCCGATGGGGCGGAATTCGTTCAAGCAACGTGCCACAAGTATGATGTTCTGCTGGCGGACGGCTTCGATGTTGGTGGCCTGCCCGAGGCCCTTAGTACGCAAAAGTATTACGACGACTGCTACCAGTTGCTGCAGCCCGGTGGCATATTGGTGGCCAATTTGCATGGCCCAAAAGCGGAACTGGAGACCGTACTGGCACGCATACGCGCCAGCTTCCATGGTTGTTTGTTATTGGTACAAGATCCCGAAGCCACCAACCGCATTGCATTTGCGGTCAAGGATGCGCCCCAAGCTTTGCTGTCCATGGCCGGTGTGCGGCGCCCTCCAGCATTTGACGAACAGGCTTGGTGCGACCTGGTGCCCAGCATGGCCCGCGTGTTTTTAGCGTCCCGAGAGCTGGCCCGCAGCAACGCCACACCCTAGACCACCTCTCCTACTGCCTGTATCGGCAAAGACCCACGCGGATTGAAGCGGCCGCGAATCCAGCGGTTCATGGGCTTACCAACATAGCGCGAAACGAGGGCCGCCAACAGCGCAGAGACCAGCAAAAAAACCATTAACCACGGCAAACGCAGGGCATAGCTGAGGTGCTCACGGTCCGTGATGTTGCGCATGGCTGCCAACACAATGATGTGGAACAGGTAGAGCTCGTAACTGTGGCGCCCCAACCATCCCAGACCAAGCACCGGCCAGAACGACAGCCATGCGCGGTGTTGGCCCGTTGGCGACGCCACCAATAACAGAGCGGTCAGCACCGCGACGGCGGTAAACCCGTAAGACTCGTGGCCGCGAATGCCCCACAGGTAAACCGATGCCAACGCAACAACACCCGCTATCCGCAACAGCATCGCGCGCACGCCTTGTGGCTGCCAGCGTTGCGCCAGCAGGGCGGCCATGCAACCCATTGCAATGGCATCAAAACAGGCCAGATAAGCACACTCAAACAACAACTCATCGTCTGCATGGAGGTAGCGGTACGCAGGCGCAACCGCCAAGAAAACCAGGCACAACCACACAATCTTGCGCTGGCTCTTGAACGCGATGCAGGCCAGCGGGAAGGCGAGATAAAACACTTCTTCGACCGATAGTGACCAGTACACATTGAGGCTGTAGTTGAACCAGCCCACATGGGCCATCAACACGTTGTGCCAAAAAGTAAGGACCGATCCCACCGCCAATACAAAAAAGGATATGGGGAACACATGGCCGTCGTCGCTATTGTTGAAAAACGGAATGTCCATACAGCCCAGCGGCACGATGATCGCCAATGCCAGCAACAAGCTGGGGAATATGCGGGCCAGTCGCAACACATAGAAGGCCCGCCAATCGACTTTTTCCAGCCGCCCATAACGCGACAAGGCGTTGGAGGTGATCAGATAGCCCGAGATCACAAAAAACATGGTCACCCCATAGTTACCATTCCAGACAATAGCGCCCAGCCACTTCTTGCCCAGCAAGTCCCCCAGGGGGCTGTCGCTCAAACCGAAAGCTAGCGCAAAGTGCAGCAGTAACACCACCATGATGGAGACGCCGCGCAGCAGGTCTATGCGGGGATTGCGCGCTGCAGTTGAAGGATGGGGAGATGCCATAGTCAAGGTGATTTTTGCGCGCTCGTTGTGCGAGCCAGTTCTGAGGTGAGTGGGCCGGCTATTTTGGTGGAATATTGCGGTTCACCAAGTTGCATTGGAGAGAATTTTTATGGTCTTGGGTCCAGAACAGCCTATGGCGGAATTGCGGCGTCTGAAAGCGGCCGATTGGAAAATGGCAGAGACCAGGTAGCGGCAATTGATTTCGACAAGCCATTTACCAATCGCAGTCGGTGCGGTTGCTAGGGGTTGCGCAGCACAAGCCCATCATGCTGCACGACCAGGTAGCGCACACCTTGCACCTCCAACCACGCGATGGCGTCTGCGCCTTTGAGCATGGCAATGGTCGACAACGCACCCGCCGCAGTTGTGTTGGCGGCCAACACACTGACCGACTGCCAATGCGAAACCGGCCAACCCGTGTGCGGATTCAGCACATGGCAATAGCGCTTGCCGGCGTGGATAAAAAAGCGCTCGTAGTCTCCACTGGTCGCCAGGCCGCCACGTTCCAAGGGCAGCACAGCCAACGCCGCCTTGACGAGACCAAGCTCGGTTCGTGGGTGCTGGATGTGAACCTGCCAGGGCGCACCCTTCATCTCGGGTAGACCCCGACCACCCAGGGCGTGCAAATCGCCGCCCAAGTTGACAAGCACATGATTCAGACCATGGCTTAGCATTACGGCAGCCGCACGGTCTGCAGCGTATTCCTTGCCGAACCCGCCAAAATCCAACTCCATACCGGGCAGCGCCAGTCGCACCTGGCCCTCATGCCGCTCCACATGCTGCCAGCCGATCTGGGCCAAGACGGTTTGCAGAACATACGGCTCGGGTAGCTTGCCAGTCTTGAAATCCCAGGCGCGGCGCAGCACGCCGGATGTGATGTCAAACAAACCGCCACTGAGTTGCCACAGCGCATGGGCAAAGTCCAACAGGCCACTGGTCTCTGCATCGACCGACACGCCATCTCGGCCCGCCGATCGGTTGATGCAACTGACGACGCTGCTCTGGGTATAGCGCGAATACTTTTGTTCGATGCGCTGCACTTCGGCAATCGCCGCCGCCGCAGCTTGACGCATGGCGGCTTCGTCCTGGCCATCGATCTGCACACTGCAGGGCGAAGCCATCGCGGAGAATTCAAAACACAGGTTGCGCCAACGACCCACGGCAGAAATTTAAAACCGGTGCGTCAGGCCTACTTGCACAAAATTGGCCCAGAGCGGATCCAGCCCAGGACTGCCCTGCCCACCCCAATGCCAAGCCGCGGTTTGCTTGTAGGTCTCTAATTTCAAGTCCAGTGTGGTGTCCGGCGTCCAGGCGTAGCTGACCTTGAAGGACGCGGTCAACGCACCAAAGGCGGCCAGGCGCTGATCCGTGGATTGGTTGTTTCCCAGTTGTTTGACAGCGCGCAGCAGCACGGCAACCTGGTCGTACTGTCCCTGGGCATTCAGAATGGGATCCAGGTAAAAATTCGCCGCACTTTGACTGTAGTAGCGCAGGCCGGGTGTAAAGGTCCAGGGGCCAGCGCTCTGCACCCATTCCACCCCCAGCGTGTGGGACTGCACGCCAAAGGTGTCGTTGTAATAGCGGTAGCTGCTGCGCAGCGCTACATCCAAGGGTTCCAGGTAGTGGTTCCAGCGCGCCTGCGCAACCCAGGCATCGCGCTGGTCGGGCCGTTGGTCGAAGGTTTTGTAAGGGTCGTTGAAATACCCACTGCCCTGGCTACGCGTCAGGTTGAACTGCAGCAGGTCGTTGGTGCTGAGTACCTGGGTCAGGCCCAGCATCCCCTCAGTGGTGGTTTTGTGCTGGCCCACCGCGGCACCGCCGGTGGATGTCGTGTCTAGGGTGTCGTTGGCGCGACCCAGGCCTACGGTCCATGTGCGGTTATTGTCCCCGCTGGACCAGCGGGCCTCCAGCCCGAGGGCATTGGATACGTAATCGTTTTCCACCGAATGCGCCAGGCTGACAGCGAATGCGGAGCGCGCCAGGTAGCGTGTGACCTTGACCTCACCCGCCCGGCGCTGCTCGTTCATCTGGCTGGCACCCGAAAACGCAGTGTGCTGGGTGTGCCAACGCGGGGTCGCCCCCGACACCGTGTCCATGACACCGGTGGCCTCCAGGGCCCAATCTCCGGCGATGGGGGTCTGCAAGTAGACCTGTGGCGAGACCGCCGTAACGCGTTCCCAGCCGGGCTGGCTGTCGGTGTAGCTGCCGTATTTGACGGCGACCGTAGTTTTCTCAGGTGCGTTCTCGGCATCGGCCTTCACCGGTGCCATGCAGGCCAGCGCGGCAAAGCCGGGCAGCACCAGGGATGCCAACAACACGCTGGTGGGGCTGGTGGCGCGGTGGGAAGGAAGTGTGGATGTTTGCATAGGCGTGAATCAATCCAATTGTTTCAGTTGCAACCACACCCGCCGCCGCCCACCCCGTTGCCACCGCTCGAATTTTCCTTGCTGGTGTAGATGTGTTGCACAAAGCGTTGGTCCAACGGGTCGCCATCAAACGCCATGCCCGGTTTAGTCAGGTTGCCTTTTTCCCAGGCGTTGACCGCAGCCAGGTTGCTACAAGCTCCCAGCCCCAAAAGCATGCCTGCGAACAGCAGGGTCCCCAACGTTGTTCTCATCATCATTCGTCCTCAGTAGCGGTTTGTTTTACAGGTGGAGTGCCTGCTTGATGTCTTGCTCACGTTGGGTGCGCTCGGCGTCGAGGAAGCCGCGGTGCACCTGCAGCACCTTGCCATCAGGACCGATCAACACCGACGTCGGCATGCTCAGGATGGCATAACTTTTGGGCGTGTGGCCGGCCGCATCAAACGCAACGTCAAAACTGGCCAGGTTGCCGCGCAAAAAGGCATTGGCGTCCTCCATTTTTTTGTCCACGTTGACGGCGACCACGCGCAAACCGTGGGCGGCGTAGCGCGCTTGCAGGGTGTTCAGCCATGGGAACGATTGCTTGCAAGGGCCGCACCAGGATGCCCAAAAATCGAGGTAAACGGTTTGGCCCTTGTAGTCCCCCAGTTTGATGGCCCCCGTACGGCCAACCAGATCAAACCCGGGTGCGACATCGCCTACTTCCACCGCCGCTGCAGGCTGCCCCACCAGTGCGCTCAGGGCGAACGCCGCGGCTAAAAGCCAAGGCTTACCGGCCACTGGGCAACTGGTCCAGGTAGCTGCGCAAAGTTCCCAAGTCGCCAATCGGCGCACCCGGTGTACGGCTGTAGTAGATCCAAGCATGGCCGTCCTTGGATCCCGCATAAACGCCGGTGTTGGGGTAAAAGCGGTAGGTGTAACCCATCAACTGTCCGGTTTTCTGCCGGCGTGGAGATAGGACAGTGGGAAAAGTGTCTTCAGCCCAGTCCAGCAGCCGATCGGTATCGTTGCTATTGGGCAAGGCGAGGTACGCGGCCAGGTCGGAGATGGTCTGCACGCCCAGGTCCACGTAGACGTTCATCTGCGGCGTGCGTTGAAATGCGCCTGTCAATTCGGTAGGGTTGAACCGATAGGGAGTAAAACGGGATGCCGTTACCGGGTCGGTGTGGCAACTCTGGCAAACCGGAAAGATCAGTTTGCCAGCATCGACGCTGCCACTGGCCCCAGCAGGCAACGACAAGGCCGCCGAGATGGCAAAAAATGCAAAAGAACGCTTCATAGGCACCCCCGTCTGTAAGTTATGTACGCTGCAAAGCAGCCCACACTACAAACGATGATGCCCAGCAAACGGATGCAAGTAAACCAAAATATTATTCTTTACTGAATCGACAGCAGCCCGGTCATTGCCGCCACACCCGCTAGTTGTCCCAGTCGCCGCCGCCGTCAGACCCGCCGCCGCTGTCCCACGAACCGCCGTCGTTGACGCCAAAGTCGGCGCCACCCATGTCGGGATTGATATTGCCTACGGGCTGGAAGTCGTTGTTGTGTGCGCCGTTGTTCAATTGGCCAGCGTCCGCGTTGTTGTTGTGGCCCATCAGGTTGCGGCCTATGGCTTCGGCGGCCATGACACCGGCGCCCACGGCCAAGCCCGTGGCTACACCACCCATAATGCGCCCGCCCAGCCCCGAGCTGGCTGGCTGCGGGTAGCCGCCTGCTGGGGGGTAGCCCGCAGGGGCGGTGCCACCACCGCCACCCATTCCAAATGTTTGTGGGCCATTGAGCCCGCCCTGTTGCAAGCCATATCCTGCAGCTTGGGGTGCGGGCGCCGGAACACGGCGGCGGAAAATAAAGTAGCCCGCCACGATGGCACCGCCCGCCAACAGCAACGGCAAGGCCCACGAAGACGACGCCGGTTGCGGGTTGCTGTATTGCACAGGCCGCGTATTGCCAGCGTCTGCAGCTGTAGCCGCGTTGCTGTTGACCGGACCGTTCGCGGCACGCGCCGCATTGCGGCCAGCGAGTTGGGTGCGCAGCGCCTGCACGGCGTCTGGCTTGGCGAAACTCAGTCCAGGCGACAGCTTATCGGCAGTGGCCAACGAATCACGCGCATGGTCCAGGTCGCCCTGGCGCGCATACAACTCGGCGCGCACAAAGTGGGCCTTGGCGCTCTTAGGGTGTCCGACCAGCACCTGCTGAATCATGACCTGCGCCTGGTCCAGCTTGCCAGCGTGCGCGGTGGCATACACCTCGTTCAACGTCGGCTCGGCCTGCGCCATGGCCAGACCAGCGCCCATCAGTGTGGCGACCAAGAGCCACTTGGCCGCGCGTTGGGATAGGGAAGAAAACTGCATAGACTTCATCTCCTTCAGTAAACGGGTTTGTTTGTACGGTCCAGATGGTGGCAGCCGCCGCCAAAATCAAGTGGCGCTAACCCGCATTTACACAAAGCAATACTGATCCGCTCTGTTTTTGATAGCTACTCACGCATATTTCACGAGGGCTATAGGCATTTTTTACCAATGGCATTTGCCGCCAAACGCCTGCTCGCACGCTGCCCGTTACCATAACGACCCTATGACTCCCAAACCGCGCATCCTTTTGGTGGAAGACGAATCCGGCATCGCCGACACGCTGCAGTATGTGCTGTCCACCGACGGCTTTGCGCCAGTGTGGTGCAGCACCGCCGCCGAAGCCCTGGCCCAGTTTGCCGCCGAGCCGCCCGCGCTAGCCGTGCTGGATGTGGGCCTGCCCGACCTCAACGGTTTTGAGTTATTCCGCCGCCTCCAAGCCTTACCCGGCGGCAAGCAGGTGCCCATGCTGTTTTTGACGGCGCGCAGCGACGAGATCGACCGCGTGGTCGGCCTGGAGCTGGGGGCGGATGACTACATCGCCAAGCCGTTCTCGCCGCGCGAACTGGTGGCACGCATACGCACCATCCTGCGCCGCAGTGCGCGGCCGGGCGTGGCAGGGCCGGATGCAGCGGTCACAGTCGTTGCGCCGGCTGCATCCATACCCCCGATATGGCTGCTGGACGAAGAACGTCACCAGATCCGCTTCTATGGCCGTGCGCTGGAGCTGTCCCGTTACGAATACGGCGTGCTGCGCCTGCTGGTGCAAAAGCCTGGCCGTGTGTTTACGCGTGACGAACTGCTGCAAAGAGTATGGGGCGATGCCAATGACAGCTTTGACCGCACGGTGGACGCCCACATCAAGACCCTGCGTGCCAAGCTCAAGGCGGTGGCGCCCGGACTGGAGCCGATTCGCACGCTGCGCGGCACCGGGTATGCGTTGAGTGAAGACTTGCCGGAGGCGCCCAATTGAAGGAGCGCCGCCGGGCCGCCCCAAGGTGCGAGCGTCCCCTCGGGGGGCAGCGCAGCACACGCAGTGGCCAGCGTGGGGGCGACATTGTCTAAGAGAACCCGAATTTTCTTAGGCATCCTGCTGATCTACGCGATCGGCATTGCCGCCGTGCTGTACCACGTGGTGTCCGACCTGGACCCGCGCTACCGCGAATCGGCCGAAGAGTCGCTGGTGGAAACCTCCCAATTGCTGGCCACGCTGGTCGAGCAGGATGTGCGCGGTGGCGCGATCAACACGGGCCGGCTGGATGCTCTGTTCAAGTCTGTCTATGCGCGCCAGTTCGAGGCGCAGATATTCGACGTGCGCAAGACCCATGTGGAGCTGCGCGCCTATGTCACCGACCGCAATGGCACGGTGCTGTTTGACTCCACCGGCCAGTCATTGGGCAAGGATTTCTCGCAGTGGCGCGATGTGCGCATGACACTCAAGGGCGAATACGGCGCGCGCACCTCGCTGGACAACCCGAGCGACGCCCACTCTGCCGTTATGTACATGGCCGCACCGGTGCGCTGGATCAGCGGCGCGCAGGGGGGCGGTGGCGGCAATGGCGAGATCATCGGCGTGGTCAGCGTCGGCAAACCAGCGCAGAGCTTTGGCCAGTTCGTCGCTGCGGCCCGCAGCCGCACGCTGTATGCCGGCATGCTGTCGGTAGCGGCCGTGCTGATCATGGCGGTCACTGTATCAGTGTGGCTGGTGCGCCCGTTCGGCCTGATCGCCGACTATGCGCGCTACGTCCACGCACAAAAAGGCTTTCACCCCTGGCGACTCATACGCCGCGCCTGGCAACTGCTGCGTGCCGCCTATGACGAGATGCGCGACGCGCTGGCCGGGCGCAACTACGTGGCCGACTATGTGCAGACTCTGACGCACGAGGTGAAGAGCCCGCTGTCCGCGATACGCGGCGCAGCAGAGCTGTTGCAGGAGCCGATGGAAGAGGCGCAGCGCCAACGCTTTTTGGGCAACATCCATCGCGAGACGCTGCGCATCCAGGAGATGGTGGACCGCATGATGGAGCTCACCGCGCTGGAAACCCGCCGCGTGCTCGACACCCTGCAGCCGCTGGCCGTGCGGCCTCTGCTGGACGAACTGGCCCATGCATCCCAAGCCGCTGCGGCGCAGCGGCGCATACACATCACCGTGGCAGCAGGTGCCGATGCCACTTTGGAGGCAGACCCGTTCCTGCTGCTCCGCGCGGTCAGCAACCTGCTGGACAACGCGCTGGACTTTTCGCCCGACGGCGGCGCGGTGGAGCTGGGCTTGCAGTTAGAAGGCCGCTGGGCCTGCATCACCGTGCGCGACCAGGGCGTGGGCATCCCCAGCTATGCGCAGGACAAGGTGTTTGAGAAGTTCTATTCACTGGCACGGCCGCACTCGCGCAAGAAGAGCACGGGACTTGGCTTGAGCTTTGTGCAGGAGATCGCATCACTGCACCGGGGCCGCATCGAACTCGGCAACCGCAGAGACTCGGGTGATGGTGCCGATGCCGTGGGCGCCATCGCCAAGCTCTGGCTGCCGCGCAACACCACCGCCAAGGCGAACTAAGGGCCTGGGTGCCAGAGCGTTCTGCGCAGGTCAAGGAGGAGCCCGTGCAGCGGGCGGGGGACACGGAGCAGAACGCTATGGCACCCAGGCTCTTAGCCCCGCGCGCGTTGCGGGAACACTTTCACCCGCACTTCACACAGTTTTCACATACGGCGCCACCCACTTCAAACTACCTTCGAGTCCCCGCGGGATGCTCTCTCCACCGTGCAATGTCGCACACCGTCTGGAGAACAGCACCATGGCCTTCGCACCCGCCGCCCACCACACCCCGCCCGCATCCGCTTCACAAGCCCGTCAGGTCCCCACGCGCATCTCCCGCTGGTTGTGGCTGGCCACCACCACCTTCTCCGCTGCCTGCTTTGTGGCACTGGTCGCCAACCCGGTCCACGCGCAAGATCGCGACGCCCCACCCCGTACCAAGACCGAAAGCCCGTACTTCTTTGTCAAAAGCGACGCGCCCGGCGTAGACCAGTTGCCCCTCAAATCCACGCAGGTCGATGTGCGCGTCAGCGGTGTGATTGCCGATGTGACCGTCGTGCAGACTTACAAGAACGAAGGCCAGCGCGCCATAGAAGCGAAGTATGTGTTCCCCGGCTCCACCCGCGCAGCGGTCTATGGCATGAACGTGCGGCTGGCGGACCGGCTGATCACCGCGAAGATCAAGGAAAAACAACAGGCCAAGATCGAATACGACGCGGCCAAGCAAGCAGGAAAGACCGCTGCATTGCTGGAGCAGCATCTGCCCAATGTGTTCCAGATGAACGTGGCCAACATCCTGCCGGGCGACGATGTAAAAGTGGAGCTGCGCTACACCGAGCTACTGTTGCCAACGGATGGCAACTACCAGTTTGTTTTCCCCACCGTGGTCGGCCCGCGCTACAACAGCGCCCAGAGTGGTCAAGCCAATGCCACGTGGGTCGCCCAACCCTATTTGCCCAAGGGCCAGAACACGCCTGGCAGCGCGGCCGCTCCGGCCTTTGACATTCACGTGACGCTGAACACGCCCATTGGCATCAAGGAGGTGCGCTCCAGCTCACACGACATCAACAGCTACCGCGAACAGGGCGGCGCCACGGTGGTTGGCCTCAAGCCCAACACCGGCCCCAGCAGCAACCGAGACTTCATCCTGGACTACCGCCTGGCAGGCGACAAGATCGAGAGCGGCGTGATGCTCTACAAGGGCCAGAACGAAAACTTCTTCCTTGCGATGGTGGAGCCGCCCAAGGCGCCTGCGACTACTGCCATCACACCACGCGACTATATTTTTGTCGTCGACATTTCGGGCTCCATGCATGGCTTTCCGCTAGAGACCGCCAAGACGCTGCTGCGCGAACTGGTTGGCAATCTGCGCCCCAGCGACACCTTCAACGTGCTGCTGTTCTCGGGTAGCAACCGTTTCCTCAACGAACACTCGGTGCCAGCCACCCGCGCCAATATCGACCAGGCCGTGCGCACCATCGACGCCATGGGTGGCAATGGCAGCACCGAGTTGATACCCGCGCTCAAGCGTGCCTTTGCCGAACCCAAGGCGGCGGATGTGTCGCGCACCGTGGTAGTGGTGACGGATGGCTATGTGACGGTAGAGCGCGAAGCCTTTGAGCTGGTGCGCAACAACCTGTCCAAGGCCAATGTGTTTTCCTTCGGCATCGGCTCATCGGTGAATCGCCATCTGATGGAAGGCCTGGCCCGTGCCGGCATGGGCGAGCCCTTCATCGTCACCAAGCCTGCTGAGGCGGCAGCAGAAGCCGCGCGCTTTCGCAAGATGATTGATTCGCCGGTATTGACCCAGGTGAAGCTGCGCTTTGAAGGCCTGGACGTCTACGACGTGGAGCCGCGCAACCTGCCCGACCTGCTGGCACAACGCCCGGTCATTGTGTTCGGCAAATGGCGCGGTGAGGCCAAGGGCCAACTGGTGCTGGACGGCATCGCAGCCGATGGCCCGGTACGCCAAAGCATGGACGTGAACGCCAACAAGGGCACAGACACCGCAGCGCTGCGCCAGTTGTGGGCCCGCCACCGCATTGCGTCGCTGAGCGACCAGGAAGCACTGGAAGGCGGCAGCGCATACGCACAGGCCATCACCGACCTGGGCCTGCAATACAACCTGCTGACGCAGTACACCAGCTTCCTGGCGGTGGACCAGGTTGTGCGCAACCTCAACCCTGCTGACACGGCGGCCGTCAACCAGCCGTCGCCGTTACCGCAGGGTGTGGAGAACAGCGCACTGGGAGCCGAAGTGCCCAGCACGCCTGAGCCAGCCACCTGGGGTGCGATGGCCGTCACGCTGTCTGTCTTGGCCATGCTGGCCACCCGCCGCCGCCGTGCACGCAACCACCACCTAACAAGCTGAGCACCATGCCCCCACGCTTGTCACTTCGTGTACTACGCTGCCCCCCATCGGGGCGCGGCCCGGCGGCGGGCGGATCTATGCTGCCCCGTTTGCTGCAGATACCGCAGTTTGTGCGCTTTGGCATTGCCATCGAAACAGCCGCCGAATGGCGCTGGCTTTCGCTGCTGACCGTGGCGCTATGGCCCACCTGGTGTTGGATGGGCCAGCGCATGGTCGATGGATCGGATGACCCGCTGGGCGTGCTGGCCCTGGCGGCACTCGGTTCGTTGCTGTGGCTGCACCGCACCCGGCTACGGGCCGCTCCACGGCTGGGCCTGCAGGTAACGGCACTGGCGGGCGCCGTGCTGACCACCGCCCTGCATGCACAACTGCCAGATATGGTGGTGGCGCTGGTTGGTTTGTTGTCTCTGGCCGCTGGCCTGTTGGCCTTCCTACCGGCACAGGTGGCAACGGCGCCGGTACTGGGCTTGTCGCTGCTGTCCTTGCCGTTGATGGCGTCGCTGCAGTTCTATGCGGGCTTCCCGTTGCGCGTGGTGACGGCCGAGGCGAGTAGTTGGCTGCTGTCAGTTGCCCACACCGTAGAGCGCAGCGGCAGCAGCCTGGTGGTGGACGGTCAGCTCATCATCGTGGACGCACCGTGCTCGGGCGTGCAAATGGCCTGGCTGGGCTACTTCACGGCCTGTGCCGTGGCACTGGCGGTCGGGCGTAACAACCGTAGCTTCCTGTTGCGCCTGCCGGTGGTCAGTGTGCTGGTGCTGCTGGGCAATGTCGCACGTAACACCGTGCTGGTTGCGTTGCAAGCCTCCGGCGCGCACTTGCCGGCCTCTGGGCATGAAGCCGTGGGTCTGGTGGTGTTAGCGCTGGTATGCACGGGCATTGCAACGGCCATGGCGTTCAAGCCCTCTAACCGCAGCGAACGGGAATAGCCATGAACCTCCTCGAAAACCGCTTCTTGAACCGGGTGCTGCACAAGGCACTATGGGCTGCCGTGTTGCCGCTCTGTGCGTTGGCTGGCGTGGCGCAGATCGCCACGGACCATCGCCGTGACGCGGATTCGGGTCTGGCCGACGCTGCACCGCGTACATTCACAACGACCGCACGCGAGCTACCCACACAATGGCGCGGCGCCACGCTGCGCCCACTGGCACTCAGCGATGTGGAACTGCGCTTCGCCAAGCACTTCCCCGGCACCGTGGCCCGCATGACGGATGACAAGCAGACGCTGGTGCTGCGTACCGTCAACCAGCCAACCCGCATGCTGCACCCGGCCACGGATTGCTACCGCGGCCTGGGTTACCGCATCCGCGACGAGCAACTGGAAGTGCAGGCCAACAGCCAGGACCGCTGGCGCTGCTTTGTAGCCCAGCGCAACGGCCGCAGTGTGCGGGTCTGCGAGCGCATAGAAGACGCCAACGGCCAGGGCTTTACCGACACCTCGTCGTGGTATTGGGCATCCATCGCCGGTCAATCCCACGGTCCGTGGAAAGCGATCACCGTCGCCACACCGCTATGAACAGAACAATCCTTTCGCTGAGCACCGTTGCCCGGCGCGCATTGCGCACCTTGCACCGCCTCGCTTACTGGGTAGGTGTGGCAACGGCCAGCACCGTCGGTGCAGCGTTGGTGCTGTTCTTCGTGGCCCGCGCCGCGATACGCCCCGCGCCCGGGGCGTGGGCGACGACCGTTCAAGTGGGGCCAGCAACCGTGGATATCGGCGTGGCATCGTTGATCTGGCTGGGCACCACGCCTTGGGTTGCGCAGCGCTTGGAGGGCCACACGCTGCCCTCTCCCGCAGGGCCGTTGCGCCTGGGTTGGGACGCGAAAGCCCGGGCGCTGACCCTGCACTGCCAACCCTGTAGCCTGCGCAACACCAGTTGGGGCGACGCAGCACTGCGCCTGCCCGCGGTGGACGCAACGGTACGCCGCAGCGGCATGCTGCTGCAGGGCACGGTCGCGGCGGGCGCCGTGGCTGCCACATGGCACGGCCAACTATCGCACACCAGTCTGCTGCTGGACATAGACCTGCCCGATACACCGGTGCGCGACGGCTATGCGCTGTTTGCCGATGCCATGCCCGAGCTGGCCACGGCGCAGATCGAAGGCACGTTCGCACTGCGCGCGACGCTGAGCCTGCCGTCCCGCACGTTGACCGTCGAGCCGCGTTTGGTGGGCATGGCCGTACAGGGCTTGGGTACAGACCAGTGGGCCAACGCACAGAGTACCTGCAGCCGTGGTTTGCCACTCCGTGCGCAAAAGGTGGCGCTGGGAACCAATAGCCTGCTGGCCCGCGCCGTCATCGCCGCGGAAGACCGGCGCTTTTTCGAACACACGGGTTACGACCTGATAGAAGTGGTGCACGCGCTGCGCAGCAACAACCAGCGCCCCGTGCAAGCCATGCAAGCCGCTGCCGATGCCGGGCCAGGTGCCGTGAGCGTGCGCGGCGCCAGCACGCTGTCGCAGCAGGTGGCCAAGCTGCTGGTCACGGGGGGTGAGCGTTCACCGGTACGCAAGCTGCGCGAGCTTCTGTACGCGGTAGAGATGGAGCAGACGCTCGGGAAAGCCCGCATTCTGCGCCTGTACCTGGACAACGCACCTTGGGGCGCCACCGTGTGCGGCGCGCAGGCGGCAGCCCACACCTACTTTGCCAAGCGTGCCGACCAGTTGACGAAGGACGAGGCCGTGTGGCTGGCAGCCATGCTGCACAACCCGGCCATGGAAGCCCGGCGCTGGGCCGCCACCGGACAGATCAATGTGCGGCGTGCGCAATGGGTGGCATCCGGCCTGCGCTTGGCCAGCGGCACACGCGCCAGGCGGTCTTCAATCTACAAAGAAGTCCGGTAGAAAATTTTTGTTGCCGGGCGTTACCGCATAACCATCCAGGTCGGTGATGCCATGGGCGCCGAGCACAGCGTCGTCGATGTAGAAGTTGCCAGTTTCGAACACGCTGTTGGTGAGGATGCAGTAAGCAGCATCCGCCATGATCTCAGGCGTGCGGCACAGCGCAATGTCGACGCCGGGGATCATCTGCATCGCAGCAGTGGCAATCGCGGTGCGTGGCCACAGGCTGTTGACGGCTATGCCCAGCTTCCTGAATTCACCGGCATGGCCCAGCGTGCACATGCTCATGCCGTACTTGGCCATGCTGTACGCCGTGTGGGCTGCGAACCAGTGCGTCTTCATGCTCAGGGGTGGAGACATCGTCAGCACCTGCGGTGTGCGCCCGGCGGCGGCAGACTTTTTCAGCTCTGGCAAACATGCCGCTGTGCACAGGTAGGTGCCACGCGCATTGATGCCGTTCATCAAATCGAAGCGCTTCATCGGGGTGGCTTCGGTGTTGGTCATACTGATGGCGCTGGCGTTGTTGATCAATACGTCGATGCCACCAAAAACCGCTACCGCCTTCGCCACGGCTGCAAATACAGCGTCGTCGTCGCGGATATCCACGGCCAGCGGCAGCGCCTTGCCACCTGCGGCTTCAATCTCCTCGGCAGCGCTGTAGATGGTGCCGGGCAGCTTGGGATTGGGGTCCGTGGTCTTGGCCAGGATGACGATGTTGGCGCCGTCCCGTGCCGCGCGTTTGGCAATGGCCAGGCCAATGCCGCGTGAGGCGCCGGTGATGACCAGCGTCTTGCCGTGCAGGGTGGACGCGGGTGCGGTGTTGGATGTCATGCAGATTGTCTCCTTGTAGGGGTGGCGGTGCAGCAATGGGGATTGCTACTATTTTTATAGCTACTAACCGAGAGTACACGAGGGCTAGAGGCTAATTTTGTTTAAAGTGTTCTGTTGTGTCAAAACAGGTTCTCCAGCCACGTGCCCAGGCCCTGTGGCCCCAGCCTTCAGACTTTGCTGAAGTCCG
The DNA here is from genome assembly GCF_025356155.1 of Rhodoferax sp. Classification (GTDB taxonomy): domain Bacteria; phylum Pseudomonadota; class Gammaproteobacteria; order Burkholderiales; family Burkholderiaceae_C; genus Allorhodoferax. The sequence continues at coordinate 1,500 of NZ_JANXUQ010000279.1, read as the reverse complement.
GCTTGCGTTTTTCCATAAACGCGGTGAAGGCCTCCTTGGCCGCGGGCTCCTGCAACAGGCGGGCAAAGCTCTCGCCTTCTTCGGCAATCTGCGCCAGCACCTGGGCCATCTGGCCCTTTTTCATCAGGCGCTTGGTTTCGATCAACGACGCAATGGGCTTGGCAGCCAGCTTGCGCGCCAGCGTTTGCACCATGGCATTGACTTCGGTGGGAGGCACGATGCGGTTGACCAGGCCCACCTCCAGCGCCGCTTCGGCCATGAAGGGTTCGCCCAACAGCAAGGCCTCGGCCGCGCGGTGGTATCCCATCATTTGCGGCACCAGCAGGCTGGAGCCGGCCTCGGGGCACAGGCCCAGGTTCACAAAGGGCATGGAGAAGGCGGCGTTGTCGCCCGCATAGACCAGGTCGCAGTGGAACAGCAGCGTGGTGCCAATGCCCACCGCCGGGCCGCAGACGGCGGCGATGATGGGTTTGGGGTGCGACGCAATGCTGCGCAGGAACTTGAAAACCGGAGATTCCTGTGTAGATGGGGCGCGTTGCAAAAAGTCGCCGATGTCATTGCCGGCGCTGAACACGGTGATGTCGCCCTGGATGACAGTGACATGGATAGCCGGGTCGCTGCGGGCCTGCTCCAGGCCGTCGGCCATGGCGCCGTACATGGCGGGCGTGAAAGAGTTTTTCTTGTCCAGGCGGTTGATGGTGAGGGTCAGTACGCCGTCGGCGACGTGGGTCAATATGTCTTGCATGGGATCTCCTTTTAAGTTGCCATTGCGTGGCTGCGTTCTGTCAATTTTTGTAGTAAACCAATTGGTGTGTGGTCGCCAGCAGGACACCTGACTCGTTCCACAATTGCGCCGTGTGGTCAAAGTAGCCGTTGCGAAAGGCCTGGGCTTTGGCCTGCGCCAGCAAATAGCCGCTGCCAGTGGCCTGCAGTTGTTCGGTGTTGGCGTGGAAGTACACCGTCATCGTGACCGTGCCCACGGGCACTGCGGTGGCGCGACGTACAAACAGGCGGGGGAAGAAGATGTCGGACAGCGCCGTCAGCGACGCAAAGTCCAGTGGGCGTGGCGGCATGTCGCGCACCCACTGCTGCGTCAGGCTGCTGTCGCCACTGCCGTCCCACACCGCGGGCATGCCGACGACGATGGGGCGCATTTCATAGTTCTGCACCCAGGCCATGGGGATTCCCTTGGCCGCCAAAGGCACATCGGCTGGCGGCGGGCTGGCGGGTAAGTTCTGCTCGTCCAGGCCCCAGGTCTCACGGCGCAGAGCGGTAAAGGCCGTGCCCGTCAACACCGACTCGCCGTTTTGTTGCACATCAATTATCCAGTGCTGCGTGGACCGGTTGGTGCGCGCGGGGTGGGCATCGATGACAAAAGGGCCGTCGGCCAAAGCCGCCGCAAAATTGATGGTCAATGACACCGGCTCGCCCAGGCGCTGCGGATGCAGCAGCACTGCCTGCATCACCTGCGCGGCGCTGATGCCACCAAACGGCCCGACC
>NZ_JANXUQ010000278.1 GCF_025356155.1 Rhodoferax sp. | reverse complement strand
GGATAAGGCTCTGCACCAGACGCCGGGGGGGGTGCCTCCGGCGGCCCGGCAGGGGCCTGACTAAATAAATCCAAAACCAGAAACCGTCCGACTCCTCGGTTTCACTGCTCGGGGAAATTACAGAACAGATGTTGCACTAGCGTACCGCGCCAGTTTTGGCTGATGGAGTGATCAAATCTGGGGCCGCGTCAAAGCATCCATTTTGATATCAATTTCATTTTTTGATATCATTTGCGCCAGTTCAATGAAGTGATTCCCATGTCATCCGTCACCGTCAGAAACATTCCCGAAGCCACACACCGGGCGCTCAAATTGCGAGCGGCCCAACATGGGCGCAGCACCGAGGCTGAAATCCGCTTCATTCTGGAGGGCGCGGTCGCGCCAAGAGTAGGCTTGGGTTCTGCATTGGCTGAGATTGGCCGCAGTCTGGCTGGGGTGGAGCTGGACTTGAAGCGAGATCCACGCCGGATCAAGCCAGCGAGTTTTGAATGATTGTTCTCGATACCAATGTGGTTTCTGAGCCGCTCAAGCCTGTGCCCAACCCGGCCGTGCTGGATTGGTTGAACGCGCAGGAACCACAGACGCTGTATCTCACCACCATCAACCTGACCGAGCTGCTTGCGGGTGTAGAGGCATTGCCGGCAGGGCGTCGCCGGGACTCCCTGGCGCAGGGGCTGTCCACACAGGTCTTGGCGTTGTTTGACGGGCGCATTCTGTCGCTGGATACCAAGACCGCCGAAGTGTTTGCAAAAACCAGCGCGAGCGCGCAGGCCATGGGCAACACGATGGGGTTTGCGGACTGCGCCATCGCAGCCATTGCACGGGCCAACGGCTTTGCACTGGCAACCCGCAACCTGTGTGACTTCAAAGGGGCGGGCGTGCGATTGATCGACCCTTGGGAATTTGTCAAGCCTTGACCCGCATCGCCGTCATCGACTTCGAAACCACCGGCCTCTCGCCCGCCATGGGTGACCGCGCCACCGAAATTGCCATCGTCATGCTGGAGGGCGGCGAGGTGGTGGAGCGTTTCCAGAGCCTGATGAATGCGGGGGTGCGTATTTCGTCCTTCATCGAGTCCTTCACCGGCATCAGCAACGACATGGTGGCCGCAGCGCCACCGGCGGCCGAGGTAATGGCTGCCGCCAGCCGATTTGTGGGCGACGCGCCGATGGTGGCGCACAACGCGTCATTCGACCGGCGCTACTGGACGGCCGAACTGGCGCGGTTGGATCTGCGGGCACCACAGCCCTTTGCCTGCACGGTGTTGCTGTCGCGCAGGCTCTACCCCGAGGTTCGCAGCCATTCATTGGGCGCGATGGCGGCTTTTCACCGCCTGCCAAGTGCGGGCCGTGCCCACCGGGCTCTGGCGGATGCAGAAGTCACCGCTGCGCTATTGGCGCGTATTCAGACAGACCTGTGCAAACGCTTTGATTTACCAGAAGCGCTGCACCCACTGTTAATGAAGATTCAATCCAGCCCCAAGCATGCCATGGCGGGGGCAATCGAAAAGTATCTGGCGGCGGCACGCTGAGCAGAAAGAAGGCTGGCGAACACCCAAATAGCGCCCGGTGCCAACATTCACTATCATGGTGGGTTGCGCCAAACGCTGCCATACCTCTCTTCAGTGGGCTCCATCTTGACACCTCCTTCCGACGGCACCGCCACGCCCCTCGACTCCCAAGGCCAGTACCTGGCCCGGGTGTTGCAACAGCAAAGCATCAGCATCCGGGGTGCGCGCACCCACAATCTGAAAAATATCGACCTGGACATACCCCGCAACCAGCTCGTGGTGATCACCGGTTTGAGCGGTTCCGGCAAATCGAGCCTGGCCTTTGACACGCTGTACGCCGAGGGCCAGCGCCGCTATGTGGAAAGCCTGTCCACCTACGCGCGCCAGTTTTTGCAGCTGATGGACAAGCCGGATGTGGACGTCATCGAGGGCCTGTCGCCCGCCATCTCCATCGAACAAAAGGCCACCAGCCACAACCCGCGCTCCACCGTGGGCACGGTGACCGAAATCCACGACTACCTGCGCCTGCTGTTCGCCCGCGCCGGCACGCCCTACTGCCCGGACCACGGCCTGGCCCTGCAGAGCCAGACCGTCAGCCAGATGGTGGACGCCGTACTGGCCCTGCCGCTGGATACGCGGCTGATGATTCTGGCGCCGGTGGCACGCGAGAAGAAGGGCGAGTTCCTGGACGTGTTTGCCGAGATGCAGGCCCAGGGCTATGTGCGCTTTCGGGTCAATGGCAAGACCTATGAATTCGACGACCTGCCCACACTGAAGAAGACCGAGAAGCACGATATCGACGTCGTTATCGACCGCATCAAAGTGCGGCCCGAGCTGCAACAGCGCCTGGCCGAAAGCTTTGAGGCCGCACTGCGCCTGGCCAACGGCCGTGCCATTGCACTGGAGATGGAAACCACCGGTAGCGGTGAAACTATCGAAAATGATAGCGCCTCACGCAACATTGGCGAGGGCTACAGCCCGAAAGAGCATTTGTTCAATGCCAAATTCGCCTGTCCGGTGTGCAGCTACTCTATCCAAGAGCTGGAGCCGCGGCTGTTCTCGTTCAACTCACCGGTGGGCGCCTGCCCGAGTTGCGACGGCCTGGGCCAGCAAGATTTTTTTGACCCGGCGCGGGTGGTGGCCTTCCCCACGTTGAGCCTGGCCAGCGGCGCCATCAAGGGCTGGGACCGGCGCAACGGTTATTATTTCTCGATGCTGGAGAGCCTCGCCAAGCACTACAAGTTTGACATCGACGCGCCGTTTGAATCGTTACCCGAAGTGGTGCAACAGGCGATATTGCACGGCTCGGGCGAAGAGGAAATCAAGTTCAGCTATGTGATGGATTCCGGCGCCTCGCAGGGTAAGAAGCTGACCAAGAAACACCCCTTCGAAGGCATCGTTCCCAACATGGCGCGGCGTTACCGCGAGACCGATTCGGCTCTGGTGCGCGAGGATTTGTCGCGCTACCGCAGCACCCAGCACTGCCCTGTGTGTGACGGCTCGCGCCTGCGCCGCGAAGCCCGCCACGTCAAGATCGGCGAGGGCGACCAGGCCCGCGCCATTTTCGAGATCAGCCGGTCCACGCTGCGCGAGAGCTTTGCCTATTTTCAAACGCTAACCATGCACGGTGCCAAGGGCGATATCGCGGCCAAAGTCGTACGTGAGATTGGCCTGCGCCTGAAGTTCTTAAATGACGTGGGCCTCAACTACCTGAGCCTGGACCGCAGCGCCGAGACGCTTAGCGGCGGTGAATCGCAACGCATACGCCTGGCATCGCAAATCGGCTCCGGCCTGACGGGCGTGATGTATGTGCTGGACGAGCCCAGCATTGGCCTGCACCAGCGCGACAACGACCGGTTGATCGACACACTGAAACACCTGCGCGACATTGGCAACAGCGTGCTGGTGGTCGAACACGACGAGGACATGATGCGTGCCGCCGACCACATCATCGACATGGGTCTGGGCGCAGGTGTGCACGGCGGGCGTGTCATTGCGCAAGGCGACTTTGCCGCCATCGTCTCCAACACCGAGTCGCTGACCGGCCAGTACCTGGCACAGACGCTGAAAATCGCGGTGCCCAAACGCCGCACACCGTGGCTGCCCACGGTGATCGCACAGCCGTACAAGCCAGCGGACAAGGGGCAGCGCTATGTACCCAGCCCGGCCGCGGTGCGGCGCGCCGAGCGCGAGGCGCAGCACCTGGCCACACAAGGCAATCTGCAACGGCTGCGGGTGGTCGGCGCCACTGGCCATAACTTGAAAGACGTGACGGTGGACTTCCCCGTAGGACTGTTCACTTGCGTGACCGGTGTGTCGGGCTCCGGCAAATCTACGCTGGTCAACGACACGCTGTACGCCGCCGTGGCCCGCACCATCTACCGTGCGCATGACGAGCCGGCACCCCACACCGCCATCGAAGGCATCGAGCATTTCGACAAGGTCATCAACGTGGACCAATCACCTATTGGCCGCACGCCACGCAGTAACCCCGCCACCTACACCGGCCTGTTCACACCGATCCGCGAGCTGATGGCCGAAGTGCCCACAGCGCGCGAGCGCGGCTATGGCCCCGGGCGATTCAGCTTCAACGTGGCCGGTGGCCGCTGCGAGGCCTGCCAGGGCGACGGCATGGTCAAGGTGGAGATGCACTTCTTGCCCGATGTGTACGTGCCCTGCGATGTGTGCGCGGGTATGCGCTACAACCGCGAGACGCTGGAGGTGCTGTACAAGGGCAAGAACATTGCGCAGATCCTGAACCTCACCGTCGAGGCCGCGTACGAGTTCCTGCACGCCGTGCCCACCATTGCCCGCAAGCTGCAGACGCTGCTGGATGTGGGCCTGAGTTACATCAAGTTGGGCCAGGCGGCCACCACCCTGTCGGGCGGCGAGGCACAACGCGTCAAGCTGGCGCTGGAACTCAGCAAACGTGATACTGGCCGCACGCTGTACATACTGGACGAGCCCACCACCGGCCTGCACTTTGCCGACATTGATCTGCTGCTCAAGGTGCTGCACCAACTGCGCGACGCGGGCAACACCATCGTCGTCATCGAGCACAACCTGGACGTCATCAAGACCGCCGACTGGCTGATCGACATGGGGCCCGAAGGCGGGTCCGGCGGCGGCACGGTGCTGGGTGTGGGGACGCCGGAAGACATTGCCGCCAACCCGGCAAGCCACACCGGGCGCTATCTGCAGCGGCTCTTGTAGCCAGGTCGGCGCGGGCGGTGTTTTAGCGCTTCCGTGCTATTGTGTGGTGGACGCTGGCCGCATTACCATGCGGCCAGCACCTGGAACCAACCAGCCACCCCTTCCATGCTTTTGTTTGAGCGCAATCTCGAAGTCGACCGCCTGGCAAGGTTACTGGACAGCGCGCGTGCGCCGGGGGATGAACTGCAAACCCTGGTCACGCTGGCCTGGTATCTGCGGCAACAAGACAATGTGCGAGCCCGCACGCTGGCCATCAAAGCCAGGGCCTTGTTGACGGAGCACACCACCCTTCCAACCCAGACCGTGCAGTTGCTGCAAGCCCGCTTGGACCTGCTGGACGCCGAGACCCACTGGCTACTCTCCGATTTTGAACACGCCATTGCTGCAGCACGTGGCGCAATGGCTGTCTTTACCGCCTGTGAAGATCCCATCGGTTGTGCAGATGCGCATGGCGTCCTGGCCTCGGTGCACTCCGGCACGGGCGATCTGCTGCAGCGCGACCAATGCCTTGTCGCCGCCGCAGAATATGCCACGCAGGGCGGCGACCCGCAGCGCGTCGATTATTTTGAAGCCAACCGGGCACGGTATGCGGTGCTGCGCGATGTGCGCCAGAGCAACCTGGTCTGGGGCCAGCGGTTTGACGAAGATGTCAGCGGCGTGCACCCGGGCGTGGCGGCCAGCATCCACTCCTACTTTGCAACGCGCGACTACAACTCGGGCAACTTCGCGCGTGCGTTAGTGCGGTTCGACCAGGCCTTTGATGCGGCCAGACAATCGGGCCAGTTGCTCGTTGCCGTGGTGGTGGCCGTCAACTCGGGCAGCACCTATGAAGCGCTGAACGACCACGACGCCGCGCTGGAGTGGCTGCAGCGCGGGCTCGATTTGGCGCGCACCACGGGTTGGGCGGTGGCGCTGGGGCCTTGCCTGCGCCAGATGGCGGAGATCATGGGCGCCATGGGGCGGCTGGATGCCGCGCAATCCATGCTCGACGAGGCCATGCAGATTTATGCTCCCTTGCGCAATTCGCGCAACTACGGCTCGGTGTTGACATCCCTCGGTGATTTGGCGCAAAAAAGCAGGGACTTTCCCCGTGCACTGGCATTGTTTCGCCAGCAAGCTGAACGCGCACAGCGCCTGGACCAGACCGACCAAGTGATTGAGGCCCAGACGGGCGTTGCCAATGCGTTACTGCAATTAGGCGATGACATACAGGCCGAACAGGCAGTTGTCGCGGCACTGCATATGGCCCAGCACCAAGGTGCCGCCATTCTGGAGGTCAGTGCGCAACGGCTGTTGGCCCGCATCCACGCATTTAGGGGCAATCGCGCCGCGGCAATGGAGTGCCTGGAGCAGGCCCTGGTCACTGCGCGCAACGTCAGTGGTTATTGGATTCCCAGCGCCTTGTTGCTGGCCATTGCCGAAGAATATGCCCAGGTCGGACGGTATGCGGACGCCTACCACCATGCCGTACTGGCTGGTGAGGCACGTGAGCGCGTGCTTAACCAGGAGGCATCGAACCGAGCGACCGCCATGCAAGTGCGCATGGACACCGAACGCGCCCGCGCGGAGAGCGAATTCCACCGCGGCCAGGCCGAAGCCGAAACACGCCGCGCCGCGCTGCTGCAGCAAAGCAGCGACACGCTGAAGCTGCTGGGCGCCATAGGCCAAGAGATCACGTCGCAGTTGGATAAGGCGCACGTCTTTGGAGTCATAGAGCGGCACATGCATGGCCTGCTGGATGCGTCCAGCTTTTCCATCTACCTGATGGACCCGGACGGTCAGGGCCTTACATCGGTGTACGACGTAGAGGAAGGCCAGCGCCTGCCCCCCGACCATTTGCGTTTGGATGACACGCACTCGTATTGCGTGCGTTGCGTGCGCGAGCGCCGCGAATTGCTGATCGATTTCACTAACCCGGCACAAATGCCCAACTATGTGCCGGGCACGCTGCTGACATTGAGCGCGCTGTACGCGCCCCTTACGATTGCGGACCGGGTGATGGGCGCCATGACGATCCAGTCCACACGCGCCAACGCCTACGCTGAAAACGAGCGCCTGGTGTTTCGCACGCTGTGCGCTTACACCGCCATTGGCCTGGACAACGCCATGGCCTACACCCACCTGCGCGATGCCAAGGACCAACTGGTAGTGCACGAAAAACTGGCAGCCCTGGGATCGCTGGTGGCCGGTGTGGCGCATGAGCTCAACACGCCCATTGGCAACAGCTTGCTGACCGCCACCACCTTGCAAGAGAACACCAAAGCGCTGGAGGCCGCAGCCGCCAGTGGCAGCATGCGCCGCAGTACCTTGGCAGATTACATAGCGTCTTGCCGTGACGGCCTGGAGCTGGTCACCCGCGGCCTGCAATCGGCCGGGGCACTGGTGCAAAGCTTCAAGCAGGTAGCCGTGGACCGCGCCACAGAACAGCGGCGCATCTTTGACCTGCTGCGCACCAGCCACGAGGTGGTGGCGACGCTTCAGCGCAGCATCCAAGTGGCGGGCCATCGTTTGGTGATGGACATACCTGGCGGCATCGTGCTGGACGGTTACCCCGGACCCTATGGCCAAGTATTAACCAATTTGATCAACAACGCCGCATTGCATGCCTTCGGCACGCGCCGTGGCGGCACCATGCATCTGCAGGCGCAGGTGTTGCAAAACGCGCAAGTGGAAATACGCTTCAGCGACGATGGCGTGGGCATAGCGGCCGAGAATTTGAAACGGATCTTTGATCCCTTTTTCACGACCAAGCTGGGCCAGGGCGGCAGTGGCCTGGGCATGTCCATCAGCTACAACATCGTGACCTCGCTGTTTGAAGGAGAGCTGGAGGTGAATAGCACGCCGGGTGAGGGCAGCTGTTTTATTTTGCGCCTGCCCTTGATTGCCCCCCACCACCCGGAAGACAACCGGCACCTGCCATCAAGCTGAGGACCCATAGAAGAGTAGACATCGGATGGTTTCACCAACGGACCGCCCCAAGGTGTGGACTTGGGGTTTTGCCAAACGCGGCCCCCTCGGGGGGCAGGGAGCCACACAAAGTGGGCGACCGTGGGGGCAAAATTACTTTGCAGATGCGCTGGGGCGTTCTGCAACGCGGTCACGCCAGGCCTGCAAACTGGGCATGCCTTCGCGGCCGGGGTGGAATTTCATCAACCGCGCAAATTCGATAGCACAAAAAGCGGTGATGTCGGCAATGGTAAAACGGTCGCCGGCCATCCAGGGCTGGCGCTCCAGCACATGGTCAAACCACGCCGCAATCTCCCGCACCTTTTGCGCCTGTGATTGGCCAAATTCCGGAAACTGCGGCTGCTCCAGCGGCGCCAGGCCGGGGTGCGTATGGCGCACGGTGTTGGCAATACCGGCCAGCAAATACAGTTCGGCACGGCGGTCCGCCATCTCGATGAAAGCACGCTCCTCGGCATCCACCCCCATCAGGTTGGGCTCGGGGTACAGGCCTTCCAGGTAGGTGCAGATGGCACGGGTTTCGGTCAACACGCGGCCGTCATCCAGCTCCAGCGCTGGCACTTTGGCCAGCGGGCTCTTGGCGCGGTAGGCCTCTCCCTTGTGCTCTTGGGCATTGAGGTCTACCGTGACCAGATCAATGTCGGCTATGGCCTTTTCGACCATGAACATCATGACGCGGCGGGGGCTGGGTGCGCCAGGCGAGTAATACAGTTTCATGTTCAAAAACCCTCAAACGCCCGACGTGCGGGACTGGCCCATTTCAACCATGCTGCGCGCGGCCTCAGAAAATTGCTTGGCTTTTTCCTCGCTATCGCGCACCGGCGACGGCGGGCTGTCTATGCCTTTTTGCACTTGCGGGCGGGCTCGTATCGCCGCCAACCAGCGCTGCAGGTGGGGCAAGTCGTCCACGTCCACGCCAGACCAGCGGTGGGTGCGCACCCAGGCCCAGTTGGCGATGTCAGCAATGGAGTAGTCGCCAGCCAAAAACTCGTGGTCTTTCAAGTGGCCGTCCAACACACGGAACAGACGTCTGGACTCGCCCTGATAGCGGTCGATAACCGGTTGAATCTTCTCGGGGAAATAGCGGTAAAACACATTGGCCTGGCCCATCATGGGTCCTATGCCACCCATCTGGAACATCAGCCATTGCAGGACGCGGGAGCGCCCCTTAGCGTCCGTCGGCATCAACTGCCCGGTCTTCTCGGCGAGGTAGACCAAGCAGGCGCCAGACTCGAAAACGGCAAAGTCACCGGCCTCGCGGTCCACTATTGCCGGAATGCGGCCATTGGGGCAAATCGCCAGAAACTCCGGCAACTTTTGCTCGCCCTTGCTCAGGTCCAGCACCTTAAGGGTGTAGGGCAAACCCAGTTCTTCCAGCGCAATGGAAACTTTGTGCCCGTTGGGCGTGGCAGCGGTGTAGAGATCGATCATGCGGTCCATTATGGCCGCCGCTCAGCCGCCGGGCCGCTCCTAGGCGACAAGCGTGGGGGCTAACTGCCTTCAGGCCATGAAACCCAGGTTGGTCGGGTAATCGGGGCGACCGGCCGCAGTGCCAAAGCGCCGTAGATTGGGCAGGATGCCAGACAGCTCGCTATCGGCCACACCGAACCAACTGGCCATCGTCGCGGCGTACTGGTCCACCGCAGTGGTGGGCAACAGGCGCCCCTGACCGACATGCCACTGGTCTTGTGCTGCGGTGGAGTTGGCCACGCTGACCGGTGGCGCCGTACCGTAGAAAGCGGCACCTTTGACGGCACCCCCTACCATGAAGTGGTGGCTGCCCCAGCCGTGGTCTGAACCATCGCCGTTCGACGTCAGCGTGCGCCCAAAATCGGACGCCGTAAAGGCCGTCACCTTGTTGGCCACACCCAGCTCTACAGTGGCGTTGTAAAACGCGGTCATGGCATCGCTGACTTTGCCCAACAGGGCAGGATGCTGGGCGATCAGGTTGTCGTGCAAGTCAAAGCCGCCAATGGAGACCAGGAAGACCTGGCGCTTGGCACCCAGGCCATTGCGTGCGCCAATCAGGCGTGCCACCAGCTTGAGCTGGTCGGCCAACGAGTTGCCGGTGGGGAACACCGTGGACACCGTCGACGCCGCCAGGCTAGTGGAGATTTGCGCCTCTGCACCAATGGCCCGCGCCGTCACCTTGTTGTACTCATTCTCCAGCGTATGGGTGCGCGGCTGCTGGATCAAACCCGCCAGCGCAGTTTTGACGGCACTGGAGCCATACACATTGCTCTTGACGCCGTTGATGGGCACCGCACCGTTGGTGCTGACCTGGTACGACAGCGCGCTGTCGCCCGACAAAAATACCGCGTTACCCGTCACGTTGATACAGGTAAACAATGAGTTGCCGTTGCCCGACAGCGCCAGGTCGCCAATATTGCCGCCCCAGCCCACGGTGGAGCCCTCAGGTGACGACGATTGCCAGATGGACTGCTGGTCGTTGTGCGAAAACAGCTTGGGTGGCAGCGGGTAGTTGGCGCGGTCGGCGCTCAGGTATTGCGCCTTGGTCAAGGGCGCCACCAGTGGCCCGACGTTGAGCTGCACCGCCGCCTTGCCGCTGTTGAACAGATTGGCCATTCCAGTCATCGCCGGGTGCAATGCATACTGCCGCCCGCCAGGCATGGGCGTCGTGGGGTTGAGCAGCGTGCCGCCAAGTGCAAACTTTGCCAACGCGATACCACCGGCGCTTTGGCCAGCGCCACCTCCGCGTATGGTGCTGTACTGGTTGTAGCTGGGGTCGTCGTACGTCACCACGGTGTTGGCGTAGTCGTTGCCACCGTAGAAGAACACGCAGACCAGGGCTTTGTAATCGGTGGCATCAAAGGCCGCCGCCTCGCCCATGGCGGCCAGGTTGAGTGCGAACGGCAGGGCGGTACCACTGAGGGCGAGTTGGCCGCTGCGGCGCAAAAATGCGCGGCGGCTGTGTTTGTCGGAGTCGAGCAGATGCATGGCACTTCCTATTTCGCTATTTCTGAATGAGGTATTCGCTGGAGGCCATCACCAACAAAACGGCTGCAGCCACCCGGTCACGCTTGGCGCTGTCGGTGCTAGTGGCAGTCAGCGGCGTCGCATTGAGTGCCGTCACGATCAGTACCTGGGTGGCAGCAGACAGCTGCCCCGCGCACAGCAACAGGCCCAGGCGTTTGACTAGACCCGCGGTGTCCACCGCTATCGCCAGCTCCGTCGTATAGGCGGCCGTGACGTCATAACCATTGGTCGCATTGCTGGCGCTTTGCGGCAGGTCCGGCGCGTTGATAAAAATGCCGTTGCGGATCACGCCCTGCATGAAGTTCAGGTAGCCACCCACGCTGCTTTCGTTGACCAACTGGAACTCGGGCGCCGGCGTTTGCGAAGCACTGAGTGCAGTGGACGGTGGAACATAACCGGGGCGGAAGAAGTTGAACACGCTGGGCGAGCGCAAAGGGCTTTGGCCCAATTGCGTAGCCGGGTTGCTGGAGTCGCCCATCTTCCAGCTGCCGCGTGCGGAGTTGATGCCAAAGGTGCGCCCCCACTGCACCATGCGCACCATGGGCTCGCGCAGCTTGCCAAACCCGGATTGCGTCAAGCCAGCGGGGCTGCGGGCTTCGTCGTCCAACAAGATGGCGGTGATGACAGCTTTCAAATCACCGCGCACCCCTGCACCGTTGTTGTTGAAGGCACTGGCCACCCGCGCCACATAGGCCGGGCTGGGGTTGCTGGTGACCAGCTTCTGGATCAACTGCTTGCCGATGAACGGGCCAACATTGGGATGGTTGCACAGCGTGTCCAGCGCGATTTTCAGCGCGGCCACGCCGTCGGTATTGGTGGGCACCGTAGCGCCCAGAAAACTGGACGCCAGCGTGGAATGGTTGGCCGGGGTCAGGCGCATGGGGAGGCGCGTGAACACCGTGTTGGGAATGTTGCGGTTGTTGACCGGTTCCAGCGTATTGACGTTTTGGGTCTGGTCAAAATCCCATCCGGTGAAGACGCGCGCGATGTTCGTGATATCGCTCTGGGTATAGGTCTCCAGCTTGGTGCCGTTGGCGTCCAGCTTCACCGAACCATCCAGGTTCAACTGGTACAGGCCCAGTGTGAACAGCTGCATGACCTCTCGACCAAAGTTCTCGTCCGGCACACGGCCCGTAGCCGTGTTTTCCTTCATGTTGCCTTTGGTGTTGAGGTAATAACCCATGGCCGGGTTCAGCGTCACGTCTTGCAGCAGGTTGCGGAAGTTGCTAAAGGCTCCGGCCGACAGCATGTCCCACCAGTTCGCGATGGCATGGCTGCGCCACGCGATGTCCAGCCCCGACAGCGATACGACAAAAATCTCCGACAGCGCCAGTGCCACCCGTTTGCGCATGGCGTTGGGCGACGTCATCAGCTGGTTCCACAGCATGTAGTCGCCGGGGTAGGTGTTGTCGTAATAGTTGGTGGCGCTGCTGATGGTGGCGTAGCCGCGCTGATTCAGCCAGTCAAAACCAAAGGCACCGACCGGTGCATCCATTTGCTCTGACAGCCATGCAGCATAGGGCTTGGTGCGCAGGACCGCGATTTCCGCTTCGGATGCTGAAAATTGCGACTGCAACAAAAAGCGGGCCGCTTCCTCGTCCGTGGCAGCCGTGGTGTACACAGGGCCACTCGGCGCAGCGGGTGTGGTGGTGCCGGTGCCGGTGCCGGTGCCGGGCGTAGTACCCGTGGTACTGCCCCCTCCACCGCCGCCGCCACAGGCCGTGACCAGGGCCGACGCCGCTAGCGCGGCACTCAATTTGGCAGCGCTTGGGTGCGAGCCCTCCGTGCGCGCTTCCTCTACCGCCGGCTTGCCATCCATGATTTCTGTGAAGCGCATATTTTTCGCACCTATTACAACTAAGCAGGCAGCTTAGCGAGAATATCAGCAGGCGATCGCAACAAATACCTGGTTACTCGTCCGAAGTGTTACGGCGTGTAATCTGCCTCTGCAGGGAGCACGTGTTACCGCAGTACTACGCCCCGCTGCAAAAACTATTTGGACGCCTGCAGCAATGCGCGGGTGCGCAGAGCTTCTAGCCGCGCGGCAACAGCAAAATCTGCAGCAGAGGATGCATACAGAATGGCGCGCGATGAGTTCACCACAATCGGCGCGACCGTTTCCCCATTTGCACCACGCCAACCGGCCTTGACCGTCGCTGCGGCATCACCCCCTTGGGCGCCTACACCGGGTATCAACAATGGCAGGGTGGGTGCCAGCGCACGCACGCGTTCGATCTCGGCCGGGTAGGTGGCGCCCACCACCAGACCGAGTTGGCCATTGAGGTTCCACGGGCCTTGGGCCAAACTTGCAATGTGTTCGTACAACAGGGGTTGGCCATCGACCGAGGCCAGGCGCTGCGACTGCAAATCGTCGCCACCCGGGTTGGATGTGCGGCACAGCAGGAAAGCGCCCTTGCGGTGGTACTTCAGGTAAGGCGCCACGGAGTCAAACCCCATGAAGGGCGACAGCGTGACGGCGTCTACGCCGTAGCGCTCGAAGGCTTCGATGGCGTACTGCTCGGCAGTGCTACCGATGTCGCCGCGTTTGGCATCCAGGATGACCGGCACATGGGGTGCGGCGCGGCGCATGTGGGCAACCAGGCGCTCCAGCTGCGCTTCGGCACGGTGGGCGGCGAAGTAGGCGATTTGCGGCTTGAAGGCCATTGCCAGGTCTGCGGTTGCATCCACGATGGCCGCGCAGAAGTCGTAGATGCGGTTGGCATCACCGCGGTACTGTTCAGGGAATTTGGCGGGGTCTGGGTCCAGGCCCACACACAACAAGGAACCGTTTTGGCGCTCGGCGGTGCGCAACTGGTCGAGGAAAGTCATGGCCCTTATTGTAGGGAGCATGCGAAGCAGCGGAGCCTGGCGACAACCAACTCGCCGCCGGGCCGCCCCAAGGCGAGTTAGTCCTCTTGGGGGGCAGCGACCCGCGTAGCGGCGGGGCGTGGGGGCAAGCTTTCGAGTACGTCCAGGGCAAGGCACAGATCCGCCCAGGCCTTGGCCTTGTCGGCACTGGCACGCAGCAAGACCTTGGGGTGGTAACTTACGATGACCGGCACGCCCTGGTAGCGGTAGACCCGGCCGCGCTGCTTGCCCAATGGCAATGCGGCGTCCGTCGGATGTTCTTCCAGCAACAATTGGGCGGCAAAACGGCCCATGGCCAAAATGAGTTTGGGCTGCACCAGTGCAATTTCACGCTGCAGGTATTGCGCGCACTGCGCAAGCTCAGCCGCCTGTGGCAAACGCCCCGTGGGCGGGCGGCACTTGACGACATTGCTCAGATACGCCCCTTGGCGGCCTTGCCCACTGCGGCTGGCACCCACCGCCTTGAGCATGTTGTCCAACAGCAGGCCCGGTTGTTCTACGAAGGGCTGGCCCATGCGGTCTTCGTCTTCTTCAGGTGGGTCACCCACCACCATCCAATCCGCCTGCACCAGTTCGTCCGGCATGCGCAGCGTGGAATGTTTGCGCCCGGCACACAGACCGCAGGCTTGGCAAGCCGCCGCCGATTGGCGCAGCGCCGGTCCCCGCAGGCCGTGCAGGGCCATCGCCTCGCCTGCCATGGAAGCGGTATCTGCAGGCGCGGGGTCGGGCTGCGTGGCCACAGCGGCCGCCCGCGGTGCCGCTGCAGCCGTTGCCACTGCAGCGGGCACTGGTTGTTGCTGTGCAACTCTGACGGCGCGCGCGTAGGCATCCTCTTGCACAGGCTCTGCCGACGGCAGCCACACGTGCACACCCATCTCTTGCAGCATGGCGCGTTGGCGATCGTCGAGGTCTAGGCTCATGCAGCGATTATGGATTTAGACGCAGGCCCATGACCACCGCGTCTTCACGCTTGCCGTGGCCGGCAGGGTAGTAGTCCTTGCGCACACCGACGTGGGCATAGCCCTGTGCCTCGTAGACCTGCAGGGCGCGGGCATTGCCCACGCGCACTTCCAGCCACAGCCATTGCGCCGCGCGACCGCGCGCCCAGACGGTCAGCGCGTCCAACATGACGCGTGACCAGCCCTGGCGCTGGAATTCGGGCGCTACCGTGATGTTGAGCAAATGCACCTCGTCCACGCCCTGCATGGCGATGAAGTAGCCCAGCAAAATCCCATCCGCCGACAGCACCTGGGCCTGGTAACCCGATTGCAGCGCATCCAGAAAGTTGGTGCGGTTCCATGGGTGCGCGTAGGCGCGTTGTTCGATCTGTACGACGGCATCCACACGTTCGGCCAGCAGGGGTTCGAATTGGACTTCGACTGCCGTGGGATTGGTGTTGCGCATGGTCGTCAATTGCCTGTAACGGCGGCTGGGGTGGCCGCCTGTGCAGCCGCCTTCTCGGCCATGCGCTCAGCCGTGGTCTTGGCCACCTTGTCGCGGATATAGCTGGGCAGGGCGTGCTCGGCCGAGACCGCCTTGCCCGCAGCTAACAGCGCGGGCGCCAGGCGCAGCATGGCCGACGCGGTAGGCAAGGCGGTGATGCGCTGGGCTGTGGCGGCTGCGGGGTCCTGCGCCGCCACGCGCTCGCCATAGACGGCGAACACATTGCCCGCCAGCAGCCATGGGCTGTCCGCTGCGGTGGACTCCGTCACGCGGATCAATTTTTCGGGCTGCATGAGGGCACTGCCGCTCAGCTCCGTCCACCGTGCGCCGTTAAAGGCAAACGTGGCGCAGTACACCTCTTCCATGCGCGCGTCGAGCAGGGCCGTCACCACGCCGGCAATTTGCGCGTGCAGGGCGGTGTGGCGCGCGTCTTCGGCCACGGCCAGCAAGGAATCCACAGCCAGCACCGGCACGTTCGCGCCAAAGGCCAGGCCCTGCGCCACCGAGCACGCCGTGCGCAGACCGGTGAACGAGCCAGGACCGCTGCCAAAACAGATGGCGTCCAACGCTTGCAGACGCAAACCGGCTTGCTGCATCACGCCGAGGATAGCGGGGATCAAATCCGTCGAAGCCTTGGCACCACCGGGCGTCGTGTGTTGCCACTGCTGCACCTGCCCATCACGCGTGCAGCACACGGCGATAGACATGAACTCGGTCCCAGTGTCAAAAGCCAGCAGATTCATGGTTTTAGCCAAACACGCATAGTCAAATCAGCCTCTAGCCCTCGCCGGTATTACGTGAGTAGCTCCTGATTTAGGAGCAACGGCGATGTTCTTGCGCACACCGAACACAATGCCAAAGGTGACCAGCGCCAGCCCGGCCAGCAGATTCCACACCAGCGGTTCGCCCAACACCAGCGCCGCGGCGATGGCAGACAAGCCCGGCACCACGGCCGTGATCATCGTCGAGCGCACCGGGCCGAAATACTGGATCATCTTCGTGAAGCTGATGCCTGAGATGACCACCGAGCCCACACCCTGGAAAAACATCTGGAAGGTCACATCGTGCAACGGCGCGGTCAACACATGGCCCGGTACCCAATGCAGCAGCAACAGCGCCGTGTAGACCGGCACATAGGTCAGGAACGCAAAAGCGGTGATGGCGATGGTGGCGCGCACCGCTTCAAGTGCATAGCGGCGCACCAACACGCTGTAGCTGGACCATACAAAAGACGCCAGCACGAACAACACATCTCCGCGCCACACACCGCTGCCATCCAACGCATGCAGCAGGCTGGTGCCACCTACCAGCAAGTCGCCCCCCACGATCAAGGCCAGACCCAACGCCCGCACCGGTGTGATGCGGTCGCCCAGCACCACCACGGCCAACAGCGCTGTCCACAGCGGCAAGCTGCCCGGCATCAGCACCGAGGCGTGCGCTGCGGGTGCAAACACAAAGCCGCTGTAGGCCAGCATGGCGTACAGCAGGCCACCCAATACGCCGGTGATCAGCGTTTGGCGCAGTGGCAGCGGTGACAGGCCAAACAGCGAGCCCGCATAGGGTTGCGTGCGCCGGTCACGGCGCACTAACCACCAGCCCCACGGCAACAGGATCAGGCTGGCACCCCAGAGACGGGCGTAGACAATGTCAAAGGGATTGAGCACGCCGCCACGCGCGGGGTCGGCCGATGCGCGGGCAATGACGATGAACGAGGTCCAGATCACCACGGTGACCACCGCTGCCACTATGCCCACGGCTTTGGGCGACAGGGCTTGGAGCGGATTCTGGGAGGTGGAAGACATCACGGTGATTATCGGGGATGCGCAAGAGGCTGTGCCCCGCGCGGGATAATCCGGTGCATGACCTTTTGCCAGCCTTCAACGCATCCGTGCAAGCCCTGCAACCAGCCCCGCAACCAGGCCCGTAACGAAGCCTGGTTTGTGGGCCTGCGCCGCCTTGCGACAGGGTGCGTCACTGCGGGCCTGCTGTACGGTTTGTCCGGCTTAGCCGTTGCGCAAGGCCTGCCGCCCGAAGTGGATGCCGCCTTGGCCCGCGCCAAGATCCCGCGCGAAGCGGTATCGGTGCTGCTGGTGGACGCGCAAGGCCAGGGCGCGCCACGCGTCAGCCACCGCGCCAATCTGGCGGTGAACCCGGCCTCCGTCATGAAGCTGGTCACCACCTTTGCCGCGCTGGACCTGCTGGGCCCGAGCTACACCTGGGCCACACCGGTTTTCATCGATGGCACGGTGCGCGATGGCACGCTCAATGGCAACCTGACTATCCAAGGCCAGGGCGACCCCAAGCTGGTGCTCGAACGCATGTGGCTGCTGCTGCGCCGCGTGCAGGGCATGGGCATACGCAACATCACCGGCGACATCGTCCTGGACCGCAGTGCCTTTGACGTGCCCAACAGCGACCCGTCCGCCTTCGACGGAGAACCGCTGCGGCCCTACAACGCCGCACCCGATGCGCTGCTGATCAATTTCAAATCCGTGGTCATGACCTTTGCACCCGAGCCCGGGGGCGCGGTGGCCCGCGCGCAGTTTGACCCGCCACTGGCCGGCGTGCAGATGCAGGCCACCGTGCCGCTGCTGGCCGGTGAATGCGGAGACTACCGGTCTGCGTTGAAGGCCGATTTCAGCGACCCCAAACAGATCCGTTTTGCCGGCAGTTATGCCCCGAGTTGTGGCGAGAAGGTATGGGCTGTGGCGTATGCCGACCCCAAGAGCTATGCCGCACGCGCTGTGCAAGGTATGTGGCAGGACATGGGTGGCAAGCTGCAGGGCAGCGTGCGCCTGGGCGCGTTGTCTGGCACCACGGCATCGGCTTACAGGCCCATCTTTGAAGTACGCTCGGCGCCGTTGGCCGAGATCATCCGCGACATCAACAAGTACAGCAACAACGTGATGGCGCAACAGGTGTTTTTGACGCTGGGGCGTGTGCTGACAGTCCCGACCAGTGCAAACGGCACTGCAGACGCCGTCACCGCGCCGGGCACGTTTGATGCCTCGCGCGCCGTGGTACAGCGCTGGTGGACGGACCGCTTTGGTGCCGACGACATGCCGGTGCTGGAGAACGGCTCGGGCCTGTCACGCACCGAGCGCATCAGCGCCAATGCTTTAGGGCGTCTGCTGCAGGCAGCCTATGCGTCGCCGCTGATGCCGGAGCTGATGAATTCACTGCCTATTAACGGCGTGGACGGCACCCTGCGCCGCGTCAAGACGCGTGCCAGCGGGTATGCCCATCTGAAGACTGGCAGCCTGAACGAAGTAGTAGCGGTGGCCGGTTATGTGCACGCCGCTGCCGGCAAGCGTTATGTGCTGGTCGCCATCGTTAACCACCCCAATGCCCGCGCCGCAAGGCCCGCCATCGACGCGATGGTGGATTGGGCCTCTAAATAAAATGCAACTCTCTGAAATAGTCGGCTACGCAGCCGCTGCCCTTACCACCTCCAGCTTTGTGCCGCAAGCAGTGCACACCTTTAAAACCAAAGACGTGCGCGGCATCTCGTTGACCATGTACAGCATCTTCGTGGTGGGTATCACGCTGTGGCTGGTGTACGGCCTGCTGCTGAACGCATGGCCCATCGTGCTGGCCAACACCGTCACGCTCACTTTGGCGATCGCAATCCTGGTGATGAAGCTGAAGTACCGTTGAGCGTCGGGACGACACTTTACACATTTAGGTCGACACCCTCAAAAAAAGTCAGTGTTTACCCCATGGCATGGGGAGACCAAGCATTCCATAATTTGGTGTTCGAAACGAACGGTCGTTCTATTTTACTGGAGACAACAATGAAACAATGGAAATGGGCAGCGGTCGCAGCAAGCTGTGCGGTAGTTTTGGCGGGTTGCGGTGGGGCGAGCGATGGCGCGAACACCACGCCCAAGACGGTCGTTACTTCGGCCAAGGTCTTTGGCGACAGCATCATGGACAGTGGCACGTTTGGCTACAAGTTCACGATCCAGAGCGCTGATGCGGCTAACCCGTTTCTGATTTTTCCGGAAGTCGTGGCTGCCAACTTTGCCGCGCCCAAGCTCTGCCCATTCTTCAATTTCAACGGAACAACCTTTGTTCCCAAGACCACCTGCACCAACTACGCGGTCGGTGGTGGCCGCGTCAACAATCTGACCAACGCTTCTTCTCCCGGCAATAACAACCCGTTCTCCATCACCTACCAAATGGCCGTCGGTTCTGCAACGCTGTCGCCATCTGACCTGGTCATTGTGGACGGTGGTGGTAACGACCTTGCCGATCTCACCGGTGCTTACCTGGGTGCTACTACTCCTGCAGGCGTAGGGACCTATATTGGCTTGTTGAGCACGCTGCTGCCACCGGCCACTGTATCCGCCATCATCGGCAACCCAACACCTACCAGTCTGGGAACGGCTGCTGGCGCTTACGCGCAGGCCTTGGGTACAACTCTGGCGGCATCGGTCAAAACCAATATCGTCGCAAAGGGCGTGACCAAGGTTGTGGTCATCAACTCACCTGACATCACCGTCACACCGCGCTTCCTGGCCGTGCTGTCTGCA
>NZ_JANXUQ010000258.1 GCF_025356155.1 Rhodoferax sp. | reverse complement strand
ACCGACATGGTGGTCACGCTCAGCCACAGCGGCTACATCAAGAGCCAGCCACTGAGCGAATACCGGGCGCAAAAGCGCGGTGGACGCGGCAAGCAGGCCACGGCCACCAAAGAAGACGATTGGGTGGACCAGCTCTTCATTGCCAACACGCACGACTACATCCTGTGCTTCTCCAACCGCGGCCGTCTGTACTGGCTCAAGGTGTGGGAAGTGCCACAGGGTTCACGCGGTTCGCGCGGGCGCCCCATCGTCAACATGTTCCCCTTGCAAGAGGGCGAAAAGGTCAATGTGGTGTTGCCGCTGACCGGTGAGAAGCGCAGCTTCCCGGCCGATCAATATGTATTCATGGCGACCAGCATGGGCACGGTCAAGAAGACGGCGCTCGACGAATTCAACAACCCACGCAAGGGCGGCATCATCGCCGTCAACCTCGACGATGGTGACTATCTGATCGGCGCTGCGCTGACCGACGGTAAACACGACGTGATGCTGTTTAGCGATGGCGGCAAGGCCGTGCGCTTTGACGAAGAAGATGTGCGCCCTCTAGGCCGCGCCGCCCGCGGTGTGCGCGGCATGTCGCTGGACCCCAGCCAAAGCGTGATCGCCATGCTGGTCGCTGGCGACGAGCAGCAAAGCGTGCTGACCGCCACCGAAAATGGCTACGGCAAACGCACCAGCATCACCGAATACACCCGCCACGGACGCGGCACCAAGGGCATGATCGCAATCCAGCAGAGCGAGCGCAACGGCAAGGTCGTGGCCGCCACGCTGGTCCATGTGGACGACGAAATCATGCTGATCACTGACAAGGGCGTGCTGGTGCGCACCCGCGTCTCTGAGATCCGCGAACTCGGCCGGGCCACGCAAGGCGTGACCCTGATTGGTCTGGACGAAGGCTCCAAGCTCAGCGGCCTGCAGCGTATCGTGGAAAACGACGCCAATGTCGTGGGTGACGATGCATCCGCAACCGATGAGGGCGAAGTCGAAGCGTCTTAAGCGACATCGGTCTACGCACACACACCACCTTCAACACACGCCCCACTCTCCATGGCACGAACGCTTCCCGAACTTCGCATCCAGATTGACGCAGTCGATGTCGAGCTGTTGAAACTGCTCAACCAGCGCGCTGCTCTGGCCAATGAGGTGGGTGAAATCAAACGTGTGGAGGGCTCTGCGGTGTTCCGGCCTGAGCGCGAAGCCCAAGTCATCCAGCATTTGCAAGAAGCCAACGCAGGCCCATTGAAGAACGCAAGCGTGTCGATGATCTGGCGCGAAGTGATGTCGGCCTGCCGGGCTTTGGAGGCACCGCAACGTGTGTCGTACCTTGGCCCGGCGGGAACCTTCAGCGAAGAGGCCGCGCTGCGGTTTTTTGGTTCCAGCATCCAGCATGTTCCCTGTGCCAATTTCGACGACGTGTTCCACGCGACTACCTCTGGCGCTGCCGAATTTGGTGTAATTCCGGTAGAGAACAACACAGAGGGTGTCGTCACTCGCTCGCTCGATTTGTTGCTGCACTCTCCGCTGCACATCGTGGGTGAAATAAGTTTACTGGTGCGCCACCATTTGCTGCGCAACACTGCGTCGCTGGAAGGCATTGAAGTCGTGCTGGGCCATCCCCAGGCGCTTGCCCAGTGCCAGCAATGGCTAAAGACCCACCTGCCCAACGCCGAACGGCGTGCCGTGTCCAGCAATGCCGAAGGCGCACGCCTGGCCGCTACCAACCCTACGTGGGCCGGTATTGCCAGCGAACGAGCGGGTTCGGAATTTGGTCTGCATATTGCGTCCCACGCCATCCAGGACGAAGCCTTCAACCGCACCCGCTTTGTCGTCGTCTGCCTACCCAGCACGATGCCGGCGCCACAAGCCACGGGCAAGGACTGCGTGAGTCTGGTGGTGTCGGTACCCAACAAGCCCGGCGCCGTACACGACATGCTGGTGCCACTCAAACTGCATGGCGTATCCATGACACGTTTCGAGTCGCGCCCGGCGCGCTCCGGTCAGTGGGAATACTTTTTCTATATCGATTTGCAAGGCCACCCAACGCAACCGCACGTCGCGGCTGCGTTGCAAGACTTGCAGGGCCTGTGCGCTTTTTACAAAGTGCTCGGCACCTACCCATTGGCGGATTGATGCCCATTCTTTGGAATTCTTATGTTTGAACAACTCGGCTTGATCGGATGCGGCCTGATGGGCGGCTCTTTTGCGCTTGCACTTAAACGCGCGGGCTTGGTCAAGCGCGTGGTCGGCTACAGCAAATCCCCCAGCACCACGGAACGCGCCCGCCTGATGGGCGTTATCGATGTAGAAGCGCCATCCGCACTGCTGGCCGTGTCGGGCGCCGATATTGTGCTGATCGCGGTACCCGTCGCCGCAACCGAGGCCACGTTCAAGGCCATCAAACACCTGGTTACGTCCAATATGCTGGTCATGGACGTGGGCTCCACCAAGCGCGAGGTCATCGACGCGGGTCGGCGCGCGCTGCGTGAGCACATTGGCTCCTTTGTGCCTGCCCACCCTATCACCGGCAAAGAAGTTTCGGGCGTGGACAACGCCGACCCCGATCTGTACGTTGGCCGCCAGGTCATCCTGACGCCGATCGAGCGCACACTGACCGTGCAATTGCAAAAGGCCGTGGACGTGTGGACCGCGCTGGGCTGCCGGGTGCTCAAGATGTCGCCCGAACAGCATGACGCCGCCTTTGCCGCCGTCAGCCATTTGCCACACCTGATTGCCTTTGCGCTGATGAACGCTATTTCCGGCCAACCGCTGGGTCAGGACTACCTGTCGCTGGCAGGCCCGGGTTTCCGCGATTTCACCCGCATTGCCGCCAGCGACCCTAAAGTGTGGCGCGACATCCTGGTCTCCAACCGGGAAGAGTTGCTGGCCCAGTCCAAAATCTTCCAGCGTAACCTGCATGCGCTGGAACTGATGATTTCCAGTGGCAACACTGAGGCTCTGGAGGGCTTGCTAGAGCAAGCCAGCAATACGCGCGGCACGTGGAGCATGACCTCCCGACACAACCCCTGATCGATGTATTCCACCGCATTCCTAGACCTCCCCCCATTGGCCGGTGCATCGGGAACGGTGACACTGCCTGGCTCCAAGAGCATTTCCAACCGCGTTCTGTTGCTGGCCGCCCTTAGCCAGGGCACTACAACGGTGCACGATCTGCTGGACTCCGATGACACCCGCGTCATGCTGGACGCCCTGCGCATGCTGGGCTGCGGCATCCGCCAAGACGGCAACGTCGTGCAAATCGATGGCTTGGCGGGGCAACTGGGTGCTACGCAGGCCAAATTATTCTTAGGCAACGCTGGCACCGCCATGCGCCCGCTGACGGCTGCGCTGGCAGTCCTAGGTGGAGATTTTGAACTGGGTGGCATCGCCCGCATGCACGAACGCCCCATTGGCGACCTGGTGGATGCGCTGCGCCAACTGGGTTGCAGCATTGACTACTTAGGCAATGCTGGCTTCCCCCCGCTGCACATCGGCACGCCGACCTTGGTTCTGGATGCGCCCATCCAGGTGCGTGGTGACGTATCCAGCCAGTTTTTGACGGCGCTGCTAATGGCACTGCCTTTGGTAGCGCAAAAAGACATCGTCATCGAAGTCGTGGGCGAGCTGATATCGCGCCCCTACATCGAGATCACGCTGAACCTGTTGGCACGCTTTGGCGTGCAGGTGCAGCGCGACGGCTGGCAGCGCTTCACCATCCCTGCCGGCTGTCAGCTGCAGTCTCCAGGCGACATCCATGTCGAAGCAGACGCCTCATCTGCTAGCTATTTCATAGCACTAGGTGCAATAGCGACGAGGGCTAGCGGCCAGAATTCCATAAGGGTTCTGGGCGTTGGGGCAGACTCCATCCAGGGCGATATCCGCTTCATGGACGCCGCAGAGCAAATGGGCGCACACATTGTCAGCGGCCCCAACTGGCTGGAAGTGTCCCGCGGTAGCTGGCCGCTGAAGGCCATAGACTTGGACTGCAACCACATCCCCGATGCGGCGATGACGCTGGCCGTGATGGCGCTCTACGCCGATGGCACGACCACGCTGCGTAATATCGCCAGTTGGCGCGTCAAGGAGACGGACCGTATTGCCGCCATGGCAACCGAGCTGCGCAAGCTGGGCGCCACCGTGGTCGAGGGCGCGGATTTCATCCAGGTCACCCCGCCTGCAGGCCCCGCCCATTGGAAGGGCGCGTCCATCCACACCTACGACGACCACCGCGTCGCCATGTGCTTCTCGCTGGCGGCCTTCAATCCGGCCGGAATTCCGGTGCGCATCGAAGACCCCAAATGCGTGGCCAAGACCTTCCCGGACTACTTCGAAGCTCTGTTTTCGCTGGCCCATACCCCGCAAGCCTCCATTCCAGTAGTTTGTGTGGATGGCCCCACGGCATCCGGCAAGGGCACGCTGGCGGTGGTGCTGGCGCAAAAGCTGGGTTACCACTTTTTGGATTCCGGCTCGCTGTACCGAATCACGGCTCTGGCGGCGCTGCGCGCGGGCCTGGGCCTGGACACCGCCCATGAAGCAGCGATTGCCGAACTGGTCAAAGGCCTGCATATCCACTTTACCAATGGCCGCGTGCTGCTGGGCAGCGACGATGTCAGCGACACCATCCGCACCGAAGAAGCTGGCATGAACGCCTCCAAAGTGTCCGCCTTGCCCCGCGTACGCAACGCGTTGATCGATTTGCAGCACAGTTTCCGCCAATTGCCAGGCCTGGTGGCCGACGGGCGCGACATGGGCACGGTGATCTTCCCCGACGCCCCGCTCAAGGTATTTCTGACCGCCAGCGCCGAGCGCCGGGCAGAGCGGCGCTATAAGCAGTTGATTTCTAAGGGAATTTCAACTACACTCCCATCTCTTCGCGCGGACCTGGAGGCACGTGACGCCCGGGATTCATCCCGAACCGTTGCACCACTCAAGCCCGCAGAAGACGCCCGGTTGCTGGACAACTCGGATTTGACGGTTGAAGAATCGACGAATCTGGTGTTGGACTGGTGGCAAGGCAAACAGCCTTTCTAAATCGTTTAGAACGGCTGGTCGGTCCATACAACACCTCTCGCGCAGCAAGCGCACCGGTTGTGTGGTTCAACAACTTAACCCCGCGGTTTTTTTACCGCAAAGCAAATGTCAGAATCTTTCGCAGACCTATTTGAAGAGTCACAAAAACGCTCGGAAACCCGCATCGGTGAAGTCGTTACCGCTGAAGTCGTTCGCATCGAACACAACTTTGTCGTGGTCAATGCCGGCCTGAAGTCCGAAGCGTATGTTCCATTGTCCGAATTCAAGAGCGACAAGGGCGAGCTCGAAGTTCAAGTAGGTGAGTTTGTGTCCGTGGCCATCGTCGCCATGGAAAACGGCTACGGCGACACCATCGTCAGCCGCGACACCGCCAAGCGCCTGGCTTCGTGGATGTCTCTGGAAAAATCTCTGGAATCCGGCGAATTCGTCACCGGCACCACTTCCGGCAAGGTCAAGGGCGGCCTGACCGTTCTGGTCAATGGCATCCGCGCCTTCCTGCCCGGTTCGTTGGTTGACACACGTCCTACCAAGGATCTGTCTCCGTACGAAAACAAGACCATGGAATTCAAGGTCATCAAGCTGGACCGCAAGCGCAACAACGTCGTGTTGTCCCGCCGTGCCGTGGTCGAAGCCTCCATGGGTGAAGAGCGCGCCAAGCTGATGCAGACCCTCAAAGAAGGTTCTGTGGTCCAAGGCGTGGTCAAGAACATCACTGAATACGGTGCATTCGTGGACCTGGGCGGTATCGACGGTCTGTTGCACATCACCGACATGGCATGGCGCCGCGTCCGTCACCCATCCGAAGTGGTGACTGCTGGCCAGGAAATCACCGCCAAGATCCTGAAGTTCGACACCGAAAAGAACCGTGTCTCGCTGGGTCTGAAGCAAATGGGCGATGACCCATGGATGGGCGTGAACCGCCGCTACCCCCAGTCGACCCGCATGTTCGGCAAGATCACCAACATCGCCGATTATGGCGCGTTTGTGGAACTCGAACCCGGAATCGAAGGCCTGGTCCACGTGTCCGAAATGGACTGGACCAACAAGAATGTTGCACCCTCCAAGATCGTTGCCCTGGGTGACGAAGTCGAAGTCATGGTTCTGGAAATCGACGAAGACAAGCGTCGCATCTCCTTGGGCATGAAGCAGTGCAAGGCCAACCCATGGCAAGAGTTCGCTCAGAACACCAAGCGCGGCGATCGCGTGAAGGGCCCGATCAAATCCATCACCGACTTCGGCGTGTTCGTCGGTCTGGCTGCTGGTATCGACGGTCTGGTGCATTTGTCCGACCTGTCCTGGAACGAAACCGGCGAAGCCGCTGTGCGCGAATTCAAGAAGGGT
>NZ_JANXUQ010000144.1 GCF_025356155.1 Rhodoferax sp. | reverse complement strand
CCTCGCAGGCATGCCCGTCGGCCCGCTTGCGGTCACCGACGAGGTCTCGCTGGAGCTGCAGTACCGCGCGACGCGCCAGGCCATGGAGGACCTCGGCGAACGCTTCGTGCCGCCGGTGTCCATGCCGGTGCTGACGCACTTCGTCGAGGACCTCCAGCGCCTCGGCCGCAAGAGCGGCGGCGGCTTCTACGACTACCCCGCCGACGGCCCGAAGCGACTTTGGACGGGGCTTGCGCAGCATTACCCGCGCGCGCCGGTGCAGCCGTCGGTCGAGCAGGTCAAGCAGCGCCTGCTGCACATCCAGGCGCTCGAAGCAGCCCGCTGCTACGAGGAGGGCGTCGTCACGACCGCCGCCGAGGCCGACGTCGGATCGATTCTCGGCATCGGCTTCCCGGCCTGGACCGGCGGCGCCATGCAGTTCATCTATGGCATGGGCATTGAGGCCTTCGAGGCCCGCGCCGCCGAGTTAGCCCAGCGCTACGGCGTGGGCTTTACACTGAGTGACGCGGTGAAAGCTGCAATCCGAAAATACCAACCGCAATACTGACGCAGAAGGTCCAACCAGCCAATGTTCGCAGTCCGGGGCAAAGTTATCGTCATCACCGGTGCGGCATCGGGCATAGGCGCGGCCTTGGCCAGCAAGCTGGCGCAACGCGGCGCAAGGCTGATGCTGGCAGACATCGACGCCATTGGACTCCAAGCATTGACCGTAGCCTTGCGCGTACAAGGCTGCGACTGTGATGGCTCGGTCACCGACACCGGTGACGAGGCCGCGATTTACGACCTTGCCGCGCAGACCCAGGCGCGCTTTGGCCCAGCCGATGTGGTGATCAACAACGCCGGCGTCAGTCTGGTGGCACCCGTAGACAAGCTCCACACCGCAGACGCGCAATGGCTGATGAACATCAACTTCTGGGGCGTGGTCCACGGCTGCCGGGCCTTCCTGCCCCAACTGCGAACCCGTCCGACGGCCCTGCTGGTCAATGTGTCGAGCATCTTTGCGATGGTCTCCATGCCGACCCAGAGTATGTACAACGCATCCAAGGCAGCGGTGCGGGCGTTTAGCGACGCACTGCGCGAAGAGCTGCGTGACACGACCGTGGGCGTGTTGTGCGTACATCCGGGTGGAATACGCACCAACATCGCCAACAAGGCCCGCATCACCGACTCCAGCATGGTCGCCGACAGTGACCAGAAAATGCGCGACAGTTTCACCAGACTGGCCCGTACTTCCCCCGAAAAGGCGGCAGATACCATCATTACTGCGATGGTGTCGGGCGAGACACGGCTGTTGATTGGCGGGGATGCCAGGTTCATGGACTTCCTATTCCGCCTCGCGCCCAGCCGTGCGTCAAACTGGCTCACCCGCATGGGCGAACGCATGCGCCAACGGGCCAGAGGCTAATTCGCAATTTACGGAAAACTACTTATGCTCGCCCGATTACTGAGACGTTTGATTTTTACGCAGACCGCGGTGGGTGCGCTGCTGGGCTTTCTGTTGTACCAGTTTGCCGGTACCACGCCTTGGAGCGCGCTGCTAGGGGCACTGGTCGTGCCCTTTTTCTCTACCTTCCTGGTCTGCCTGGTCAGTGGACTCCGGTCCAAAGCCAGGGGAGAGCCATTGGGCCACTGGTTGCGTTCGGTGTGGGGCGAGTTTCGGGCCAGCGTGCTGATTTTTCTGCTGCGCCAGCCGTGGACAGTTGAGGCACCGGGCGTGCTGCCGGCCACCGGCTCTACCCACCAGATTCCCGTGGTGCTCGTGCATGGCTATCTGTGCAACCACCGCGTCTGGGACAGCGTTGCACAGGGCTTGCGAGCCCAGGGGCATACCGTGTTGGCCGTGAACCTGGAGCCGCTGTTCACGTCCATCGACAAATATGTAATGCCGATTGAAGTGGCCGTGATGGAGCTGTGCCAGCAGACCGGCGCGTCCCGGGTGGCCCTGGTCGGCCACAGCATGGGCGGGCTTGCCATCAGGGCCTGGATGCGTGCCTGCGGTGTGGACCGCGTGGCGCGGGTTCTGACGTTGGGCACACCCCATGCCGGCACACAAATCGAACCCCACACACGCACGGCCAATGGCAAACAAATGGCGTGGCAAAGCCCCTGGCTGGCGGAACTGGCGGCCAGTGAAACCGACGCATTGCGCGGGTGCATCC
The DNA here is from genome assembly GCF_025356155.1 of Rhodoferax sp. Classification (GTDB taxonomy): domain Bacteria; phylum Pseudomonadota; class Gammaproteobacteria; order Burkholderiales; family Burkholderiaceae_C; genus Allorhodoferax. The sequence goes on along the minus strand of NZ_JANXUQ010000144.1, from coordinate 5,325 downwards.
GCATTGCCATCACGCCGCAAGACAACATCGTATTCCCCCAGCGGGACCAGGTTTTCCCCGGCGTGGAGGCCGCAGTTTTTGACGGTATCGGCCATTTGCAAATGTGCCTGGATAGATCTGTCCGGGAATGGATCTATGAACAGCTGCGCGGGCTGAACCCCGACGCGCCCGACGCCAAAGGAGTGATGGCATGACCGATTTGGTGGTACGCAGGTTGATGGTTGACCTTGTCGAACCCATTCCCGCGCGCTGGAATGGGGGCGATGCTTTCCGCTCGGCACTGTTCAATGCCTTGTCGATGAGCTTCCCGGTCGGTGAGCAATATTTCATGGACTCGGTGCGGGCCGGGCTCAAGGCTTTGCCCGAAGAAAAGAAACCGGCCCTGGCCACCGAAGTCCAGGGTTTTGTGGGCCAGGAGGCCACCCACCGCCGCATCCACGCGCTGTTCAACGGCCATCTCGAAAAGCTGGGTTTCACCAATACGCTGGAGCGGCGTGCCGCCAAGCGCATGCGTGACAACGCCCACCTGGACGTGCGCATCCATGTGGCAGCCACGGCAGCCACCGAGCATTTGACCGCCATGTTTGCTGAATGGATGTTCCGCCACCCCGACGCTTTGCAAGGCGCCGAGCCCCGGCTGCAAACGCTGTGGATGTGGCATGCCGCCGAAGAGGCCGAGCATTGCAGCACGGCTTTTGACGTCTACCGTGCATTGGGTGGCACCGAGCAGTGGCGCCTGCGCCTGCTGCGCTACATCACCCTCACCTTTGCGATGGACATCACCCGGCAAACCGTGCGCAACCTGTGGCACGACGGCAGTTTGTTCCAATGGAGCACCTGGAAAAGTGCCTTCAGGCTGTTATTTGCCAAGGACGGCATGGTCCGTGGCAACGCGGCGGCCTGGCGTGCTTACAAGGCACCCACGTTTCACCCGCGCCAGCAAGACACCACGCGCGCGGTGCAATGGCTGCAGGACAACACCACGCAATTTACCGTCGTCGGACAGGCCACACCATGACCATGCAAGCACTCAGCCCCACCGATTCCGCTTTCCTGTGGATGGAAACACGCAACCAGCCCATGCACGTGGCAGGCCTCAGCATCTACACACCACCCGCCGGCTCCGGGCCGGATTACGTCAGCCAGTTGCTGGCGCTATGGAACCAGCATCCCACCGCCGTGGCGCCCTTCAATCTGCGCCCTGTGTTGCGCATGGGGCTGTGGTACTGGGAGGAAGACAAAGACTTTGAGCTGGACTACCACCTGCGCCACTTGGCCCTGCCCCAACCCGGCCGCATCCGTGAACTGTTGGCCCTGGTGTCCCGACTGCATGGCAACCTGCTGGACCGCAACCGCCCGCTGTGGGAAATGTATGTCATCGAAGGCCTGCCAGGCGGTCGCTTTGCCACCTACTCCAAGATGCACCATGCGCTGATTGATGGTGTGACGGGTGCCCGCATGGCCGCCAACGGCATGAGCAAAAGCGCTGCGGAGACCAAAGCTCCGCTATGGGCCCTGCCTTTCGGCCAGCACCCCACCTCCCGCGCCAAGTCCTCACCGCCAAGCTGGCTGCAACAATTGGGCAATGCCGCTAAGGCGGGCAAAGATATCTTGCCGGGCATTGGCAGCGGACTGTGGGACATATTGCGTCCCTCAGATGAGGAAACGGTGGGCGCCCTGCCCTTCCAGGCCCCCCCGACGCCGTTCAATGTGGAGATTTCGGGCTCACGCCGGTTTGCATCACAGTCCTATTCACTGGCCCGGTTCAAAAAGATTGGGGAAGTTGCGGGCGCGACGGTCAACGATGTGACATTGGCCATCTGCGCCGGTGCCCTGCGCGAATACCTGCTGGCACAACACAAGCTACCCAAGAAACCGCTGGTGGCCATGGTGCCCGTGTCGCTGCATGGCGAAACCAGTGCGGGTGGCAACCAGGTCTCGCTGCTATTGGCCAGCCTGGCGACCCATATCGCCCATCCGCTCAAGCGCCTGCAACGCATTGTGGAGTCTACGACGCACGCCAAGGACCGCCTGACCAAGATGCCGCGTTTGCAAAAGATGGCGCATGGCATCACGTCGATCTCTCCACTGGGCGTGGGCATCGTCACCGGCACGGCCGAGAAGCATCCGCTGTTCAACCTGGTTATTTCCAACGTGCCCGGCCCCAGAGACACGCTGTACCTCAATGGCGCCCGTCTGGATGAGGTTTACCCTGTGTCCATACCCACGCACTACCTGGCGATGAATATCACCATCAGCGGCTACGGAGACAGCCTGGGATTTGGCTACATTGCCTGCCGCCGTTCGGTGCCCGCACTGCAGCGCATGCTCGACTACACGCAGAACGCGATCACGGAGCTGGAATCGGCGCTGGGCATCAGCGCTACGCCTGCTGCGGCCAAGAAAACGACACGCAAGAAAAAATCCGCGACCTAGCTAGGCCGCCATGCCCAACTCGGCATTGCTGAGGAGGGTTTCCATGTTCATCACAATGAGCATGCGTTCGCCCACGTTGGCCAAACCGAGGACAAAGCGCGAATCGATCGCCGATTCAAATTGCGGCGCCGGCTTGATCATCTCAGCGTCCAGCGTCACCACGTCTGAGACCGCATCCACCACTGCGCCGGTCACAGCACCTTTGATCTTGAGAATGATGACTACCGTGAATTCGGTGTAGTCGACCTTGGAGATATTGAGCTTCATGCGCAAATCCACAATGGGAACAATCACTCCGCGCAGATTGATCACACCTTTGATGAAACTCGGGGAATTGGCCATGCGGGTTGGCTCTTCGTAAGAGCGGATTTCCTGCACACGCATGATGTCGATGGCATAGTCCTCGTCACCTAGGCGAAGCGTCAAATACTGGCCAGAATCTGCTTTTACGGCAGTGGCTTGTTTGGTTTTTTGGTCAAAGGATGGCGGAGAGGGTGATGTTTGCATGGCTGTTTCCTTAACTCAAAAACCAGCTTTCTATTGCAATGCAGGCTGTGTGAATGATCATACACGCCGTTGCTCTTGCGACGTGCAGAAAGTAGACCGACAGCCTCTGCCGCCGCAGCGGCCGTCGGTAGCAAGCCTTTAACCGGGCTGCTTGTTGTAGTTGGCGATACCGTCCATGATTTCCTTCTGGGCCGCCTCAGGGCCTTCCCAGCCCTGTACCTTGACCCATTTGCCTTCTTCCAGATCCTTGTAATGCTCAAAGAAGTGGGCAATGGTTTTGAGGCGAAAGGGGTTCAGGTCTTCGGGCCTCTTCCACTGGCTGTACAACGACAAAATCTTGTCGACTGGCACAGCCAGAACCTTGCCGTCTTCGCCGGCTTCGTCGGTCATCTTTAGGATGCCAATGGCTCTGCAGGTCACTACCACCCCAGGGATCAGCGGCACAGGCGTGATCACCAGCACGTCCACCGGGTCGCCATCGCCGGAGATGGTCTTGGGCACATAACCATAGTTGGTCGGGTAGTGCATGGCGGTGCTCATAAAGCGGTCGACAAAAATGGCGCCGCTGGCTTTGTCCACCTCGTACTTGACCGGATCGGCATTCATCGGAATCTCAATGATCACGTTGAAGGACTCAGGTACGTTTTTACCGGGGGTGACTTTATCAAGGGACATGGAGACTCTCTAGGCTATGAAAAAAAGGGAAGGTTATCGGTCAGTATTTACCCTCATTTTACTGACTCGACTCTTGCGAATCATAAAAACGTCTTTTTTTCACGTTACAGTCCGCCCGTTGGCCAATCATCTCCGTCACGCTCTGTTGGGCTGGAGCTTAGAGGAAGCAACGCAGTGGGGGCATCATCACTAGCGTTGCCTCTTCCTTCGCGAAACAACAGTAGAGGAGATTCTTATGACGGGTAACACAGCGCTGATTCTGGCGCTTGTCTGCGGATTCATTGCCGTTGCATACGGCTTCTGGGCACGTGGCTGGATTCTTTCCCAAGACGCAGGTAACGCGCGCATGCAAGAGATTGCAGCGGCGATTCAAACCGGTGCAGCGGCTTACCTTTCCCGGCAGTACAAGACCATTGCCATGGTCGGGTTGGTGCTGACGGTTTTGATAGCCGTATTCCTGGACTCTCTGAGTGCCGTCGGTTTTGTCGTCGGCGCGGTGCTGTCCGGCGCTTGCGGCTTTATCGGTATGAACGTGTCAGTACGCGCCAATGTGCGCACCGCACAAGCTGCCACCAAGGGCATTGGCCCGGCACTGGATGTTGCCTTTCGCGGCGGCGCAACCACCGGCATGCTGGTCGTTGGCCTGGGGTTATTGGGCGTAACCGGCTTTTACTGGTATCTGACTATGGAAGGCGTGCCTGCCGACAACAAGGCATTTGCGCAAATGCTCAACCCGTTGATAGGCTTTGCGTTCGGATCTTCCCTGATTTCCATTTTTGCGCGTCTGGGCGGCGGCATCTTCACCAAGGGTGCCGACGTGGGTGCCGACCTGGTGGGCAAAGTGGAAGCTGGCATCCCCGAAGATGACCCGCGCAACCCCGCCGTGATTGCCGACAATGTGGGCGACAACGTGGGCGACTGCGCTGGCATGGCCGCCGACCTGTTTGAAACCTATGCGGTCACCCTGATCGCCACTATGGTTTTAGGAGCACTACTTGCAGGTAATGCGGGGGCTACAGCTGTTTTATACCCGTTGACACTCGGTGCGGTGTCAATTGTGGCATCCATCATCGGCTGCTTCTTCGTCAAGGCATCGCCCGGCATGAAGAACGTGATGCCCGCGCTGTACAAAGGCCTGGCCATTGCCGGTGTGTTGTCACTGATTGCGTTCTACTTCGTCACGCAATCGATGTTCCCCACCGCAATCACACTGACCGACGGGCATGTGATCACATCGGGCAGCTTGTTTGGCGCCTGTGCCGTAGGCCTGGTACTGACTGGTGCCCTGGTATGGATCACCGAGTACTACACCGGCACGCAGTACGCCCCGGTGCAACACATCGCCCAGGCGTCGACCACCGGTCACGGCACCAACATCATTGCCGGCCTGGGCGTGTCCATGCGCTCCACCGCCTGGCCTGTGATTTTTGTCTGCATGGCCATTTACAGCGCCTTTAGTCTGGGGGGCCTGTACGGCATTGCCATCGCGGCCACCTCCATGCTGAGCATGGCCGGCATTGTGGTGGCGCTGGACGCCTATGGCCCCATCACCGACAACGCCGGTGGTATTGCCGAAATGGCAGAGTTGCCCGCCAGCGTGCGCGACATCACCGATCCGCTGGACGCTGTGGGCAACACTACCAAGGCCGTTACCAAGGGCTATGCTATCGGCTCGGCTGGCCTGGCTGCACTGGTGCTGTTTGCGGA
>NZ_JANXUQ010000244.1 GCF_025356155.1 Rhodoferax sp. | reverse complement strand
TCCCGCGCGGCAGCCACCGCGCGTTATCTGGAGCTGTTGCGCAGCGGCGGCAACGACCACCCCATGGCCCAGTTGCAAAAGGCGGGTGTGGATTTGTCCAAGCGTGAAACCGTGCAGGCCGTGGTGGACCAGATGCAAGAGCTGGTCTCGCAGATGGAGCTTGAAGCGGCCAAGATCCATTGAGCCCTATTCAGCCTTTCGGAATTTTTGTAACTTTTGCAACTTTGGAAATTGCCGTATGAAATTATTTACGACCCTTGCCTGTTGCCTGGCACTGTGTGCCGGTCACGCGCGGGCCGCGCCGCTAGCCGTGCTGGTGCCCACAGCGGGCATTTCTTCGGCGCCTGCGGCCTTGTCGGCGTTTGTCTTCAGCCCGAGCACCGGTGCCGGTACAGGTAAACATCCCGCCGTGGTCATGGTGCACGGTTGTGGCGGCGTCTATGGTCGCGACGGCCAACTCAACGCCCGCCACACCATGTGGGGTGAATACCTGGCGGCACAGGGTTATGTGGCGCTGATGCTCGATAGCTTTGGGGCCAGGGGGATGAAAGAAATCTGCACCACCAAGTTCAGCGAGCGCACGCTGAAGGAATCGGACCGTGTGGGCGATGCGTATGCCGCCCTGGCCTATTTGCGCCAGCGGCCGGATGTGGACGGTCAACACATTGCAATGCTGGGCTGGTCGCACGGTGCCGGCGTGACGCTGAACACCATCACCCACCGCCCGACCGATGCGATCGGCTTCAACGCGGCAATAGCGTTCTATCCCGGTTGCACATCCCGCAGCAAAAAATCGGACAACTTTCATCCCTATGCCCCCTTGTTGCTGCTGATAGGCGAGGCCGATGACTGGACCCCGGCCGCGCCGTGCAAAGCCCTGGCCGCAACCGTGGCCGCCCGCGGCGAGTCCATGCAGATCGTCACCTACTCCGACACCTATCACGACTTTGACAACCCAGCGCTCACCGCAAAACGCCTGCGCAAAGATGTGCCCAACGGCGTAAACCCCGGCGCCGGCGTGACCACTGCGCCCAACCCTGAAGCGCGTGCCGACGCCCAACAGCGCGTCACCCGCTTTCTGGCCGTACATTTGAAACGGAACATTGCCCCTCAGGAGATTGACCATGAACCACAACCCCGTACCCCTTGACCGCCTGCCTGACCTGCTGCGCGCCATGCCCAAGGCCGAGCTGCACATGCACATCGAAGGTTCGCTGGAGCCCGAGCTGATGTTTGCACTGGCCAAGCGCAACAACGTGGCGCTGCGCTTTCCCAGCGAGCAAGCCCTGCGCGATGCCTATGTGTTCAACAACCTGCAGGAATTTCTAGACATCTACCACGAGGGCACCATGGTGTTGAAGACTGAAGCAGACTTCTACGACATGACCTGTGCCTACTTGGCCCGTGCGCAGGCCGACAACGTGCTGCACATTGAAATCTTCTTCGACACCCAAACCCACACCGGCCACGGTCTGGAGGCCGCCACTGTCATCAACGGCCTGCACCGCGCCTGTACGGACGCGCCTGCCAAATTCGGCATGACGGCGTCGTTGATCCTGTGTTTCTTGCGCCACCTGAGTGAAGAAGAAGCCTTCGCCTGCCTGGAAGAAGCGATGCCGCTGCGCGACAAAATCGTCGGTATCGGCCTGGCATCCAGCGAAGTGGGCCACCCGCCCGAGAAATTTGCCAAGGTCTATGCCCGCGCCAAACAGCTAGGCTTTCGCCTGGTAGCACACGCCGGTGAAGAGGCGCCACCGGCCTACATCTGGAGTGCGCTGGACGTGTTGAAGGTGGAGCGCATTGACCACGGCGTGCAAGCCATACACGACGCCGCACTGATGCAACGCCTGGCCAAAGACCGCATACCGCTGACCGTGTGCCCTCTGAGCAACCTGAAGCTGCGTGTGTTCCCCACGCTGGACCAGCACACACTGAAGCGCATGCTGGACGCCGGCATCATGGCCACCGTCAACTCCGACGATCCGGCTTATTTTGGCGGCTACATCAACGAGAACTTCACACAGACCTTTGCCGCGTTGGGCATGACATCCGCACACGCCTACCAGTTAGCGCGCAACAGCTTCGATGCCAGCTTCATAGACGCCAGCCTGCGCGACCGTTATGTGCAGCGGCTGGACGCTGTGTTTGAAACGTTTGAGTGAAATTGGCCGCTAGCCCTCGTGGAATATGCGTGAGCAGCTATTAAAGTTATAGCTATTTCCGTGGATCCGGTTAACATCCGCTGCAGCCCCATTTACTTTTTTGATCCGAGAACAGGCTCACCATGAAGATGCTAGCGCTGCAGACCGTCCGGATACTTCCTCTATCGTTCATGCTGGTTTTGGCTGGGTGTGCATCCACACCGGAACCCCCGCAGGCGGGCGAGCAACCCATCGGATAAAAACTGCAAGCGGCGACAAGCTGCATCTGACAGCGGGTGACCCCATCGTTGAAACCGTCAATACGGTGCACTACGGCGTGAACGATGGCAAGGTTCCCGCGGAGATTATTGTGGTGTACGCCGGCGCGGTGGACCAGGCCATCACGGTTGTTGAGCCGAAGTAAAAGCCACCGCCAGTAGCGCGATATTGGCGCAGGCAAAGGCGTTTTTTGGCGAATTCTTTTGTACCATCTGGGTTTGTTCATTTAGGGAGATAACATATGAAAACTACCGTTCTATTCCTCGCGCTGCTGGCTGTTTTTGGTCACGCGCATGCTGCCAAGGCGTGTGAAGAACTCAAGTCCGACATTGCCACCAAGCTGGACGGCAAAGGTGTCAAGGGTTACGAGTTGACTGTCGTCGAAACCGACAAGGCGGGCGAGGCCAAGGTGGTCGGCAGCTGCGACGGTGGCAAGCAAAAGATCGTCTATTCCAAGAAGTAGTTTGTGTAGCGTCACGGTGGCGCTTGTAGTCGACGCTGAAGGAGTCAACATGCGATCTATGGCGATGCGATGCTTGCCCACTGTGTTTCTGACAAGTGTGTTGGCAGTGTCTTCAGCACGCGCCGCAGACGTGCCACTCACCGCGCTGGGCTGGCTCGCCGGTTGCTGGACTACCGAGCATGCAGAGCCGGGCTCCGGCGAACAGTGGATGCCCTTGGCGGGCAATGTCATGCTGGGCATGAGCCGCACCATACGGGGCGGCAACACGGTTGCCCATGAGTTCATGCGCATTGCCAACGCGCCAGATGGCAAGCTGACCTTCTTCGCCCAACCGTCCGGCAAACCGCCGGCCAGCTTTGCGGTGCTGAAGCAAACTCCTACGGAAGTGGTGTTTGAAAACCTGGAGCACCCATTCCCGCAGCGTGTCATTTACCGGTACGAGCCGCCTGCTAGGTTGCACGCCAGCATAGAGGGCACACGCAACGGTGTGGCCAAGAGTTTTGACTACCCCATGGTACGCGCCAGTTGTGATGCAGCACTCACCCAGCCCGCTAGCCAGTAGGCTGTCGGCGCGGTTCATCTGAAGTATTTTTTTTGTCCCATGCCCATCATTTCAACCCGCCTTGCACACGTGGACGACTTGCCACAGGTCGCCGCGCTATTCGATGCCTACCGGCAGTTTTATGAACAACCGGCCGATCTGGCGAAAGCGGAGTCGTTTCTAAGCGACCGCATGCACAAAGGCGAGTCGTCTATCCTCGTGGCCGAGAGTGGCAGCGCCGACATATTGGGCTTCTGCCAGTTGTACCCCAGCTTTTGCTCCGTCATTGCTGCGCCGATTGCAGTCTTGTACGACCTGTTTGTTGCACCCAGTTTCAGAAAATCGGGTGCAGGCCGGGCGTTGATGCTGGCGGCGGAGCAGCACGCGCGGCAACACGGTTGTGCCCGCATGGATTTGACGACCGCCAAGACCAATGTGTCCGCCCAGACACTGTATGCGTCGCTGGGCTGGCAGCGGGACGAGGTTTTTTACGCCTACAGCAAGCATTGAAGTGCCGCTCGCCCATGCAGTTGGGTGGGGTGGATGGAAGAACAGGTTTGGAGTCCGGCGGTCACGACTCCAGTTGGCGCACCAGCTTTTGCAGCGTCACCTTTTCCGCGCGGCGCATCGCCCCTTGGCCGCGGATGTGTTTGCCCGCGCCGGCCGAGGCACTGCGGTGCACCATCGCGTACACAACGGGGTTGCGGGGCTGCAACTGCTTGACCTTCACTGGCGCGTAGTCGCGCGAAAAAACCTTGGCACTCATGTGTCTGCACTCCCAAAAGCAAAAAGCCCCGGCGGTGGTAACCAGGGCTTGCGGCCGCGTGGAAAGCAGCACGGGGGCACTCTGGCTGGACGGTATGGCACACATCCAGCCGGGGCGGCAGAGGTGCGGTTTAGGTAAAAGACATGAACAACATAGGTAGGGCTCTTTCAAGGGGTTGTCCACGCAAGGACACTCGTTGCGTGGCGGTCTCGAATCAGCGAAGCCGCGATTCTGTCAGAGCTTGGTGCGGGTATTCAAGCGTTTTCTGTAGTCCACGGATTGCGGTGTTGCAAAAAAACTGCAGCGAACCGGGCAGAGGAATAAGGCTTATGCCGCACGGCGTATGGCGCCAGCGCGCGCTCGCGTTTAAGCTTGTCCTTATATGAAAGCTTATCGCGCCTCCATCCTCTGGTTTGCCCCGCACAGCGAGGGGCCGGTTCATGCATTGTTCGAAGAGGACGGCCTCTTGGTTGTGGGCCCGAATGCGGCGGGTACCCAGGTGGTGTTGGCTGTAGGCGCCTACCGTGGGTTGGTAGACCAGTACCCCGGTGTGGTGGTCGAACATTTCCCGGGCCGCATCATCGCTCCCGGTTTTGTCGACATGCACATCCACTACCCGCAGACCAATGTGATCGGCTCCCCGGCCGATGGCTTGCTGCCCTGGCTGGAGAACTACACCTTTCCCGAAGAAAAGCGCTTCGCAGCCCCCGAATACAGTGCGCAAGCAGCTACTTTTTTTATAGCAGAACTGCTGCGCAACGGTGTCACTACGGCGCTGACCTTTGCCACGTCGCACACCGAATCGGTTAACGCCCTGTTCACCGAAGCCCAAGCCCAGCGCATGCGCATCATCACGGGCCTGTGTCTGATGGACCGCAATGCACCGGCTGATCTTCTGAATCAGGGGCAGGACGGAGTGAGCGGCACGGAACAAAGCCTACGCGATACCGAGGCGCTGATCCAGCGCTGGCACGGCAAAGACCGCTTGGGCTACGCCATAACCCCCCGCTTTGCGCCCACGTGCACCGATGCACAGTTGCGTGGGGCTGGCGATTTGGCCAAACAGTATCCCGATGTGTGGATCCAATCCCATGTAGCCGAAAACAGAGAGGAGATTGCCTGGGCACGCCAACTGTTTCCCCAATCGCGCAGCTACCTCGCCACGTATAACGACTTTGGCCTGATGCGCCAGCGTGCCGTGTATGCCCATTGCATCCATTTCGACGATGCCGACCGCGCGTTGATGCTTGATACGGGTACGGCTGCGGCGATCAGTCCGACCAGCAATCTCTTTCTGGGCAGCGGTTTCTTCGACTACGCCGGTGCAGACCGGATGGGGTTTCAGTACGGCCTGGCCAGCGATATAGGCGGGGGCACATCGTTCAGCCCGTTCCGCACGATGATGGGCGCGTATTACGTCGGGCGGGAAGGGCAGACCAAGCAGGGCTTGTCGCTGCATCCGCAACATCTGTGGTGGCAGCACACGGCGGGCGCGGCGCGGGCCTTGGGGCTGGAGGGTGTGGTGGGCAATCTGTTGACGGGGTGCGAGGCGGATTTTGTGGTGCTCAACCCCCAAGCCACGCCCCTGTTGGTGCGCAAGACATCGCAGGCCGCCAATCTGGACGAATTGTTGTTCTCAATGATTGTGTTGGGGGATGACCGAGTGGTGGAGCGTACGGTAGTGTCTCAAGCGATTTAGGGCGCTAGCCCTCGTCGGTATTGCGTGAGCAGCTATTGTTTGTATAGCAGTTTCTAGTGATTGTGGTTTTTGTGCCTGCCGGTGAGGGAATGCCGGGGCCCTCAGAGGCGCTTCGCTTTGCCACATCAGCCCCCGACGTTCCCCTCACCGGCGAGCAGTATCGTAACTGCACCGCGCGATAGAGATGCGTCGGTGATTAAACAGTATCTGCCTTCGCCTGTGGCGCACAAACAGCACACCAGGCACCGGCGCGGGATGGGCGGCGGCCGACTTGGCAAGCGCAGC
>NZ_JANXUQ010000221.1 GCF_025356155.1 Rhodoferax sp. | reverse complement strand
CAAATCCGCGCCGGGCCGCCCCAAGCGGATTTAACCCCCTCGGGGGGCAGCGACCCGCGCAGCGGCGGAGCGTGGGGGCGAAATTCTCACATCGCTTTACATTATTGGGCTTCCCAAATCGCGTGGCAGGGGCTACAGTGGCCCCTCTATGGCGACCTTCAAGACCAAGACACTCTACAAGTGCCGCGAATGCGGTGCCACCAGCTACCAGCAGGTGATTGACCGCGCGCCCAGTGGCGCCTTGCAAGCCACCGGTCAATACAAGTGCACCGGTTGCCGCAACATTTTTGCTTCCATCCGTGCCTGGTGGGAGCCGCGTCGGGTGCAAGATTTTCAGCCCAGCGCATTCCAACCCAGTGCCTTCCAGCCCAGCTCGTTTGCTGGCTAGTGGCGAAAAGCATCGCCCGCTTCCACGCGTCAACTATTGTCAACTATTAGCGCGTTTTTTAAGCCAGCGCATCAGGCCACCTATGAGTGGCAGCTTTTCGTACAGCTCCTGCGCGGCATCCCAGTAGTCCCGGTGCAATGTCACCAAGCCCGCCTCTGAAAACACCAGATGGCTGGTGCCGCGTATGGTTTGCACGGTGTGCGTGTCAAAACGCTTGAAGCGGAAGTGAAAATCCCACAGCAAAAAACACTGCGCTCCCTGCACTACTTGCCCGGTCACCACGAAGCGTGGTTCGTCCAGCGCCACAAACATATGGCGAAAAATGCCTTTGATCGCGGCCAAGCCTTGCACATCGTTGAACGGGTCCACAAACCGTGCGCCGCTGTCGTACAGGCTGGCCAATTGCCCCATGCCGTCGGGCGTCAACGACTCGAAAAATGCGACCAGGCGCGCTACATCGGGTGTGGCAGCGTTCATGGCGCAATGCGGCGAACCAGTTGAAAGAACAACCGGTTGGGCAGTATGCGCAATGCTTTGAGCCACAGCGTAAACCGCTTGGGAAAGTGGATTTCAAACGCACCCAGCGCCCAGCCCTGCAGGATGGCACGCGCCGCCTGTTCCGGGGTCAGTAGTGCAGGCATCGCGAAATCATTGCCAGCAGTCAGCGGGGTCTGCACAAAGCCGGGGTTGATGATGGACACGCCCAGGCCCTTGCCATGCAGATCCAGGTACAAAGTTTCGGCCAGGTTGATCAGCGCGGCCTTGGTCGGGCCGTATGCCAGGCTATTGGGCAGGCCGCGGTAACCGGCCACGCTACCGACCAGGCTGATGTGGCCTGTGCCGCGCGCCAGCAGCGCAGGCAACACGGCGTCCAGCAGGTACAGGGCGCCGATGTAGTTGACCTCGCAGTGGCGCACCATATCGGTCACGTCCAGCGCGTCGGCACGCATGGCGGTGTAATGGCCCGCGCAGTAGACCACGCAGTCCAGCGGACCCTGGGCCAGCAGTTGCGCGGCTGCTGCTTGCACTGCGGCGCCTTGGGTCACATCCAGCGCCAGCGCCTGGCTGCCGGGGTGGACGTCGACAAAGGTGGCCAGCGACTGGGCGTTGCGTGCCGACACCACCACCCTGGCACCCTGCGCGTGCAGCGCCGCGGCCGTGGCCTGGCCAATGCCGCTGGACGCACCGACGATCCACACGGTCTTGCCAGCCCATTCAATCTGGGGTGGATTGAGCGGTGGCAAGAAGACGTTGAGTAAGGGCATGGTTGATAGGCGCTCTGAATTTGATAGCTGTTTACGTAGTATGGACGAGGGCTACAGCCCGATTTGTCTTAAGCGTTTTGCGGTTCAACGCTTGGTGAATGACAGCGTGACTTCGCCCAGCTGCACACCAAACTTGGACATCGCCGCCTTGTTGAGCATCACCTTGTCTGTCACCAGATACATCCAGTCGTCGAACTGCACTTCATAGACACGCTTGTCCACCGGCAGGCGCATCGTGTAGGTCCAGTGGAAGGCATTGCCCCGGCTCTCGCCCAGCGCTTCGCCCACCACGTCGTCCGCGCGGCCGACAAAGCGGCCATTGCCGAGCTTTTTGAGGTGCCAGATGCGGGTTTGCTTGGTGCCGTCGGAGTAGCTGAAGTCTTCGTTCAACACGCCGTCGTCACCCGTCCAACTGCACAGCATCAGTACGGTAAAGCGCTTGACCACCGCGCCGGATCGGTCGGTGAACACACCATAGGCGTCCAGCGTGCCGTTGAAGTATTGCTGAAGATCCAGCGCCGGTTGCTGGCTGGCGTAGTTTTCGATGCTCTGGCTGGCACAACCACCCAATAGCAGCGTAGCACTGACGCTGGCCAGCGCAAGGATCAATCGTCTTTTCATCATCATCATGTGGTGTCTCCCGATGGGCCGTCGCGGTCAACGGAGGTGGTTAGAGGTGGCAGCGAACGGATGCGGTTGCGGTGCAACGTTTTTCCGCAGAATGAGCAGGTACAACAGCAGCGCCGCTAGCAGCTTCAGTGCGCAAGGCAACAGGCAATAGGCCCAGCTCAGAACCTGCAAAGCTTGCGGGTCGCGCGTGCCCGGCACATAGCCTAAGGCGCCCAGTACCGGCAGCGCCACACCGGCGGCCAGTGCCAGGTTGAGCTTGGTCGCAAAATTCCACCAGCCAAAGTAGGCGCCCTCGGCCCGGCCACGGTCGCCACTGTCGGCGATGGCGCCGGCCAGCAGCGCTGCAGGTAAGGCCAGATCGGTGCCCAGTGCGGCGCCCGACAGCGCGCAAACAACCAGGAACCCGGCAAAGTCACCTGCACCCAGCGCAAGCGCAAAGACGAATACTGCAACCGACAGCAGCATGCCGACCCCCCAGGTGCGCGCCAGGCCGATGCGGCCCACCAGGCGCAGCCACAACGGAATGGCCAGCGCTGCGCAAATGAAATAACTGCCCAAAAACAGCGGCTCCCACGCAGGCGGTGCCTGCAGGCGGTCTTGCACAAAAAACAGCAGCAAGGTGGCGGGAAGCGCGCTGGCAATGCCGTTCACGATAAACACCGCCAGCAGCCCGCGAAAGCCGGGGCGGCTGAACGGCAAGGCCATGCCGGGGCGCGTGGCCTGGTCGCCGATGGCCTGCCCTGGCGCTGTGCGCGGCGGCGTGAATGCCGCAGCTAAAGGCGCAGTTGGGGGCGGCGACACGGCCCGCCGCCAAGCCAGCCACGCCAAAGCAAGTGCTACAAAAAGAAGAGCAGTAGTGATAGGTAATCCGAGGGCTACAGGGCTAATGGATGCAACTACCACGCCTATAAGACCTAGTCCTTCGCGCCACGCGACCACATGGCTGCGTTGCACCTCATCACCGCCCAAGCGTGCGCCCCAAGACTGGTGCAGCACGCTCAATGCGCTGTAAGCTGCGTAGGTCAACGCCAGAGCGGCGGCGGCCCATGCCAGCAAAGGCTGCAAGCCCCGCACCGGCGGAAAAAACAGCGCCGCAAACCCCAGGCCCAATGCCATCGCCGCAACGGCGCCCCAGCGCAGCACTACGGCGGGTGAGCGGGCAAACAGTCCATCGCTCCAGCGCCCCAGCAGTGGGTCGATGATGGCATCAAACAAACGGGCGGCCAGCAACAATACGCCCAAAGTGGCCAACGGCACTCCAAACGACCGTGCGTAGTGGTTGGGCAGCAGTACATACAGCGGCAGCGCCACAAAGGCCAGCGGCAAGCCCATCAACCCGTAGCGCCAGCCTTGGCGCCAAGTAAAGGCCATGCCGGGCGCGTTGGCCGTATTCATGCAGGCGCTTTCGCCAGCAGTGCGGTGCGCAAACGCGGCTCGCTGGTGGTCTCGGCCAGCCAGATGCCAAAGAACAGGCGGCTGAATTCAGGGTCGGCCACCTGCGCACGCGCTGCCCCATTGAACCAGAAGCGCGCACCCACGCCGGGCTGGTGCAGGCCGGTGATGTGGTCGCCCGCCTTGACGTCGGGAAACGCTTGTTGCATGTCGGCCAGCCAGCGTTGCTCTTGCGCGGGCGTCAGGGTTGCGCCCCTGCGCATTTCCACCAGGGAGCGCTGGGCGATGGCGTGGCCGTCCAGGCTGCGCAGGTAGCTCAGGTCCAGCGCGAAGGCCGATTGCGCATATTGCTTGGCACTAAAGCCAGGCGCCACCCACAGCGTGGCATCGTAGACATTGAAGGTGAAATAGCGCATGCGGCCCGTGCCGGCCCACAACGCGCCGGACAGTTCGGTGGCAATCTCGGGCGGGGGTACCTGCGCGCCCACCATTGCAGGCGTACCCAGCCCCAGCGCGCCAAGGCTACTGGCGGCGCTGGCGTGTATCAGGGTGCGGCGGTTCAACATGGTGGGGCGCGCGTGGTGTGTGGTGGGCCG